>CAYOVM010000152.1:2872-8077 GCA_964407355.1 uncultured Enterobacteriaceae bacterium
CGGCGGTACCCGGTAGGGTGTACGCACGCAAAGATAAGTAGGGGAGAGCAACATGCGGTTCACCAAGTACCTGGCCCTGCCCAGGGAGATCACCCCGTTCGAGCATAGCTACCTCGCGCGCCTCAACAAGGTCGCGCTGATATTTTTCTACCTGCATATCCCGGCGCTCATGGCGGTCGCCTGGGTCGCGGGCACGGGTCTCGTCTCGGCGCTGCTCCTGAGCGCCGCCGTCATGGTCGGCCCGACCATCGCCTACCGCATGATCCGCCACCCGCGCGCGCTCTCGGTGGTCTACGGCATCACCGCGATGCTGATGGGCGGCCTGCTGGTGCACTTCGGCCAGGGCCCGGTGCAGATCGAGATGCACTTCTACTTCTTCGCGCTGCTCGCGATGCTGTGCATGTTCGCGAACCCGATGGTGAACATCGCCGCGGCCGTGACGGTCGCGCTGCACCACCTCGTCGTCTGGCTGATCGTCCCGGCGAGCGTGTTCAACTACGAGGCGCAATGGTGGGTGGTCGTCGTGCACGCCGCGTTCGTGGTGCTCGAGACCATCGCCGCCTGCTACATCTCGCGCGAGTTCTTCGACAACGTCATCGGCCTGGAGAAGATCGTCGAGGCGCGCACCGCCACGATCCGCGAGAAGCAGCGCGACATGCGCCTGATCCTCGACAACGTCGAGACGGGCCTCGTCACGGTCGATCTCGAGGGGCGCCTGTCCAGCGAATGCTCGCGGGTGATCGAGAAGTGGTTCGGCGCGCCGGTCGCGGGCGACAAGCTCGCCGCCTGGCTCGGCAAGCGCGACGCGAACTTCGCCGAATGGTTCGCGCTCGCGCTCGACAGCGTGCGCGACGGGCTGCTTCCGCCCGAGGTCGCGCTCGGCCAGCTGCCCAAGCAGCTCAAGGACCGGGACAGGACCTATTCCGTCAACTATCAGCTCATCACCGGCGCGGATGACGCGCCCGAGAAGCTGCTGGTCATCGTCGCCGACATCACCGAGCGCCTGCGCAAGGAGGCGGCGGAGCGCTACCACGCGGAGCTGCTCCAGCTCTTCCAGCACATCATGCGCGACAAGGCGGGCTTCCTCGAATTCCTCGCCGAGGCCGAGGAGCTGATGCGCTCGCTGAAGCAGGGGCATACGGACCTCGAGCACCTGAAGCGCCTGATCCATACCCTGAAAGGCAACGCCGCCATCTTCGGCATGCGCCGCCTTTCCGATCTTTGCCACGACCTCGAGAACCACATCGCCGAGGAGAACCGGGCGCCCTCCGAAGCCGACATGGCCGCGCTGCACCAGGCCTGGACGCAGACGCGCGCCGACCTGGGCAAGCTGATCGGCGAGCACCTGCGCAGCTCGATCGAGATCGACGACGCCGATTACCAGGCGATCATCAAGGCGGTGCTCGACGGCGTCGAGCGCGACGTCGTGGTGCGGCTGATGGAATCGTGGCGCCTCGAGCCCGCGGGCAAGCGTCTCGCGCGCATCGAGCAGCAGATCAAGGGCCTCGCGCAGCGCATGGGCAAGGGCGACGTCGCGGTCTCGATCGCGCCGCACGACGTGCGCTTCAACACCGAGCGCTTCGCGCCGTTCTGGGCCGCCTTCATCCACGTGCTGCGCAACGCCGTCGACCACGGCATCGAGGACCGCGAGCTGCGCGCGAAGCGCGGCAAGCCGGCGCAGTCCCTCATCAAGGTGTCGACGAGCGTCGAGCACAACCGCTTCGTCGTCACCGTCGAGGACGACGGTCCCGGCGTCGACTGGGAGGCGCTGCGGGCGAAGGCCGGCCAGCTCGGCATCGACGCGGCCGCGCTCGGCAGCCGGGAGAACCTCGCCTTCATCCCGGGCCTTAGCTCGAAGAAGAGCGTCACCGAGCTCTCCGGACGCGGAATCGGCATGGCCGCGGTGCGCGACGCCTGCGAGGCGCTCGGCGGCACGGTGGAAATCAAGTCGCGGCCGGGCCTCGGCACGCGGATCAGCTTCGCGTTCCCCGCGGACCACGGAGTCTACGAAGGCCACGCCGCGACGCTGCGTGAAGCGGCGAAGCGCAAAGTCGCTGCCTAAAGGACAACAGGAGATTGAAATGACGAAGACGATTCTCGTAGTCGACGATTCGGGCACCGTGCGACAGCAGGTGTCGATGGCGCTGAAGCAGGCTGGGTTCGCGATCGTGGAGGCCGCCGACGGCAAGGAGGCGCTGGAGGCGATCGAGTCCAACCCCGCGATCGACATGGTGGTCTGCGACGTCAACATGCCGAACCTGAACGGCCTGGAGATGGTCGAGAAGGTGAAGAAGAACCCCGGGCACAAGACGCTGCCCATCCTGATGCTGACCACGGAAGGCCAGCCCTCGATGATCCGGCGCGCGAAAGAGGCGGGCGCGGTCGGCTGGATCGTGAAGCCCTTCGACGCGAACCAGCTCGTCCAGACCGCGAAGCACCTCACCAAGTCGTGATCCGGGATCTCTCCGCGTGGCGGCGCATGCTGCGGCCGTCGTGGGAGCAGCGCCGCGAGGCCCAGGCCGCCGCGGCGCGCGCCGTCGACGCGCGCGCCGAAGCGGATGACGCCCGCATCATGGCCGAGATCGCCGGCGGCCGGCAGCGGGTGGCGGAGCGCGTCGACGAGCTGAAAGCGCTCTCGGAGCGCGAGACCCTCGCGTGCGGCAACGTGCTCTCCAGCATCGTGGAGAACGTCCGCGGCCTGATCAGCGAGACCGACCGGACCGTGACGCAGGCGAAGGCGCGCTCCGACGCCGCGACCTCGCGCTTCATCGACGGGATGCAGCAGGACGCGGGCAGCCAGGCCGCGGCGGTGGCCGAAGTGCTGCGCCTCGCCGACGGCGTCGAGGAAGCGATCCGCTCCATCAACGGCCTCACCCAGTATTCGAACCTGCTCGCGATCAACGCCCGGATCGAGGCGGCGAGGATCGGCGAGCAGGGCCGCGGCTTCGCCGTGATCGCGCAGCACATGCGCGACCTGAGCGTCACCATCCGCGAATCGGCCGACAAGGTGAGCGCCGCGATCGGCGCGGTGCGCGAGGGGCTGCCGCCGGTCGGCGCGCGCGCGACCTCGATGCAGGAGCGCACGCGCGCCTTCGTCGACGAGGTGGCGGCGCAGGTCAAGCTCGCCTCGCTGCAGACGGACCGCTCGGCCGACCAGGCGGCGCACAGCCGCCTCGACGCGGTGATCGAGCTTTCGAACCAGGCCCTGTCGCACCTGCAGTTCCAGGACCCGCTCGTGCAGAACCTCTCCGCCATCGACCGCGACATCGCGCAGATCGAGGGGCGCGTGCGCCGGGTGCTGCGCGGCGAGGATCTGGAGGCCCTCGACGACGATCCATCGTCCGGCGCGCAGCCCGCGCCGGGAAAAATCACGCTGTTCTAGCAGGGAGAGAAAATGAGCTCGAAAACCGCCGCACCCATAGCCACCGTCATCGATCTGTACGTGCAGTCCTCGGTCGAGCTGTTCTCCGCGTACGGGCTGGTCGCCGGCGAGCGGGACACCACGCCGCGCACGCCCCACGAGATGCGCTACGTGTCGATCCTCAGCGCGAGCGGCGACAAGATCCGGCTGCTCTCGACCGTGAACATCGACGAGACCCTGCTCATACGCATGCATCCTTCGGGCGCGCGCGAGCTGTCGCAGCGCCACCTGGAAGACTGGTGCCGCGAGCTCAACAACCAGCTCATGGGCCGGATGAAGAACAAGCTGCTGCGCCAGGGCTGCGAGATCATGACGGGGCTGCCCTCGCTCATCACCGGCACCGATATCAGCCCGGTGAGCGCTCCGGACCTGGATTTCCGCGAGTACTTCTTCGCCTCGGCGCAGGGCCGCCTCGAATCCACCCTGGCGATGCTGCTCGCGCCGGACCTGGAGCTCGCCGACGCCCCCGAGGCCGAGCAGGTGATGCGGGAGGGCGTGCACGCGCTGTTCGACGCCAAGCCCGACGCGCGCAAGGGCGCGCGATGAGAAAAAAGCTCATGGCCTCGCTGCTGCTGATCGCGAGCGTCGCGGCGGTCCTGACCGTTTCCCTGGCGGGCGAATCGCGCCTGGGCCACAAGCACGGCGCCAGCAGGGACCACCACAGCCGGCAGGCACTGACGCAGACGCTTCTCCCGGTCGAGCGCGGCGCGCCCGTGGCGCTCCCGCGGCTGGTCACCGCCGACAGTTTGTTTTTCGACCCGGCGCTGCTGAAGGGGCGCTGGAGCCTCGTGTTCTTCGGCTTCACTTCGTGCCCGGACGTCTGCCCGACGACGCTGCAGGTCCTGAGCGAGTTCGCGCGTCACCCCGCGAGCGGCGTGCCCGAGCTCACGAGCCGCGTGCCCGGCGGCGCCACGCAGGTCGTGTTCGTGACGGTCGATCCGGAGCGCGACACCCCGGCACGCCTGAAAAGCTATCTCACGCACTTCGACGAGCGCTTCATCGGGCTCACCGGGAGCCGCGCGGATCTCGATCGCTTC
Organism: uncultured Enterobacteriaceae bacterium; assembly: GCA_964407355.1. Lineage (GTDB taxonomy): Bacteria > Pseudomonadota > Gammaproteobacteria > Burkholderiales > SG8-39 > SCGC-AG-212-J23. The sequence goes on from CAYOVM010000152.1 coordinate 7,331, forward strand.
GCCGCGCAGCTCGGCGCCGCCGCCGTGCCCTCCGGCCCGGGCGCCATCGACCACTCGACCTCGATCTTCGCGCTCGACCCGCAGGGCCGCCTCGCCGGCGTCATGCTGCGGCCCGCGGATCCGGCGCGCATCCTGGCCGACCTGAATTCCCTGCGGGGCGACCTGGGCAGCCCGCAGGCTGCGCGAGGCGCCGCGCATGTCTCCCACGCCCGCTGACCCGCCGGCGTCCGCTCCGAACAAGACAAGCCGTCTGGGGAAGGCGCTGCTCGCCGGCTGGGCCGTGGTGGTGCTGACCGGCCTTGCCTCGATGTCGCTCGGGCACATGGCCGCCATGCCGGAGCCCGACGACGAGGCGCGCCTGGTCCGCGAGCTGCGCGCGCTGCGCCGCGACCCGGCCCGCGGCTTCGTCGTCCATGTCATCTACGCCGGCTGCTCCTGCACCGCGAGATTGTTCACGCACCTGACGCAGCGGCCGCGCTTCGCGGACGCCGACGAGCTCGTGCTCTTCGTCGGCGACGATCCGGCGAAGCGCGTCGCCGCCGAGCGCGCCGGGCTGCGCTTCACCACCACCTCGCCGGCGGTGCTCGCCGAGCGCTACGGCATCGAGGCCGCGCCGCTGCTGGCGGCCTTCGACGCCGCGGGCCGCCTGCGCTACCTCGGCGGCTACTACAACCACCCCTCCACCGTCTTTCCGCTCGACGAGAAAATCCACGCGCAGCTCGCGCAGGGCGCCGCGCCCGCGCCGCT
>CAYOVM010000153.1:0-5645 GCA_964407355.1 uncultured Enterobacteriaceae bacterium
GCCGCCGGCATCAAGACGGAGAAAGCGAGCTTGACCTCGGCCGGCGGCGAGATCGCCGTCACCGGAACCATTCAGCCGAACTTGGATCGCCTAGCACAGGTCGGCCCGCGCGTGCCCGGCCGTGTCGTGCGGGTGCAGGCTTCGCTCGGAGACCGGGTCGCGGGCGGGCAGCCGCTGGCCGTGCTGGACAGCATCGAAGTGGGCGAGGCGCGCTCGGCGCTCGCACAGGCCGAGGCCGATACAAAGGTGGCGGAAGCCGCCTTCAAGCGCGCCGAAAGCCTGCGCGCCGACAACGTCGTCCCCGAGAAGGAGTATCTGCGGGCCCGCGGCGATCTGGACAAATCCCGCGCCGCCGTCGCAGCGGCGCGGGAGAAAGTGAAGATGCTGGGCGTCGGCACGACGCAAGAAGGGGATGGCGCCTCTTTCTTCAGCATCGCGGCGCCATTCGCGGGCACGGTAGTCGAAAAGACCGCGGTACCGGGCGCGCTTGCTGAGCCTGCCAAGCCGCTGTTCACCGTTGCGGATCTGACAACGGTTTGGATCGAGGCCAACGTCTTCGAAAAGGACCTGCCCCGCCTCGCGAAAGGTGCGCCGGCGACGGTAACCGTCGCGGCATGGCCTGGAGCGCCGAGCAAGGGCCGGGTGACTTACATCTCGAGCCTCATGGACAAGGAGACGCGCACCGTTAGGGCGCGCGTGGAGGTGCCGAATCGGGACGGAAGGCTCAGGCCCGGAATGTTCGCCAACGTCGCCATTGGCGTTTCGGATCAAAGCGCGAGCAAGTCAATCCTGGTCCCCGAAGACGCAGTCGTGCTCATGGACGGCAAGCCCACCGTATTCATCCGCGGCGATCACGGCTTCGAGCCGCGAACGGTTCTTCCCGGCGAACGGCGCGTCGGACGCGTGGAGCTGAAGGACGGCGTGAAGCCGGGCGAGGAAGTCGTCGTGGCCGGAACCTACGAGCTGAAGGCGAAGCTGCAGAAATCGCAGCTCGGCGGCGGACACGCGCACTAAGGCGGCCATGCTCGAACGAATCGTCGAAGTTTCGCTTCGCTACAAGCTTCTCGTTCTGCTGCTGTTCGTCGCGGTGGTCGGCCTCGGTGTGCGCGCCTGGCAGACGCTTCCCATCGACGCTTTCCCGGACGTGACGCCGACGCAGGTCAACGTCTATACCGAGTCGCCGGGCCTCGCCGCGGAGGATGTCGAAAAGCTCCTCACCTTTCCGATCGAAAGCGCGATGGCGGGCCTGCCGAAGGTCGAGCAGATCCGCTCGATCTCGATGTTCGGCCTCTCCTATGTCGCCGTCTATTTCGAGGACGACATGGATATCTACTTCGCGCGGCGCCTCGTGGGGGAGCGGCTTGCGGAAGCAAAGGGCCGCATTCCGCAGGGGTACGGCGAGCCCGAGCTGGGGCCCAACAGCTCCGGCCTCGGCCAGGTGCTCTGGTACACAGTCGAGTCGGCGGACAAGAAGCTGTCGCTCATGGACCTCAGGGCGTTGCACGACTTCTCGGTCCGGATGACGGTGCGCACCGCGCCCGGAGTCGACGACGTCACGTCCTGGGGCGGATACGAGAAGCAGTACCAGGTGCTCGTCGATCCGCAGAAGCTCGTCAAGTACGCCATCAGCTTCCGCGCGGTCATGGAGGCTATCACCTCCAACAATCGCCAGGTCGGCGGCCAGTATCTGAACGTCGGCCGCGAGCAATACCTGGTGCGCGGACTGGGCCTCGTCTCCAATCCGCGGGAAATCGGCGGCATCGTCCTGGCGCAGCGGGAGGGAACGCCGATCTATGTAAGGGACGTGGCGGAAGTGAAGGAAGGCGGCGGCGTGCGCTTTGGCGCGGTCACGCGCGACGGCGAGGAAGTCGTGCTCGGAATCGGCCTTTCGCGCATCCACGAAAACGCCAAGCGGGTCGTGGACGCCATAAAGGAGAAGCTGAAGATCGCCGCCCAGTCGCTGCCGGCCGGGGTTTCGCTCAAGCCGGTCTATGATCGCACCGACCTGGTCGAGAAAGCGGTGAGCACGGCCGAGCGGGCGCTCCTGGAAGGCGGGATCCTGGTCGCGGTGATCCTGTTCCTGTTCCTCGGGGAGGTCCGCTCCGCGCTGGTCGTGATCGTTTCTCTGCCGGTCGCGATGCTCATTGCGCTCATCCTGATGCAGCAGGTAGGCCTTTCGGCAAACCTGATGTCGCTCGCCGGCCTCGCCATCGGCATCGGCATGATGGTCGACGGGGCTGTAGTCATGGTCGAGAACAGCTTCCGCATCCTCTCCCAGCACCACTTCGCCGAGCACAGCCGTTCGGCGCTCGTGCTGCGCGCGGCCACCGAGGTCGCGAAGCCGGTCACGTTCGCGATCCTCATCATCGTCATCGTATTTCTGCCGCTGTTCTCGCTCACGGGGCTGGAAGGCAAGCTCTTCAAGCCCATGGCGATCACCATCGCCCTCGCCATGGCGGGGTCGCTCGCGCTTGCGCTCACGCTCGTCCCGGTACTCTCCGCGCTGGTGCTCAAGCCGCGCGAGCAGCGCGACACCTGGCTGGTGCGGGGGCTCAAGAGCTTGTACACGCCGCTCCTCGACCGCTCGCTCGCTCACAAGGGCGTCGTGCTCGCCGCGGCGCTCCTGCTCCTCGGCGCCTCGGCTGCGCTTATTCCGTTTCTCGGCAAGGAATTCATGCCGACCCTGCGGGAGGGAGAGGTGATGTTCCGGGTCACCAGCATTCCGTCCACTTCTCTCGATGAGTCGGTACGCGTATCGCAACGGATGGCGGCGGACCTTAGAAAGGAGTTCCCCCAGGTCGAAACCGTCCTTGCCACCATAGGGCGCGCCGAAAAAGGCGAGACCACGGACGTGAATTACATGGAGGTGCTGGTGCGGCTCAAGCCGCGGGACCAGTGGCCCGAGCGCATGGAAGTGCACGAGCTTTCGGAGAAGATGCAGGACGCGCTGCAGAAATCGCAGCCGAACGTCGTCTTCTCCGCCACCCAGCCCATCCAGATGCGGGTCGAGGAGCTGATATCCGGAGTCCGGGCGACGCTAGCGCTCAAGATCATTGGTCCGGACCTGCCGACCCTCGACCGCCTCGCGGCCGAGGCGAAGGAGGTGCTGGAAGGGGTGCAAGGCGTCGCCGACCTCGCCGCGGAAGCCAACAAGGGCAAACCGCAGCTCATCGTGCGCGTGAATCGCGAAGAAGCGGCGCGCTACGGCATCAACGCGGACGAGATCCTGGAGGTCGTGCAGGCAGGCATCGGCGGCAAGGAAGTGAGCGCGGTCATCGACGGCACACGGCGATTCGACATCCAGGTTTGGTTCGCGCCGGAGTTCCGCTCGAGCGTCGAGGCGATCCAGAACACGCCGATCCGTACCGCCGCGGGCGCCATCGTCCCCCTGTCGCGCGTCGCTTCCATCTCTCTTGAAGAAGGCTATACCTTCGTGCGGCGGGAACAGTTGTCGCGCTACGCCGTATTGCAGATGGACGTGCGCGGCCGGGACGTGGACGGCTTCGTGAATGAAGCGGAAGCGAAACTTCGCGAATCGGTGAAGCTGCCCGAGGGGTACCGGCTCGACTGGGGCGGCGCGTTCGAGAACCAGCAGCGCGCGCTCGCCAAGCTCTCGATCATCGTCCCCATCACCATCGCCCTGATCTTCGTCCTCCTCTACATGGCATTCAATTCGTTCCTCTACGCCGGCCTCATCATCGCCAACGTCCCGTTCGCGACGATCGGGGGCGTGCTCGCGCTGTGGGTCTCAGGACAGTACCTCTCGGTACCCTCGGCCATCGGCTTCATCGCGGTGTTCGGCGTGGCGATGCTCAACGGCATCGTGCTGGTGGAGTTCATCAATCACCTGCGCGAAGAAGGCCGTTCGATCCGTGACGCGGTCCGCGAAGGCGTGCTGCTGCGTCTGCGGCCGGTCCTCATGACGGCGTCGATCGCCATATTCGGCCTCCTGCCGATGCTCCTTTCCAGGGGCGTCGGCGCCGAGACGCAACGCCCGCTCGCAAGCGTGGTGATCGGCGGACTGTTCAGCTCCACCGCGCTGACGCTGCTCCTGCTCCCGCTCATGTATGAATGGGTCGAAACGCGGCGCGCGGCACGGCAAAAAGCAAGGAAGCCATGAGCGCGGGACACTCCGGACACGACCATGGAGCCGGCAGCGCCAACGAGCGCAGCCTGTGGATCGTATTGGGCCTTACGACGGCTTTCATGATCGCCGAAGTCGCCGGCGGGCTGCTCACCAGGAGCCTGGCGCTCATATCGGATGCGGCACACATGTTCACCGACGCTGCGGCACTCGCTATCGCGCTCGCCGCCATCCGGATCGGCAAGCGGGCGGCCGACCATAAGCGCACCTTCGGCTACTACCGCTTCGAGATCCTCGCCGCGGCCTTCAACGCGGTCGTCCTGATCCTGGTGGCCGCGTACATCTTCTACGAGGCATACCAGCGTTTCCGCAATCCGCCTGAGATCCAATCGATGGGCATGCTCGTCATTGCGACGATCGGGCTCGCGGTGAACTTTATCGGCATGCGCATGCTGCAAGGCGGCTCCGAGAAGAGCCTGAACTTGAAGGGCGCCTATCTCGAGGTGTGGGCGGACATGATCGGCTCCCTCGGCGTGATCCTGGCAGCCGTCATCATCCATTTCACGCGGTGGGCATGGATCGATGCCGCCGTCGCCGCGGGTATCGGTCTCTGGGTCGTGCCGCGCACCTGGAAGCTGCTGAAGGAAAGCATGAACATCCTGCTGGAGGGCGTGCCGCGGGATGTCGCGCTGGACGAAATCGAAAAGGCTCTGCTCGCGGTCCCCGGCGTGGGCGAGATCCACGACCTGCACGTCTGGGCCCTCACCAGCGGCAAGAACAGCCTGACCGTGCACCTCGTTCTCGCGGAAGGCGCCGATGAGCAAACCGTTCTGCGGGCGACAACTGAGATGCTCGCCTCGCGCTTCTCGATGCGCCATGCCACCGTGCAGGTCGAGGCCGCCGCGTGCGACATGAAGGACACGCATGGTGGCGCGCATTTTCGTGGCGACGAGCACGATCATCACTGAGTTGTGTCGTTTGAATGAGTACGAATGAATTGGCCGGTCATCGGGGACGCGCCATTTTTTGGATGCCGCTGGCATCCCGGATAGCGGCACTGACCGCTCTATGTCTGGCTGCCTGGAGCTGTGTGCCACAGGGCGGGATCGCCGTCGATTCGATCGACATCCTCGCCTTCGGGATACTGGAGTTTGACCGGACTGCGGCGAGTAAAGATCCGACATCCTCCGTCGGCGCGCGCCTTGTGCGCGGGCAAAAATTGCGGATCTCGCAGCAGACAGATCGCATCCCGCTCAGGCAAGGGCTTTCCTATGGCGTTGCCTTTGTCGTGAAGGGCACTCCTTCGGGCGCAATTGCCGAGGTGAAAGTGATTCTTCGATCCTCCAGCCCATGCTTGCTGAAGGAAACCCGCGAAGTGGTGTATCACAACGACTCGGTATTGCAGGTGAGAATAGGCGAGCTGCGGCACATAGGAGGGATAATCGCGAGCGGCGACGACAACCATTGCGTGGACACGCCAGGGCCCGGAACGGAGACCTTCGAGCTTCATTATGGCGGCCGCAAGCTCGCCGAAAAGTCGTTTCACCTGTTCATCGAATAG
>CAYOVM010000153.1:5745-8024 GCA_964407355.1 uncultured Enterobacteriaceae bacterium
AAGCTCGCCGAAAAGTCGTTTCACCTGTTCATCGAATAGCTTATTCCCACGCGCGCTCGACATCGAGGGAACAAGCATAATCACGGGTGAATCGGCGCCGCCCCCGCCTGCCCGATCCGCCCTCAATCCTTTGGCCGGGTTCACTTGCCGCCGCGCCCTTCGCGCGGCTCCTCTTCCGCTCCCGGCGGCACCACTTCCGGCTCGAGGTCTGGAGTTTCCATCTGGATCTCGCCTGTCGCGGGCGCTGGCGCGTTCTTCAGCACGATGCCGGGAGCGGCGATCAGGATGCCGACCATGAGAAGCTGGATGAGCACGAACGGCACCGCTCCCCAGTAGATTTGCGACGTCCGGACCGAGGCGGGCGCGATACTGCGAAGGTTGTAGAGGGCGATGCCGAAGGGCGGATGCATGAAGGAGGTCTGCAGGTTTACCGCGATGAGCACCGCAAACCACGTCATGTCGATGCCGAGTTTCCTTGCCACCGGCTCGATGAGAGGAAGGACGATGAAGGCGATCTCGAAGAAGTCCAGAAAGAAGGCCAGGCAGAAGATCGCGGCGTTGACGAAAACGAGGAACCCGATCTGCCCGGCCGGGATATGGCTGAAAAGCGATTCGATCCACTCCTGGCCCTCGAGGCCGCGCAGCACGAGGGTGAAGAAGGAAGCACCGAAAAGCAGAAACAGGACGCAGCTGCACAGGATGCCGGTGGTCTCCATTGTCTGCCGGAGGTTGCGCAGATCTAGCTTGCCGCGCGCCGCGCCGAGCAGGAGCGTTCCCACCACGCCGACCGCGCCTCCCTCGGTCGGGGTGGCGACGCCGAAGTAGATGGAGGCGAGAACGAGCAGGATGATGCCCAGCGGAAAGCCCGCGGCCACGGCCGCTTCGCGCCAGGCGCCCAAGACAGCCATGCCGGTTCGCGGGCCCGAGAGGCCTGCCGGCGCGTACTGTGGCCGCAGGCGTGTGAGGACGAGGATGTAGAGCACGTAGAGAAGGATGAGCAGAGCGCTCGGCAGGAGCACGCCGCGGTAGATGTCGAGCAACAGCACCTCGAGCTGGTCCGCAAGCACGATCAGCACGATGCTCGGCGGAAGGATCTGCGCAAGCGTTCCCGAGGCCGCGACGACGCCGGTCGCGAGTTTCGGGTCGTAGCCCTTCTTCAGCATGGCCGGCAGCGCGATCAGCCCGATGGCGATCACGGAAGCGGATACAAAGCCGGTAATCGCCGCGATGCTTGCGCCCACGAGCACGGCGGTATACGCCATGCCGCCGCGGACCGCGCCAAACAGCCGGTCGAGCGCGCGCAGCATGTCCTCGGCGATGCGCGTTCGCTCCAGCAGCATGCCCATGAAGAGGAACAGCGGGATCGACAGCAGATTCTCGTTGCGGAAGAAGCCTTCGATCCGGAATTGCATGGCCAGGAGGAACGGCGGCTCGAAATGGCCGCTCAGGATGCCGATCGCGCCGAAGGCGGCCGCGACCGCGGCAATCGAGAAAGCGACGGGGAAGCCAGCGAGCAGCGCGAGGATGAGCGACGCGAACATCGCCGGCACGAGGATGTCAGGGCTCATGCCCCGCCCCGCCGATGAGCTGGCGCCTGTGCACGGGCCGCGCAAGCGCGCCGCGCAGGCAGGCGAGGCAGCGGATCGCCTCGGCGAAGCCCTGCAGCGCGAGCAGGAGAAAGCCCGCCGGCAGCAGGCTCTTGATGATCCAGGATGGCAGATCGCTGCCGACCTCGCGGCTCGCCCTCGTCTCGCCCGAGAGGAAGGCCGCAACGAACGAAGGCGTGGTGACCCAGGCCATCAGCAGACAGACCGGCAGCAGGATCAGCACGATGCCGGCGAGGTCGAGCCATGCCATGCCCCGCTCGCCCAATCTCTGCGCGAACACGTCGACCCGCACGTGCTCGTCGCGCTGGAGCGTGTAGGCCGCCATGAGCAGCACCACCACGGCGAAGAAATGCCATTGCAGGTCGTAGATGACCGGCGCAGAAGTCGAGAAGAGCTTTCTGCTGATTGCATTGCCCGCAACGAGCAGCGCGTTCGCAAGGAGCGCCCAGCGGGCCACGCGAGCGACAGCTTCGTTAACAGCGTCGATCGTTCCGGCGATGCGAAGCCAGAAGCCCATCACGATTTGCGCGCAGCGATTGCCGTGCGCTCGTCGTCCTCCCTGGGCACGACATGCATAGTTGTATCATAGCGCAACTATTTAGCGGCGTTGACTCGCTGCTCGCGCCCGGAGACCGCTGGTCCATATGGACTTTGAACTGCTGCATGCGCTGA
>CAYOVM010000154.1:0-8000 GCA_964407355.1 uncultured Enterobacteriaceae bacterium
AGGCGCTCAGCCTCATCGCGATCAGCTGCAGGAGGTCCTTGTCGTCGTCGACCAGCAGGACTTTCGGGCTATGGGCGCCGCCCTGGTCGTTGCCCGCCCTGGGGATTTCTTGATGATTCATGTAGCTCGTGCCTCTCCTAGAATTAGCCTGCCATTCTTGCGGACCGTCGTTACGCGGCGTCGGCAAGCGCACGCGCCGAACGGCGCGGCAGTGTTACGCGAAAATGACCGCCGGGACCCTCCGCGACGGCGATCTGGCCGCCGTGCGCCTCGACCAGCTCTCGCGCGATGGCGAGCCCGAGGCCGCTGCTCTTGACGTAGCCGCCGGTGGTGCTTTCCACCCGCCGGCCGCGGAAGAACAGGTTGAAGATCGACTCGCGCTCTTCCGCGGCGACGCCCGGCCCGGAGTCCACGACCTCGATGACCGCTTCGCCGCCCGATTTTCCCTCGACGGCGCGCGCCTTCACCGAGATCGTACCTCCCGGCGGCGTGAATTTCACCGCGTTGCTGATGAGGTTATCGATGATCGAGCGCAGCTTTTCCGGGTCCGCGTCGATCGTCGCGCTCTGCGCGTCGAGCACGAAGCGCAGGCCCTTGGACGCGGCCGCGAGCTGGTGGGCCCGCGCCGCGTCCGCCACCAGGTCGTCGAGCGCCACGGTCCGCACCTCGAGCGACGCCGCCGCATGCAGCGCGCGCTGGTAATCGAGCAGCTCCTCGATCAGCCGCTGCAGCTTGACGCTGTTGTCGCGCATGATGCCCACGACCTGCTTCTGCACCGGCGTGAGCGGCCCGGCGACCTGGTCGTGGAGCAGCTCCGCGCCTTCGCGCAGCGCCGTCAGCGGCGTTTTCAACTCATGCGACACATGGCGCAGGAAGCGGTTCTTCTGCGTCTCGAACTCGTCCAGGCGCCGGCGCAGCCAGTCGAGGCGCCGGCCGAGGTAGCGCAGGTCCTCGGGGCCGCGCACCGCGATCTGGCGCGAGAAATCCGCGCCGCCGAGCTGGCGGATGGCGCTGTCGATCTCGGCGATCGGCCGCGCGATGTACCGGGTCAGCGCGAGCGCGATGCTGAGCGCCACCGCGGTGCTGAAGAGCACGAGAAGGATCAGGCCGCGCTGCACGTTCTCGGCGTTGGCGCGCAGCCGCTCCACCTCGCGATCGACGATGCGGTTGTTGATCGCGAGCACCTCGCGCGCGCTGTCGATCAGGCGGTCGAGGCTTTCGCTCATCTGGTCCTTGTCGATGCGCCGCCGCGGCGGCACGGTGAGCAGATCGTAGAGCGCCTGCTCGTGCTCGACCGTCCTGCCGAGCGCCGCGACCTGCGACTCGTCGAGCGGCAGGAGCGCGATCTCGCCGGCGAGCTGCTTGAAGCTGCGGTGCGCGCGCGCATACGCCGCGACGAGCTCCGGGTCGTCGTCGAGCACCGCGATCTGCTGCGCGAGGCGCTCGATCGTGCCGATGCGCTCGACCATCGAGCGGCTCGCGCGCGCCGCCTGCGATGCGTTGAACACCGCGGTGCGGCTCTGTCCGGACAGGCGCTCGGTGTTCCAGGCGGAGTACGCGAGCGCGCCCACGAGCGGCAGTGTCACCAGGGTGAACCCGGCAAGCAGCAGTCCGAGGAAGGAGCGCGGGTAAGGAAGCGAGCCCGCGAGGGTTTTCAGCGCGTCACGCACCAGCGGAGTATCCGCTGTTTGTGACCCGCGCAGCTGTCACGAGTTCACGACAGCCTTGTGATCTTCACGTCGTCCCCAAGCGACAGCGGGTCGCTCGATCGTCCGCGCGACTGTAAGCGCGCCTCCGGCGAGGCTCGCGAGGATCTCGAGCTTCGGCCCGAGCGCCGCGGCCGCGTCGCCCGAAAGCACGACGCGGAACGTGGTCCCGGTTTCGACAAGGAGGGTCTTCTGGCCGAGCTGCGCGAAACGGAGCGCATATCGCACCACTTCGCGCTCGGGTGCCTTGCTTCCTTTTTCCAGCCTCGAAAGAGCAAGGACCGGAAAAACCAGAACAACGAGGAAAACGGCTGCCGCCGCCAAGGCTGCTCGCGTCCGCGGTCCGGGGCCGTGGAAGGCGAAAGGCGCGCTCGCCTCGTCGATGACCAGCATCCCCGGCGGTACGTGCGCGAGCAGGAAGCCGTTCAGCTCCGCGGCGGCGCGCGCCGGATCGGCCGCCGCATGGCGCAGGCTCAGGACGCGGCTGCCGGATTCGGCGCCGGCCGTCACGTCGCAGGCCGCTGCCGTGGCGGCGAACCCCGATGCGTCGAACTGCCTCGGCAAAAGGACGCGCGCGACGGCCTCGTAGCGAACCGGCAGCAGCGCCGCGGCGAGCAGAACCGCGGCCAGCGCGAACAGGACCGCGGGAAGCAGCCGGCGCGCTGGCATTGTCATGCGACAGATGTCACCGTTTGGCGACATAAAAAAAATCCGGCAACGCTTAGAATTCCGCGACGGCAGGGGCAACGATTCGCATCGATGAAAGAAAAAATCCCATGACCCACACGACACTCCGGGCAGCGCTGAGGCGCACGAACCTTCAGGCCGCGCTCGCGCTGGCTCTTCTCGCGCCCGCCGCCGCGTTCGCGCAGCACTTCGAGGCCGTCGACAATATTCCATGGCCGACGCTCGGCCGCTTCCCGGCGTATCAGCCCGAGGCGCCGCGGCCCACGGAGATCTACGTGCGCGCCGGCGCGCTTCGCGACAACAACATCTTCCGCTTTGCCGACGGCGTGAACCGGCGCGCCCTCCTCGGCGACCGCGACGACCCCTCCGACGAAGTGCTGCGCGTGGGCGCCGGCATCCGGCACGACTTTCTGGTCACCGGCCGCCAGCGCCTGCGCCTTACGGCGAACGGCGACCAGTACTCCTACCACCGCAACAGCAAGCTCAACCACGTGGGCTATGGATTGCGTGGCGAGTGGTTTTGGGAGTTCACCAACGACCTGAGCGGCGCGCTCGGCTACGAGCGGCGCCACCGCCTCGCCGATCTCGCCGCGCTGCAGCGCCCGGTCAAGGACATGATCACCGAGGACCACGCGTTCGCGAACGGCGCCTACCGGCTCGGACCGAGCGTGCGGCTGCGCGGCGCGGTCGACGGCGCCAGGGCGCGCCGCAGCGAGAGCGAGCTCACGGCGGCGAACTCGCGCGCGCTCACGCTCCTGGGAGGCGTCGACTATGTCACCGCCCTGGGCAACGCCTTCGGCGTCGAGGTGCGCCAGACCAAGGCGAATTATCCGACCCTGGAGCCGATCGTCGGGAGCACCACCCTCGTGAACAACGAGTTCACCGAGCGGGAGGTCGCTCTGGTCACCACCATCGTCGCCGGTCCGCAGATCACGGGCACGGCGAGGATCGGCCGCACCAACCGTTCCTACGTGCAGTTTCCGGAGCGCAATTTCAGCGGCACCACCTGGCGCGGCACCCTCCTCTGGACGCCGCTGCAGAAGACCGGCTTCGAGCTCGCGCTCTACCACGAGCCGCGCAGCATCATCGACATCGCCGCCACCTCCGTCGTGGTCACCGGCGCGACGTTCGGGCCGCGCTGGGCGCCCACGGAGAAGCTGGTGTTCTACGCCCTCGTGCTGCGGGAGCGCCAGCAGTTCCAGGGCGAGGCCGCCCAGATCGTCGCCGGCGCGCCGCAGCAGGAGCAGATCGTGCGCCTCACGCGCTTCGGCGCCGGCTGGGAGCCGAGGCGCTTCATCGAGCTTTCGGCAGGGCTCGAGCACGGGACACGGGTGTCGAACGTGTTCCTGCGCGACTACACGTACACCGCGGTCATGGCAAACGCGCAGTTCAAGTTTTAGCCGATCTGCCGTAGGCGTCGTCGAGGCGCACGATGTCGTCCTCGCCGAGGTATGAGCCCGACTGCACCTCGATGATCTCGAGGGGCAGCTTGCCGGGATTCTCGAGGCGATGGCGGGTGCCGGTCGGGATGTAGGTCGACTCGTTCTCGGTCAGCAGGAACGTCTCCTCGCCGCGCGTGACGCGCGCCGTGCCGCGCACCACGATCCAGTGCTCGGCGCGGTGGTGATGCATCTGCAGCGACAGCGTCGCGCCCGGGTTGACGACGATGCGCTTCACCTGGAAGCGCTCGCCGCGCTCGATGCCGTCGTAGGTGCCCCAGGGCCGGTGCACCTTGCGGTGCTGCCGGCATTCCTCGCGCCCCGCGGCCTTCAGCTTCGCCACCAACGGCCCGATCGCCTGCGCCTTGTCCTTGCGCGCGACCAGCACCGCGTCGGGCGTCTCGACGACCACCATGTCCTCCAGGCCGACGCAGGCGACCAGGCGCTGCTGCGCGATCACGAGCGTGTTCTTCGTGTCCACCGCCTGCACGTCGCCGTGCATGGCGTTGCCGTCGGCGTCCTTCGGCGCGATGTCCCAGAGCGCGTTCCACGCGCCGACGTCGGACCAGCCCGCATCGAGCTTCACCACCACCGCTTCGTAGCTCGAAGTGCCGTCCGAGAGCCTTTCCATGACCGCGTAGTCGATGGAGTCCGCCGGGCACTCGGAGAACGCCGCGGCGTCGGCGCGCAGGAAGCTGCCGTCGCGCTTGCCCAGGCGGCAGGCGCGCTCGCAGGCGGCGAGGATTTCCTTCCTGAAGCTGCCGATGGCGTCGATCCACACCGACGCCCGCACCGCGAAGATCCCGGCGTTCCACAGATAGTTGCCCGAATCGATATACGTGCGCGCGAGCGCCTCGTTCGGCTTCTCGACGAACGCCTCCACGTAGTACGCGTCCGGACCGCCTTCCGGACGCGCGGTATCGCCCGCGCCGTTAGTCCCGCTTTTTACTTTACCTCCGGCGCGGATGTAGCCGTAGCCCGTCTCCGGCGCCGCCGGCGGCACGCCGAAGGTGACGATGTAGCCCTGGCGCGCGAGCGCGGCGGCGCGTTCCACCGCTTCGTTGAAAGCCTTTCTGTCCTGGATCACGTGATCGGAAGGCATGGCGAGCAGCACGGGGTCGTCGGCGGTGACCGCGTGCACCGCGGCGAGCGTCAGCGCCGGCGCCGTGCCGCGCCCGGCGGACCCCGCGCCGTCGCCGCCCGGCTCGAGCAGGATCGCCTTGGGGCGCGCGCCGGCGCGCTTCAACTGCTCGGCGACCATGAAGCGGTGGCCCTCGTTGCACACGACCAGCGGCTCGACGAAGCTGGCGGCGCCGCTCGAGCGGGCGACCGTCTCCTCGAGCAGGGTCCGCTCGCCGTTCAGGGCATGCAGCTGCTTCGGATAGTGCTGGCGCGACAGCGGCCACAGCCGCGTTCCGGATCCGCCGCAGAGAATGACCGGCTGGATCAGCGTCGGAGTGATGCCCAACTCGATCATGGTTTTGCCTTTTCAGCGTTTCCGGAGAAATTCTTCCCGGAAAAAAGAAAGCCGCTTCAAACCCTCGCAGCTCTCCTGCGTTCGCCGAAGAGCCTCTGGTGGCTCCAGTCTGCGACAAAGCGGGCCTCGTAGTCTGCCCGCGCGCACTCCCCCATCTGGCGCATCTTCTCGGGAAAAGCCTCCGCCCAGGCGAGCCGGCGCGCGAGGTCGCGCCCCGAGCCCGCCTCGAAGAGCAGGCCGTTGCGGCCCGGCTCGACCAGGTCGGCGAGCGTGCCCAGGCGGCTCGCGATCACCGGCAGCGCATTGGCGTAAGCCTCGATCAGCGGCCGCGGCAGCGCCTCGTAGCTCAGGCTCGGAAGCAGGAGGTACGCCGCGCCGCGCATGCGCTCCAGGACTTCGGCGGGGCCGACCCGGCCGAGCAGGCGCACGTGCGGATGCGCGCCGAGCCGCTGCGCTTCGGGGCCGGTCCCGATCACGTCGACGCGCGCGCCCGGAAAGAGATCGAGCGCCTCGAGCAGCGTGCCGGTGCCGCTTTCGGCGGTGAGGCGGCCGACGAAAAGCCCGCCGCTACGCGGCCGGTGCTGCAGCTTGCGCGGCTCGCTCATTCCGGCCGCCAGCGCCGGACGCGGTATTCGATCTTCGGCACGGGCCGGGCGCGCGGCGCCGGGGCCGCCGCCTGCGGGATCGGTTGCTCGGGGATCGCGGCGACGCGCAGCCGGCGCTTTGGCGGCGGCGCCGACGGATCCCGGTCCTTCCTTTCGTTCCTTTCGGGCTCCTCGCCTTCCTTCGAACGCCCGCGCAGGCGGCCCGATGCGTAGAGATAACCCGCGGCGGTGGCAGCAGCACTCATGATTTCACTTTCTCCGTTTCCATTGCGGTTGAATTCATTCCGGCATCCAGGCGGCGCGCTTCTCGATGAGGCGCAAGTACGAGCCGAGCACCGCGTCGGCCGGGTCGAGCCCGCGGCGCTCGAGGATGTGGTGCAGGCTCGCGCCGAGCAGGTAGACGAGGGTCAGCGCGCCGATCACCGGGGGACGCCACGACCAGTCGGGATAGGCCTGCTGCGCGAACTCGCGCGCGCGCTTCATCGCCGAGCGCAGGAAGCGCGCGGTGATCGGGCGCAGCCGCAGCGCGCGCTGGATCACGAGGTAGTGCAGCACGTCGTCGAGCGGGCTCGCGTCGGTGCGCGCCCGTCCCCACCCGGAGACGAAAAGCTGCGCGCCCGCGGTGCGGATGTTCCAGGGCGCGAAATCGCCCTGCGCCGCCACATAGGGGCCGGTCCAGTAGAGCAGCGCCGTCTCGCAGTCGTGAAACGCCGCCTGCAGCGTCGCGATCCGCGCCGGCTCGACGAACGCCTCGGCGCTCTTCAGCGAGCGCTGCAGCCACTGGCCGCAGCCCGAGAGCTCGAAGTCGGTGGCGCGAAAGCGCGCCTTGCCCAGTTTCGCGAGAAAGCGCGCGTGGTCGTCGGTGAAGGCGCGGATCTCCCCCTCGGAGGAGGACGCCACGCTCACCACCAGGTAGCGCCGGCCGTCGGCGCCGGTGCCTTCCTCCAGCAGGCGCGGGATCTGGCCCTCGAGCTCGGGAACCGCCTCCAGCTCGCGCAGCCAGCGCGCTTCGCGCGCGAGCAGGCGATCGCCGCTTTCATCGACCGCGGTCTTGGTCAGGGAGAGACGCAATTCGTTTTCTGCAGCTCGTTCGATGGTCGCGTTGACCGCTTAGGGGTTTGCGTCGAGATCCGCGAGCGCCCTCGCGTATTCGACCTTGTCGATCCTGCCGTCGCCGTTGCGGTCGGCGCGCTCGAAGCCCTCCGACAAGCCGCGCACCGCGCGCGACTCGAAGCGGCTCACGTACCCGTCCTGGTTGCGATCGGCCTGCTCGAACGTCGGCAAGGGACGGCGCGACGCGCCTGCGCTCGCGTTCGCCGAAGACAGCGAATGAAGCAGCGGCGCGGCCATGAGGACCGCGGCAAACGAACCGCAGATGTACGTCAGAAAAAGCGCTCGCCCTTGGTGCTGGCGTGTTTTCTTCACTTAGTGAGGCCTTTCGAAACCGACCCGGTCGCCGTGTACCAGCAAGGCGCATACCACTTCGATGAAGCGCTTCCGAATCAGCGGCTTACCGAAAAAATCGCGTCTCGATCGCGCGCCAAACCGTCACTGCCGCGGGACAGCCCCGATCTCATTGCTCGTAACTAATTGTTTTGTATAGGTCGGCGGCGTCGCGAGCGCGCGACGTCAACAAGCGACTAACTGTGTAATTGCTTCCCCCATCGCGCTAAGCTCGCGGCCCCATGGCCCTGAGCTCGATCATCTACAACTTCGAGATCCGGCTCTCCGATGTCGACCGCGGCGTCTACGAAACGCTATCCCTGAAAGTCGCCCGCCATCCGTCCGAGACCGAGGAGCACCTCGCGACCCGCGTGCTCGCCTACTGCCTCGAGCACACCGAGGGCCTCGCCTTCTCGCGCGGCCTCGCCAACCCCGACGAGCCCGCCCTCTCCGTCCGCGACCTCACCGGCGCGCTCCTCGCGTGGATCGACATCGGCGCCCCCGACGCCGCCCGCCTGCACAAGGCGGGGAAGGCCGCGCCCCGCGTGGCGGTCTACACCCACAAGGACCCGGCGGTGCTTCTGAGCCAGCTCTCCGGCGAACGCATCCACCGCGCCGATGCCCTCGAGATCTACTCGTTCGA
>CAYOVM010000155.1:0-7996 GCA_964407355.1 uncultured Enterobacteriaceae bacterium
GCCGAGGAAGCCCGCCGCACCGCCACGGACAAGCAGGAGTTGGCGGTCGTCGAGGGCGAGCTGGCGATGCTCGCGGCGCAACTGGCGGCGATCCGCAAGCTGCGCAAGAAGTAGTTTCGCCGTCCGGTTCGCGCAAAGTTATCCACATTTCATCGCGGCTCGGTAGCACTTCGGACGACGCGTGTAGTTCCTGCACGACTCGAAATTCGTGTTGCTGCGGCACGATAGTCCGGCGAGACTAGAAAGGACCGCATCGCTGCGCGTCGGGGTTTGCAAGAATCTGTACACGCCAGCGCAGGAGAGAGCCAATGAAACACATCCTCGATTCTTCCTTCCGATACAAGCCGAGCTTCGATACCGACGTGCGCAAGACATTCGAGAAGGCGCGCCGGGCGCAGCAGGACCGCGAGCGCGTGCAAGCGAAGGCCAACGCCCAAGCGACCAAGGAAAGCAGCGCGCCGCGCATCCGTGTGCTGCAGCTCGATCAGCTCAAGAAAGCGAGCAGCACGTAGCGCTGGCGCCCGCCGGCGCGCATTGCGTCGAATGGATAGCAGGTAACTAGGGTCAGCCGCGTCGGTCCCGCCTGCTGCATCGCCCAGACGTCGCGCCGGTCCAGAATTTCCGCCCGGCCGACTCGATAAGTGACGCGCACCTTGTCCGGACGCTCGATGATCAGGGCGTCGCCCACCCTGACATCGCGCAGGAAGGCAAGGTGAGTGTCGCGGTGTCCTCCGATGACGCTGTTGCCGTGCTGTCCCGGCCGGGCTGTGCCTTCCGCGTGGCCCGGTCCGAACGCCAGCGCGGAGCCGTCCGCACCCGTTAATACGTAGCGCTCGATTCCCAGCCGTGGAACGATGAGCTTCGCGACCGGCCAGGTGTCCGCCCACGGCCACGGCTTGACGGCGCTCTCGCCGCCCAGCGTGCGTACCCACGCACGACTGATGAGAACCTGCGCGAGGCCCGCCTTCGCCTGGATCCAGAGGCCGCGTCCCGCTTGCCAGGCGCCGAGCACGAGCAGGATTGCGACAACAGCGAGCCCGACGCGATCCGCCAGGCTGCTCTTCGGGGGAATGGGCCAGGCGCACTCGGCGCCCATGGGCAGGTCGCTGTCGCACTTCATGCGAGGCGCCTGCGCAGCAGCAGCACCGTTGCCAGCAGGAGGGATAGCAGACCGCTGATCAGCGCGAAGCGGCTGTCGGTCGCGCCCTGCGGCAGCTCGCCGAAGACTTTGCCGTGATCCCAGCCGTCAGGGAGCAGCGTCGGCACGGCGCCGAGCTTCAGCTGCTCGGCGCTCGGGCGCGCCGGCGTGCGGTCGACGGCGACGAAGCTCGTGTACTTGGTGACGAGCCGATGAGCCGTGGCGAGGTCGACGACCTGCGGGCGCACTTCATCCTCCGAGCCGCGCTCGCGCGCCGCGTCGAGCAGCGAAGCGATCTTCTCGCGCGCCCAGAGCGTTCCCATTCCGGCGCCTTTCGCGCCGTTCGTAAGCGGTATCCGCGCTTCCCAATTGCGCCCGTCGCGCTCGCCGACGACATGCACTTCGCCTTCGAGGCGATCGAGCGCCGCGGCGACGACGATCGGCTCGCCGGCGTAAAGGTCCGGAATGCGCGCCGGCCACGATTCGGCGTGCACGCCGGCGGGCCAGCGCACTTCGAGGCCCTTCAGCAAAGGCGCCTCGAGCTTCGCGAAGAGCTCGCCCATCCTCGCACCCACCTCTTCCACTCGGCCGATGAACGTGAAGGTGCCCCGGCCGAGCTGCGCGGCCTTGGTCATGAAATGGCTGTTCGGCGCGGAGCCGATGCCGACGGTAAAGAGCCGCGAGCTGCCGAGCCGTGCCTGGATCAGGCGAAACAGCTCTTCCTCGTTGCCGACCGCGCCGTCGGTGAGAAAGATCACCTGGCGAACCCGGTGGGTCGCTTCGCGCTCGCCGCTCGGCAGGGCGAGCTCCAGAGCGCAAGCCATCTCGGTGCCGCCGCGCGCGTCCAACGCGCGCACCCAGCGTGTCGCCTTGCGGACCGCTTCGGGACTCGCGTCGCGCGCCTCCGCGAACAGCGCCTGCGCGTTCGAGTTGAATTCGATGACGTTGAAGCGGTCCTCGGGCGCAAGGCGCGCCAGCGCTAATTCGAGCGCCTCCTTCGCCTGGCGGATCGAGGCGCCCGCCATCGAGCCCGACGTATCGAGCACGAAGATCACCTCGCGCGGCAGGCGCGCGCCGCCGGCCGCCGGCGGCAGCACCATCAACAGCCCGTATTGCTTGCCGTTCTTTTCCTCGGCGAACCAGGCCGCCTGCGGGACGTCACCGGCGCGCGGCGTCCAGGTGAGCTCGAAGTCGCGGTTCGCCGGCGTCGCGCCGTCAGCCAGAGCGACGATGCGGCGCGAGGGGTCCGGCGCGCGGACATCGATGCGATGGTAGGGACTGTTCAACTCCGCCACGGGTACGCCCGCGTCGAGCTCGACGCGGATCGACACCGGGTTCGTGCGCGTGCCTTCCGTTCCGGGCCGCATGACGGGCGGCGTGATCCGGTCGCCGTCGTTCACGCGCAGCGGGCCCGCCGGAACGTAGCGCGGGCCGACGACCATCGGGAAGCGCAGCGAGAACCGGTTGCCGTCGTAGCGCAGCACCTGCTGGTACTCGAGCTCCACCACGATGGTCTCGCGCGGGCCGACGTTGGCCACGCTGGTGGTGAAGATGTTCGGCCGCTCCTGGTCGAACAGCGCCGCGCGCCGTCCCGCAGTCTTCGCCTGGTCGTACACCTGCTTTGCGGCGCTCCTCTCGCGGATCTCGCCTTCGATCAGGCGCTCGCCGACCTGCAGGCGCAGCCGGTCGACCGCGGCGCTCTCGGGAAGCGGGAACACATACACGCCCTCGTACCAGTCATCCCCGGGGTTATGGAAAGTCTGCACGACCCGGGCGCGGGCGAGCGGCCCGCTGACGCGAAACACGACGTCGGTCGAGACCAGCGGCGCCTGCAGTGCGCCAACGCCGCCGGCATCCTCGGCCGGGTACTGCACGCGGAGCATCAGCGTCCCTTCGCCTGTTTCCGGGAGCGGCGCGCCGTGAGCCGGCGCGGAAAGCAGCAGGGCGATGCCGCCCAGGACGATGCCGCAGGCAAGACCGATTCCCGCGGCGAGCGAAATGAAAGCGAAGACGTCGTACCAGTTGCTGGCGTTGCTGCGGGCATGCATGGCGGTTCTCCCGTCGGGTTGTTCTGCAGAGCATTAAAGATCCCGAAGCGGTCGGACCCGCGCAGGCTTGCTGGCGAAGCGCCGAGCAATTCTGGCAAAGCGCGGGCAGCCGCCTCCATGCCGCCCGCCATGGGCTATATTCGTCCGCCATGCCACGCAGAATCGCCATCGTCGAGGACGACCCGGCCATCCGGACGAACTACGCGGACGCGCTGCGCAAGCACGGCTTCGAAGTGCTCGCCTTCGCGGCGCGCGCCGAAGCGCTCGCGGCGTTGCGCAGCCGGCTGCCGGATCTCGCGCTCATCGACATCGGCCTTGCCAACGACATCGACGGCGGCTTCGCGCTGTGCCGCGAGCTGCGCGCTCTGTCGGCGACCCTGCCGATTATTTTCCTGACCGCTCGCGACAGCGATTTCGATGTCGTCGCCGGACTGCGCCTGGGCGCCGACGACTACCTCACGAAAGACGTGAGCCTGCCCCATCTCCTCGCGCGCATCGCCGCCTTGTTCCGGCGCGCGGATCTCGCCGCCGAGCCGAAAGCCGCCGAGGAGCGCGTGGAGCGCGGGCCGCTCACGCTGGACCTCAAGCGCTTCAGCGTGGCGTGGCGCGGCGCGACCGTACCGCTTACGCTGACCGAGTTCTGGATGGTCCACGCCCTCGCCAAATTTCCCGAGCATGTGAAAAGCCGCGAGCAGCTCATGCGCGAGGCGAACCTCGTGGTCGACGACGGCACCGTGACTTCCCACGTCAAGCGTATCCGCCGTAAATTTCTCGCGGCCGACCCGGCGTTCGACGCCATCGATACCGCATACGGCATGGGGTACAGATGGAAGGTTTGAGGCGCCGGAAAGCATGAAGCGTGTGCGTGTCAGCCTGCGGATGAAGCTCGCGCTCGTGGCGCTGGTCTTGCTCGCCCTCCCGTGGGCCGGCGCGCTGTACGTGAACGAAGTCGAACGCTTCCTCCTCGAAGGCCAGGAGCAAACGCTTCTCGCCACGGCGCGTGCGGTGGCGACGGCGCTGCATGAGCGCCCGCATCTGCTCGCCGCCGCGCCCGCGCGCGAGGACGCCGAGATCGCGGCGATTCTCGCCGGCGTGCAGCGCACCTCCTCGCGGCTCTGGATCGTGAACCGCCATCTTCAGGTGCTCGCGCGCGCGGGGACGCTGAGGCGCCCGGCCGACGCCGCTTCGGAATCGCCGTGGTGGCAGCCTCTCGTGGGCTGGCTGGCGCGGCGCCCGACGGAGGATTTCGCCGAGGCGCGTCCCGAGGACGTTCTCACCGGCGGCGGCGACGTCGGCGCCGCGCTGCAAGGCACGCCCGCGACCCGCACGCGCCGCACCCAGGACGGACTCGCCGTCGTGATGTCGGCGGCGCACCCGATCTGGAGCGGCGACGAAGTCGTCGGCGCGGTGGTGGTCGAGGAGACCACCAACCCGATCGCCTCGCTGAGAAGCGCCGCGCTCGAGCGGCTGCTGCTTGTGACGCTCGCCTCGTTCACGGGCGTGGCGGCGCTTCTCATCGCCTATGCAACGCGGCTCTCGGTGCGCATCCGCCGGCTGCGCGACGAGGCCGAGTCGGCGATCGACGCGCGCGGGCGCATCACCCGCCTCGCCGCCGGCTCGGAGGCCGCGGACGAGATCGGCGACCTGTCGCGCAGCTTCTCGGCGGTGCTCGGGCGGCTCGCCCAGCACCACACGTACCTGGAGAGCATGGCCGGGCGCCTGTCGCACGAGCTGCGCACGCCGATCGCGGTGGTGCGCTCGTCGCTCGAGAATCTGAAGCTCGCCCACGAGGCGCCCGAGGCGCGCCGCTACATCGAGCGTGCCGAAGAGGGCTTGCAGAGGCTCAGCCGGATTCTCGACCGCATGATCGAGGCTTCCCGGCTGGAGCAGAGCCTCGCGGTGGCCGAGCGTGAGCGCTACGACCTCGTGCCGGTGGTGCGAGGCTGTGTAGAAGGCTATCGCCTGGCGTATCCGCAGGCGCGTTTCGCCCTCGAGCTGCCGTCGCACAGCACCGAGGTGCAAGGCGCCGCCGACCTTGCCGCGCAGCTTCTCGACAAGCTTGTCGAGAACGCGGTCGATTTCTCGAGCCGCGGCGAGGCGGTGCGCGTCGCGCTCGACAACGGCGACGGCGCCGCGGTCCTGACCGTGGCGAACAAGGGGCCGCTGCTTCCCGCCGGTGCGCGGGCGCGGCTTTTCGAGTCGATGATCTCGGTGCGCGAAGGGGGCCATGCCGCGGGCACGCCGCACCTGGGACTGGGGCTCTATGTGGCGCGGCTGATCGCGGAATTCCACGGCGGCAGCATCCTCGCCGCCAACCTGCCCGCGGGCGACGGCGTCGCGATCCGTGTGCGGATGCCGGTCGCATGAAACCCCTCTCCGCGCTCGACGCGCGCGCGATCCGCGCCGTCCTGTTCGACATCGACGACACGCTCACCACCGAAGGAAAGCTCACCGCCGCGGCCTACGCCGCGCTCGAGCGGCTGAAGGACGCGGGCATGCGGCTCGTGCCGGTGACCGGACGGCCCGCCGGCTGGTGCGACCACATCGCCCGGATGTGGCCCGTCGACGCGGTGGTCGGCGAGAACGGCGCTTTCTATTTCGGGATGGTCGACGGCCGGCTCGTCAAGCAGTACCAGGACGATGCGCCGACGCGGGCGCGCAACCGCGCCCTTCTGGCGGGAATCGGAGCGCGCATCGTGGCGGCCGTGCCGGGCTGCGCGCTCGCCTCCGACCAGACGTACCGCGAAAGCGACCTGGCGATCGACTATTGCGAGGACGTGGCGCCGCTCGCCTCCGGGAAGGTGGAACGCATCGTTTCGCTGATGCGCGAGGCCGGGCTCACCGCCAAGGTGAGCTCGATCCACGTCAACGGCTGGTTCGGCGACTACGACAAGCTGGCGATGACCCGGCGGTTATTCGCCGAGCGTTTCGGCATCGAGCTCGCTTCGGGCGGGTCCGGCGTGGTGTTCGCCGGCGATTCCCCGAACGACGCGCCGATGTTCGGGTTCTTCGAGAACTCGGTCGGCGTGGCGAACGTGCGCCGCTTCGAGAGCATGCTTCCTTGCATGCCGAAGTACGTCACGCACGCCGCCTCGGGCGCGGGATTCGCCGAGCTCGCGGCGCATCTCCTCGGCAGCGCTTGACGGGCTCGTTCGCCGGCGAGCCTCCTCGCCTATCGTGCGCAGGTTAAACTGCGGCGTTTCCATTCAGCGAGGCGATTTTCGTGGCGGGTCCTCTATCGCATATTCGGGTTCTCGACTTGTCGCGCGTGCTGGCCGGTCCCTGGGCCGGCCAGAACATGGCGGATCTCGGCGCCGAAGTCATCAAGGTCGAACGGCCGGGAAGCGGCGACGATTCGCGCGCCTTCGGCCCGCCCTGGGTCAAGGACGGGCAAGGGCGCGAGACCAAGGACTCGGCGTATTTCACTTCGGCGAACCGCGGCAAGAAATCGATCACGCTGAATATCGCGGACGCGAAAGGCCAGGCGGTCGTCCGCGAGCTCGCCCGCCACTGCGATGTGCTGATC
Organism: uncultured Enterobacteriaceae bacterium; assembly: GCA_964407355.1. Lineage (GTDB taxonomy): Bacteria > Pseudomonadota > Gammaproteobacteria > Burkholderiales > SG8-39 > SCGC-AG-212-J23. The sequence goes on from CAYOVM010000155.1 coordinate 6,713, forward strand.
GAGAACTACAAGCACGGCGATCTTGACCGCTACGGCCTGGGCTACGAGGACCTGCGCAAGGAGAACCGCGGCCTCATCTATTGCTCTCTGACCGGGTTCGGCCAGACCGGTCCGTATCGCGAGCGCCCGGGCTACGACTTCATGATCCAGGGCATGGGCGGGATGATGAGCGTCACGGGCGAGCCCGACGACGCGCCGGGCGGCGGCCCGCAGCGCGCCGGCGTTCCGATCGCCGACATCATCACCGGCATGTACGCATCGATCGCCATCTGCGCGGCGCTTGCCCATCGCGCGCAGTCGGGTGTCGGCCAGCGCCTCGATCTGGCGCTGCTCGATTCGCAGATCGCGCTGCTCGCCTATCAGAACACCAACTACTTCGCCACGGGCAAGCCGCCGAAGCGCATCGGCAACCTGCATCCCAACATCGTTCCCTATCAGCCGTTTCGCACCAAGGACGGGGACGTCATCCTCGCCTGCGGCAACGACAATCTGTTCAGGAAATTCTGCGACGCCGCGGGCTGCCGCGAGCTCGCCGAGGACAGCCGCTTCGCGACGAACGGCAAGCGCGTCGAGAACCGGAAGGAGCTCACCCGTTTGCTTGCGCAGGTGTTTGCCGGACGCAGCACGGACGAATGGGTGCAGCTCCTCGAGGCCGCGGGCGTCCCGAACGGACCGATCAATAACATCGCGCAGGTGTTCGCCGACCCGCAGGTAAAGGCGCGCGGCGTGCAGATCGAGCTCGAGCACGCAAGCGGAGCCCGGCTGCCTTTAGTCGCGAGCCCGATGCGTTTTTCAGAGACCCGGATCGACTACCGGCTCGCGCCGCCGCTGCTTGGCCAGCATACCGACGAAGTGCTGAGCGGCCTCCTGGGTAAAAGCGCCGCCGAAATCGCGCAGCTGCGCTCCGCGGGAGTGATATAGCGGGCTACGCGAACGTCAGTTGTCCACCTGTGCGCCGGATTCCTTGACGACCTTGCCCCACTTCACGATCTCGCTGCGCACGAGCTTGGCGAATTCCTCCGGCGGCATGCCGCCCGCGTCGGCGCCCTGCTCCGCCCAGATTCTCTTCAGGTCGGGCTGGTTCATCGCCGCCACGAGGTGCTTGTACATCGTGTCGCGGATCTCCTTCGGCGTGCCCTTGATCGCCCAAAGCCCGTACCAGGTGCGCACCTCGTAGCCGGGCACGCCCGCCTCCTGCATGGTGGGGACGTTCGGCAGCACCGGATTGCGCACCGCGCTCGTGACGGCGAGCGGAATCAGCTTGCCGGATTTGATCTGCTGCGC
>CAYOVM010000156.1:0-3369 GCA_964407355.1 uncultured Enterobacteriaceae bacterium
TCAGGCATCGCGAGCCTCGAATCGCCCCAGGCCCGCTCGCCGAGCGGCGCGAGGTCGCCTTCCTGCATCAGCCCGGCGAAGAGGCGCGGCGCGACCGCGACGACGGTCTCGCCGCCGTTCTTGAGCGCGAAGGCGCAGATATTCTCTTCGCGGCCCGAATCGGCGTAGAGCGGCACGTACGTGGGGGCGCGGAAAAGCCCGGCGAATTGCTTCCTGACCTCGAGGCCCTTCGCGGTCACGTGCAGCTTCGCGCGGCCGTCCGCCAGGTTCTCCAGCAGCCCGCCCGGCGAGAAGGATTTCTTGTCGAGCGAAGCGAGCAGCTTCCGCCTCAGGGCGTAGTCGACCGGGCGGCGGTTGTCCGGATCGACCAGGCTGAAGTCCCACACCTCGGTGCCCTGGTAATAGTCGGGCACGCCCGGAGAGACGACCTTGATGAGCGCCTGCGACAGCCCGGCCAGCATTCCGAGGCGCGACAGGCGCGGCACGACGCCGTTCACATCGTTCACGAAGAGCGGGTTCTCGAGCGACTGGACGATGAAGCGCTCGAGCGCCGACTCGTAGTCGGCGTCCGGGTTGATCCAGCTCGTGCGCTCCTTCGCCTCGCGCACCGCTTTCAGCATGTAGGCTTTCAGCCGCTCTCCAAGCGCTTTCAATTCCGAAGGATCGGGGACCGTATGAGGCCAGATGCCAAGGAGCGCCTGGTAGTAGAGGTATTCGTCGGATGGCGCGGGCGCCGGCGCGCCCTCGAGCTCGCGGCGGTGGCTGCGGTTGAGCAGGCTCCAGCGGCGCAGCATCAGGCGCCAGGCCGACGCGAGCTCCGAGAGCACCCCGAGCCGCGCGCGCACGTCTTCCGAGCGCTTGGTGTCGTGGGTCGAGGTGCCGATCATGGTGTGCGGCCAGTTCTTCGCGCGATCCTCGCTCGCGGCGTGGAAGGCCTTCAGCGAGAAGCCGAAGTTGCGCGGATCGCCGCCGACCTCGTTCAGCGCGGTCAGGCGGTGATACCGGTAGAAGGCCGTGTCCTCGACGCCCTTCGCGACCACCGGCGCGGTGAACTGCTGGAAGCGAACGGCGAAGTCGAGCATCCCCTGCTGCCTGTTTTTGTCTTTCGAGGAAAAATCCAGAAGCAGAACCGACCGGACGAAATCGAATACGCTCGGATCGGCGATGCGGCTCATGCGCTTCGCCTTGCCCACCGCCCAGTCGATGTAGCGCCGGTCGGTCTCGCTCGCGCCGCGCTGCGTGACGTAAGTGCGGTAGACCGGAAAATGCGCCGCGATCTCGGCGAGCGCCTGGCGCAGGCCGCTCGTCGTGTAGTCGCGCGTGAAACGGTTTCCCGCGGCGATGCGCGAGAGCCTGGTCGCGAGCCGGTTCAGGTCGGCGGCGAGCGTGGTATGCATGATCAGCATCCGGCTCTCGTAGGAGATCTCGTCGAACGGCCGCCGGTCGCCGGTGAAACGCTGGTAGATCCGGTCGAAAAGCTTTTCCGCTTCCGCTTTTATGAATAATCCGGTCAGGAGATTGGCGAATCGATAACCCGTCGTGCCGTGCACCGGCCAGTCGCCCGGAAGCGTCTCGTGGTCGGCGACGATCTTCTCCACGACCACCCACGGACGGCCGCAGCGCTCCTGCAGGCGGGCGAAATATTCCCGCGGATCGGCGAGGCCGTCGGGGTGGTCGACCCGCAGGCCGTCCACGCCCGGAGTGAGCGCAAGGCGCGCTACCAGCTTGTGGGTCGCCTCGAACACGCCGCGCTCCTCCTGCCGGATCGCGGCGAGGTCCACGATCTCGAAGAAGCGCCGGTAGTTGATCTCGTCGGCGGCGACGCGCCAGAACGCGAGCCGGTAGTTCTGCCGCTCGAGCAGCCGGTGCATCGCGAGCGGATCCCTGGCCGACAATTTCGCGGTCCGCGTCTTCCTGGTGAGCGGGAACTCGTTGTCGTAGTACTTCACCACCCCGCGTCCGAGCTTGAGCTCGCCCTTCTCGAGCACCTCGCCGTAGTGGCCGCCGAGGACCCCGAGCAGCACCTTGCCCCAGAGCTCGCGCTTCGCCGGCAGCCAGTCGATGTCGAAGAACTTCGCGTACGGCGAGGCGCGGCCCTTTTCGAGCACGTCCTGCCACCAGGCGTTGTCGCCGTGCATCACGCCCATGTGATTGGGCACGATGTCCATTACCAGGCCCATGCCGTGACGGCGCAGCTCGGCGAGCAGGCGCTCGAGCTCGGCTTCGGTGCCGATCTCCGGATTGAGCTGCGAGTGGTCGACGATGTCGTAGCCGTGCATGCTGCCGGGGCGCGCCTTGAGGAAGGGCGAGGCGTACACGTGGCTGACCCCGAGCGAAGCGAGGTAGGGGACGATCGCCGTGGCGTCGGCGAAGCGGAAGGACTTGTTGAGCTGCAGCCGGTAAGTCGCGCGCGGCACGCGCGCGCCGACGCCGCGGAGCGGCGCGATGGCGCTCGCGAGCGCTTTCACGCGAGGCTCGCGCGCCCAATCCTCCAGCCGCACCGGCAGCTTGCGGCGCCAGTTGGGATGCTCGTCGATGCTTCCGGGGAGGTTCGCCTGCTCTTCGATCTCGAATACGTCTTCGGGCTGCACCGCCATCAGCATCGACGGCGTTCGAGCGAGGAAAACGTGCGCCGAGTGCGCGGAGCCGTCGAGGCCTTCGCGCTTCAGGGCGTCCAGCAATTTCTTCTTTTCCTGTTCCCGCAATTGACATTCTTTGTCGGGATCCACGCTGAGGCCGAGCTGCTTGCGCAGATGGAGATCGTGATTCTTGAAAAAGCCAACCCAGGTCGGAAGGTCGTGGGTGGTGAGGCAGACCAGGGCTTCGCGGGGATAGGCGGGCGGCGGGGCGAACTCGCCCTTCGGGTCCTTCTCGAAGAGGAGCGGCCGGTACGAAAGAACGCCGGCGGCGTTCAGCGCGCGGCGGAATTCCTGCGGCACGGTGCCGAGGTCCTCGCCGACGACGAGGCAGCGGCGCTCGCGGCTTTCCCGCGCGAGGATGGCGAGCATATCCTGCAGCGGATACTGGACGTAGCCGCCGCGATCGGGCTTGTTGCCCCGGGGAATCCACCACAGGCGCATGAGCGCCATCACGTGGTCCATGCGCAGCGCTCCGCCCTCGGGCATGTTGGCGCGCAGCAGATCGATGAAGGGCGCATAGCCCGCGGCGCGCAGCGCGCGCGGCGAGTACGGCGGCAGGCCCCAGTCCTGTCCGCGGGGATTGAACTCGTCGGGCGGGGCGCCGATCGAAGCGTCGAGCGCGAACGCCTTGCGATCGGTCCAGACCTCCGCGCCGCCCGCGTCGGCGCCGAGGGCGAGGTCGACGTAGAGGCCGATCGGCATGCCGAGCTCGCGCGCGCGGCGCTGCGCG
>CAYOVM010000156.1:3469-7978 GCA_964407355.1 uncultured Enterobacteriaceae bacterium
AGCTTCGCCTCGCGCACCCCTTCGTAGTCGACCAGCTCGGCGCTTTTCAGCTTCTCGAGTTTTTCCTGAAATTGTTTCGAATCCACCAGCGCCCTGGCGGGAGGGCAGCGTGAATATTCCGGAATGCTTTCGACATCGAGATACAAAAAATTCAGCGCATGCCGGCTCGAAGGGCTGTAGGGGCTCGTCCCCGACGTGGCGTGCAGCGGATTGACGCCGACGAACGCCGCGCCCAGTCCCGCCGCCGTCTCGACGAGCGTGCGCAGGTCGCCGAAGTCGCCGATCCCCCAGTTGCGCGCCGAGCGCAGGCCGTAGAGCTGGACGGTGAAGCCCCATAGCCGCGCGCCGAGCTCAAGCGGCTCGGGCTGGTGGCACCGATCCGCTTTTCCCGAAAAAGAGATCTTCCGTGAAGCCCTTTTCCGCGGCCCGAGCGCCTTCAGCAGGGCGCGGCGGACCTCCAGGTCGATCTTCTTAGGCTTGCCCCAGACGTCGACGTAGCTGGCGGCGACTTCGCTCTTCAAAGGATGTACCAGTTCACCGACCAGGGATCGCCGATCTCGCCGTTCGTCCACAGCAATCGGCCGCTCGCTTTCCCGGTTTTTATCCTCTGAGAGCCCAGGTTGGCGATCAGCGCCAGCGTCTCGCCGGTGTCGATCGGCCAGCGGACCTCGAACGCGCGCTCGCCCAGCATGCCGTAGCTGCCGGGCTTCGCGGCGCGGGGCGCGATGTCGACGCGCCGGATGGAAAGGAGGCTCTGGTAGAAGTCGAGCCAGTCCTTGCGCATCTCGTCCCAGCGCAGCACGCATTGCCTGAAGGTTTGCTCGGCGAGCGGGTCGGGAATGCGCTCGCGCGCGGCCGGATCGCGGAACGCGGCGAAGCGCTGGAACTCCTCGCGCCGGCCCTTGCGCACCGCCTCGCCCAGCTCGCCCTCGAAATCGCAGAAGAAGAGGAACGGCTGCCGGCAGCCCCACTCCTCCCCCATGAACAGCAGCGGCGGCGAGGGTGCGAGCAGAAGGATCGCCGTCAGGCACTTGATTTTTTCTTCGCTGGAAAGCGCGAGCAGGCGCTCGCCGAAGGCCCGGTTGCCGATCTGGTCGTGGTTCTGCATGAAGTCGACGAAGGCGCTCGGCGGCAGATGGGCGCTCGGCTCGCCGCGCTTCTCCTTCGTGAAGGGCGACACTTCACCCTGATAGGCAAAGCCTTCCGCCAGGCAACGCGCGAGGTGCTTCGCCGGCGCGTCGGCGTAGGCGATGTAGTAGCCGTCGGTCTCGCCCGTGGCGAGGACGTGGTAGGCGTGGTGCGAGTCGTCGTTCCACTGCGCGGTGAACTTGCGCGGCCCGAGGAAGCGCGCCTGGTTGGCGTCGTTCTCCAGCACCAGGTGCACCTTCCTCTTGAGCTGGAGGGCTTTGGCGTGCGCTTCCTGCGCGAGCTCCTCGAGCACGTGCCGCGGCGACTCGTCGATGATCGCGTGCACCGCGTCGAAGCGCAGGCCGTCGAAGCCGTACTCCTCGAGCCAGTAGAGGGCGTTGTGGATGAAGTAGCTGCGCACCCAGCGGCTGCCCTCGCCGTCGAAGTTGATCGCCGCGCCCCAGGGCGTGCGATGGCGCCCGGTGAAGAAGAGCGGCGCGTACAGGCCCAGATAGTTGCCTTTCGGGCCGAAGTGGTTGTAGACCACGTCGAGGAAGATCATCAGGCCGGCCTCGTGCGCCGCGTCGACCAGCGCCTTCAGGTCCTCGGGGCGGCCGTAGGCGCTGTCCGGCGCGTAGGGCAGCACGCCGTCGTAGCCCCAGTTGCGCCGCCCGGCGAAATCGGCGAGCGGCATGAGCTCGATCGCGGTGACGCCGGTCTCCTTCAGGTGGGGCAGCTTCTTGACGACGCCGCGGTAGGTCCCCTCGGGGGTGAACGTGCCGACATGCAGCTCGTAGAGCACCGCCTCGCGCCAGTCGCGCCCCGGCCACGCCGGCCGCTTCCACCGGTACGACGCCGGATCGATCACCTCGCTCGGCCCGTCGACGTCCTGCGGCTGGAAGCGCGACGCGGGGTCGGGCACGAGCTGCCCGCCGTCGATGCGGTAGCGGTAACGCGTCCCGGGCCCGGCGGCGAGCTCGACGACCTCGAACCAGCCTTCCGCGCGCGCTTTCATCGGCGCGGATTTCTTTTCGAGCACCAGGTCCACGCTTTTCGCGGCCGGGGCCCAGAGCCTGAACATCACGCCGCCGCCGGGCAGGACCTCGGCGCCGAAGGGCATCGCGTGCACGGCGCCCGGCGCGATCTGGCGCGCGCTCATGTCTGCCCCTTGGCCGGCGGCTTGCGCTCGGCGCGCGGACGGTCCTCGTGCGACGCGCCGCCGCGCTCCAGCTGGAAGAGCAGCAGCGAGCGCCCGGTGACGAGATACTCCGAGCCGAACGCGTAGTCCTCGCGCGGCCCCTTCGGATTGTTGGTGTCGATGAGGCGCACCCATTGCCGGCCCTCGGGCACCTCCGGCAGCTTGAACTTCACCACGTCGTGGTGCGAGTTGGTGATGATGAGCAGCGTTTCGTCCGAGCCGCGCTGCTTGATGCCGGTCTCCTGCGCGCGGCCGTCGAGCAGCATGCCGAAGCACTTGGCGACCGGGTCGTTCCAGTTCTCGTCGGTCATCTCGGTGGCCATCGGCGTGAGCCAGGTCACGTCCTTCACGTCGAGCTCGGGGTTGTGCCAGCCCGCGAGGAAGCGCCCGCGCTGCAGGATCGGGTGGTGCATGCGGATCTGGATCAGGCGCTTCGCGAACTCCAGGAGCTCGCGGCCGCCGTCGGTCAGCGCGGACCAGTCGATCCAGTTGATTTCGTTGTCCTGGCAGTAGGCGTTGTTGTTGCCCCGCTGGCTGCGGCCGATCTCGTCGCCCGCGAGGATCATCGGCGTGCCGAGCGAGAGCAGCAGGGTCGCGAGGAAGTTGCGCTTCTGCCGCTCCCGGATGCTGACGATCGCAGGATCGTCGGTGGGCCCCTCGACTCCGTAGTTGCACGAGATGTTGTTGGAGTTGCCGTCGCGGTTGTCCTCGCCGTTCGCCTCGTTGTGCTTGTCGTTGTACGAGACCAGGTCGTTGAGCGTGAAGCCGTCGTGGGCGGTCACGAAGTTGACGCTCGCCCACGGCCGGCGGCCGCGGCGGTTGAACATGTCGGCCGAGCCCGCGAGGCGCGTGGCGAGCTTCTGCAGCTGGCCCTCGTCGCCGCGCCAGTAGGCGCGCACGGTGTCGCGGTACTGGTCGTTCCATTCCGCCCAGCCCGGCGGGAAGTGCGCCACCTGGTAGCCGCCCGGCCCGACGTCCCACGGCTCGGCGATCAGCTTCACGCCCGAGAGGACCGGGTCCTGGCGGCAGGCGTCGAGGAAGCCGCCGCCTTCGTCGAAGCCGTAGGGCTCGCGCGCGAGGATCGTCGCGAGGTCGAAGCGAAAACCGTCGATGCGCATCTCGGTCGCCCAGTAGCGCAGCGAGTCGGCGACCATCTGCAGCACGCGCGGATGGCTCAGGTTCATCGTGTTGCCGGTGCCGGTGTCGTTGATGTAGTGGCGCTTGTTTTCCGGCAGGCGGTAGTAGCTCGCGTTGTCGATGCCCTTGAAGGAAAGCGTCGGGCCGCCTTCGTTGCCCTCCGCGGTATGGTTGTAGACGACGTCGAGGATCACCTCCAGCCCGGCGGCGTGCAGGTGGTTCACCATTTCCTTGAACTCGTTGGCGAACGGCGTCGCCATGTAGCGCGGCTCGGGGGCGAAGAAGCCGATGGTGTTGTAGCCCCAGTAGTTGCGCAGCTTCTTCTCGATGAGATAGCGGTCGTCGATGAAGGCGTGCACCGGCAGGAGCTCGATCGAGGTGACGCCGAGCTTGGTCAGGTACTCGATCGTATCGGCGTGGCCGAGGCCGGAGAACGTGCCGCGCAGCGCCTCGGGCAGCCGGCGGTTCAGCTTGGTGAAACCCTTGACGTGCGCCTCGTAGACGATCGTCTGGCGCCACGGCCAGCGCGTGCGCCGCAGGTTGCCCCAGGTGAAGGCCGGGTCGATGACGCGCGCCTTCTGGATGTACGGCGCGCTGTCGCGCTCGTCGAAGGAGAGGTCCTTGTCGGGGTGCCCGATGGTGTAGCCGAAGAGCGCGTCGTTCCACTCGAGGCTCCCCACCAGCTGCTTCGCGTAAGGGTCGATGAGCAGCTTGTTCGGATTGAAGCGGTGGCCGGCGTCGGGCTCGTACGGCCCGTGGACGCGATAGCCGTAGACGGTGCCCGGGCGCGCGTCGGGCAGGTAGCAGTGCCAGACCTCGTCGGTGTACTCGGGCATCTCCATCCGGTCGATTTCCTTCTTGCCCTCGGTGTCGAAGATGCACAGCTCGACCTTCGTCGCGTTCGCCGAGAACAGCGCGAAATTGACTCCGAGCCCGTCCCAATTGGCACCCAGCGGGAACGGCTGACCTTCGCGCAATCTGCTTCTCGGCATTTTGTTTCTTCTCTGAAAGAACTATCGTTTACGGGGCCAGAATCGCTCCAGGAT
>CAYOVM010000157.1:0-7907 GCA_964407355.1 uncultured Enterobacteriaceae bacterium
TCGGTCATTCGCCGGAGTGTAAGTAAAAAACCAACGCAAAAGGCGCGCAAAAAAAGGGCCCCGGCGGGGCCCTTTTCCGTGTTCCGGATTACGAGCGCGTTGCGAGCGGCTAGAAGCCGCCGTTTTGCTGCGCCACCATGCAAAACAGCATCGGGATCGAGAGCATCGTGTTGATGCGGGAGGTCATGCCGGCCCTTTTCGCCGCGGCGGCTTTTTCCGCCGGCTCCACCTGCACGATGCCCAGCGCCTTCTTCTGGTTCGGCCAGATGATGAACCAGACGTTGAACCACATGATCGCGCCCAGCCACATGCCGAGGCCGATGGCGTGGTAGCCGCCCTGGAGCGCCAGCGCCTTGCCGATGTAGCCCATCATGGTCGCGACGATGATGCCGGTGACGATGGTGGCCATCGCCGCCCAGCGGAACCAGAAGAGCGCCGTCGGCGCGATGACCTTGCTGACCGCGGGCTTCTGCTCGTCGGGGATCTTCGGCATCGACGGGGTCTGGACGAAGTTGAAATACCAGAGCAGGCCGATCCACATCACGCCCGAGAGGACGTGCAGCCAGCGGAAGAAGAACGCCCACCAGCTGTGATCGCCGACGCGCACCCAGGTCCCGGTCGCGTAGCCGGCGACGATGAGGACGACGACGAGGAGGACGAAGCCCGCTGCGACGGTACGACCCAACGATTGGAAAATAGCACCCATGGCTTTCTCCTTTGTTCTGTGATGGGTATGAAGCGGCAAAAAGTCTAGCACGCCGACCCGCAGTATGCTCGCGGGATGCCGAAGCTCGCCGCCAACCTGTCTACCCTGTTCAAGGAAGTCCCGTTCCTCGATCGCTTCGCCGCCGCGGCGCGCTGCGGCTTCCGCGCCGTCGAATATCAATACCCGTACGAATGGCGGCCGGCCGAGATCGGTGCCAGCGCGCGCGCGGCCGGCGTCGAGGTGGTGCTCCACAACATGCCGCGCGGCGACCCCGAGCGCCGCGAGCACGGCACCGCCTGCCTGCCCGGCCGCGAGCAGCGCTTTCGCGACGACCTGGAACGAGCCATCGAGTACGCGCGCGCCGCCGGCGCGCCGCGGCTGCACTGCATGGCCGGCGTCTCGCCTCCGGGCTTCGAGAAGAAAGCCATCCATGAAACCTACGTCGCGAACCTGAGGTACGCGGCGAAGCGCCTGGCGAAGGAGCGGATGGAGGTGCTCATCGAGCCGGTCAGCGCACGCACCGTGGCCGGCGGTTTTCTCACGGGCAGCGGGCACGCGGCGAGTGTCCTGGAGGAAGTCGCCGCCGACAACGTGCGCCTGCAGTACGACCTCTTTCATATGCAGATCATGGAGGGCAACCTCACCGAGACGCTCGAGCGGCTGCTCCCGCGCATCGGCCACATCCAGCTCGCCGACGCGCCGGGCCGGCACGAGCCGGGCACCGGCGAGATCAATTTCGATTTCGTGCTCGCGCACATCGACCGCCTCGGCTACTCGGGCTGGATCGGTTGCGAATACAATCCCCTCGGTGACACGGTCGAAGGTCTGAAGTGGGCGAAGCCGTACCTTTAGCGGTGGGCGAAGCCGTACCCGCAGAGCGGATCGACGTCGACCGCCAGCGCGAGGTCGTGCGCCGCCTGCGCGAGTTCATGCCCGAGCGCGCGGTGCTCTGGGAAGAGGAAGACACCCGGCCCTACGAATGCGACGGCCTCACCGCGTACCGCCGCGTGCCGATGGTCGTCGCGCTGCCGGAAACCGAAGAGCAGGTCCAGCGGGTGCTGCAAACCTGCTCGTCGCTCGAAGTTCCCGTGGTGCCGCGCGGCGCGGGCACCGGGCTCTCGGGCGGCGCGCTGCCCCTCGGCGACGGCGTCCTTCTCTCCATGGCGAAGTTCATGCGCGTCGTGCGCCTCGATCCGCTCGCGCGCGTGGCGGTGGTGCAGCCGGGCGTGCGCAACGCCGCGATCTCCGCCATCGCCGCGCCCTTCGGCCTCTACTACGCGCCCGATCCTTCGAGCCAGATCGCCTGCAGCATCGGCGGCAACGTCGCCGAGAACTCCGGCGGCGTGCATTGCCTCAAGTACGGCCTGACGCTGCACAACGTGCTGCGGGTGCGCGGCTACACCATCGACGGCGAGCCGCTCGAGCTGGGCTCCGAGGCGCCGGATGCGCCCGGCTACGATCTGCTCGCGCTCGCCATCGGCTCCGAGGGCATGCTGATGGTGGTCACCGAGGTGGCGGTGAAGCTGCTGCCGAAGCCGCAATGCGCGCGCGTCATCATGGCGTCCTTCGGCGACGTCGAGAAGGCGGGGCGGGCGGTGGCGGAGGTGATCGCCGCCGGCATCATCCCGGCCGGGCTCGAGATGATGGACCGCGCCGCCACGCGCGCCGCGGACGAGTTCGCCGGCGCCGGCTACGATCTCGACGCGGCCGCCATCCTGCTCTGCGAATCCGACGGCACGCCCCAGGAAGTCGAGGACGAAATCGCGCGCATGAAGGAAGTGCTCGCACGCGCCGGGGCCGCGCGCATGACGGTATCGCGCGACGAGGCCGAGCGGCTGCGCTTCTGGTCGGGGCGCAAGGCGGCGTTCCCGGCGGTGGGCCGCATCTCGCCCGACTACTACTGCATGGACGGCACGATCCCGCGCAAGCGCCTGGGCGAGGTGCTGCTGTTCATCGGCGCGATGGAGAAGAAATACGGCCTGCGCTGCCCGAACGTATTCCACGCGGGCGACGGCAACCTGCATCCGCTGATCCTCTTCGACGCGAACGACGCCGACGAGCTGCACCGCACCGAGCTCTTCGCCGGCGAGGTGCTGGAGAAATGCATCGAGGTCGGCGGCACGATCACGGGCGAGCACGGCGTGGGCATCGAGAAGATCAACCAGATGTGCGTGCAGTTCCGCCCCGACGAGCTCGACGCCTTCCGGGCGGTGAAGCGCGCGTTCGATCCGCGCGGCCTGCTAAATCCCGGCAAGGCGGTGCCCACGCTCGCGCGCTGCGCCGAGTACGGGCGCATGCACGTGCGCGGCGGCAAGCTTGCGCACCCGGAGCTTCCGCGCTTTTGAGCCCGCTTTGAGTCTCGAGCCCCTGATCGAGAAAATCCGCGGCGCCGCGGCCCAGGGCGCGGCCTTGCGCCTGCGCGGCGGCGGCACCAAGGATTTCTACGGCAACGAGCCGCGCGGCGAGCTGCTCGATACCCGCGCGTACGCCGGCATCGTCGACTACGAGCCGACCGAGCTGGTGGTCACGGCGCGCTGCGGCACGCCGCTGTCGGCGCTGGAGAAGAAACTCGAGGAAGCGGGGCAGTGCCTTCCTTTCGAGCCGCCGCACTTCGGGGAGGGCGCGACGCTCGGCGGCTGCGTGGCCGCCGGCCTCTCGGGCCCGCGCCGCGCGAGCGCCGGCGCGCTGCGGGATTTCGTCCTCGGGGCGAAGATCGTCGACGGCCGCGGCCGCGTGCTGAGCTTCGGCGGCCAGGTGATGAAGAATGTGGCGGGTTACGACGTGTCGCGCCTGCTCGCCGGCTCGCTCGGCACGCTCGGGTTCATCGCGGAGGTGTCCCTGAAAGTGCTGCCGCGCCCGCCGTCGGAACGCACGCTGCGTCTGGCGCTGCCGCAGGGGCGCGCCCTCGAGGCGCTGAACCGCTGGGCGGGACAGCCGCTGCCCATCTCGGCGAGCGCCTGGCGCGAGGGCGAGCTCACGCTTCGGCTCTCGGGCAGTCCGGCGGCGCTGGGGCCGGCCGCCGCGGCGATCGGCGGCGAGCCGCTGGAGGGCGCGCAGGCGGCGGCGTTCTGGCCTTCGATCCGCGAGCACACGCATGCCTTCTTCGGCGGCCCCGAGCCGCTCTGGCGGATCGCGGTGCCTTCGATCGCTCCGCCGCTCGAGCTTCCGGGCCGGCAGCTCATCGAATGGGGCGGCGGCTTGCGCTGGCTGAAATCGGAATGCGAGCCGCGCGCGGTCCGCGAGGCGGCGAAGAATGCGAAGGGCCACGCGACGCTGTTTCGCGCGGCGAAGAAGCCCGTCGCGGCCTTTTCGCCGCTCGACCCGATCGCGCTGCATCTGCATCGCGAGCTGAAGGCGGCTTTCGATCCGGCGGGCGTTTTCAACCCCGGCCGCCTCTACCCGGAGCTCTAGCGCGGTGCGAGCTTTTTCTTCTGCTCTTCGACCGCGGCGCGCGCCGCCGCGGCGAGCGCGCTGTCGGGGTAGCGCGCCAGCAGACGTGCGTACAGCTGGATCGACAATGCGGCCTCGCCGGCGTCTCCTGCCTTCGAGGCAGCTTCGAGCAACAGCTTCTGCTGCAGCAACGCGCCCGCATCCAGCCGAGGCGCGGCCGGCGCCGCGGGCGGGATTTGCGTCGCGGGCGCGGCCTGCGCGATGAAGCTCGCCATGCGTTCCTCGGCGGCGCGGTTGCGCTCTTCCTCGCGGCGGCGCCAACGCCAGATCGCGAAGCCGATCCCGGCGGCAATGGCTGCGAGTACAAGCCAGCTGACGATGTTCACCGGAAAAGTATAGCCAGATGCAGACCCAGCTCGCCGATTTCATCCGCGACACGCCCGAAGGCAGGGAAGCCGAGTCCATCCTGCGCAAATGCGTGCATTGCGGCTTCTGCACGGCGACCTGCCCGACTTACCAGGTGCTGGGCGACGATCTCGACAGCCCCCGCGGCCGGATCTACCTGATGAAGCGCGCGCTGGAAGGCGCGCCGGTCACGGAGAAAACCCGCCTGCATCTCGATCGCTGCCTGACCTGCCGCGCCTGCGAGACGACCTGCCCGTCGGGCGTGCGCTATGGGCGGCTCGTGGACATCGGCCGCGCCGTGGTGGAGGAACGCACGGCCCGCTCGCCCTGGGACCGCATCAAGCGGGCCGCGCTTTCGTTCGCGCTGCCGCGCGCCTGGATTTTCGGTTCTCTTTTAAAGCTGGGCCGGATGCTCAGGCCTTTGGCTCCCCTGGGATTGAAGAAAAGAATTCCCGGAAAAGCGAAGCCGGCCGGGACGTGGCCGGCACCGCGGCACGCGCGGAAAATGCTGGTGCTCGCGGGGTGCGTCCAGCCGGCGCTTGCGCCTTCGATCAACGCGGCGGCGGCGCGGGTGCTCGACCGCCTCGGAATTTCATTGATCGAAGCCGAAGGCGCCGGCTGCTGCGGCGCCCTGCGCTTTCACCTGAACAAGCAGGACGCGGGCCGAGACGACATGCGCGCGCTGATCGACGCGTGGTGGCCGCTGGTGGAGCGCGGCGAGGTCGAGGCGATCGTCATGACCGCGAGCGGCTGCGGGGCCACCGTGAAGGAATACGCGCATTTCCTCTCGGAGGATCCCGCCTACCGCGACAAGGCGGCGCGCATCGCTTCGATGACGAAGGACCTGATCGAAGTGCTTTCGGCCGAGGCGCTGCCCCAGCGCTCGATGAAGACCCGCGTCGCTTTCCAGTCGCCGTGCACGCTGCAGCACGGGCAGCAGATCCGCGGCGGGGCGGAAGCGCTGCTGGCGCGCGCCGGCTATGAGCTCGTTCCCGTCGAGGACGGGCATCTTTGCTGCGGCTCGGCCGGAACCTACTCGCTGCTCCAGCCGGCGCTTTCCACCGAGCTGCGCGCGCGCAAGCTGGACAACCTGCAAAAAGGGGCGCCGCAGGTGATCGCTACGGCGAACATCGGTTGCCTGTCGCATCTGCAGGGCGGCACGCAGACGCCGGTGCGCCACTGGATCGAGCTGCTCGAAGAAGCCCTGGAGTCGTAGAATCATTTAATGGAAATCGTTCGGGCCGCCTGTCCGCATGACTGCCCCGACACGTGCGCCATGCTGGTCACGGTCGAAGACGGGGTCGCCACGAAGATCCAGGGTGATCCGTCGATGCCCTTCACCGACGGCACGCTATGCACGAAGGTCGCGCACTATCTCGAGCGCACGTACTCGCCCGACCGGCTGACCCATCCGCTCAGACGCATCGGCAAGAAGGGTAAGGGCGAATTCAGGAGGATCGGCTGGGACGAGGCGCTCGACGAGATCGCCGGGCGGCTGAAGTCGCTCGCCGCCGAGGCTCCCGAGACGATCCTGCCGTGCAGCTATGCCGGCACCATGGGCATGGTGCAGTACATGTCGATGGACCGGCGCTTCTTCAACAAGCTGGGCGCGTCGCAGCTCGACCGCACGCTGTGCTCGAGCGCCGGCAAGCAAGGCATCAAGGCGACGCTGGGCGGCTCGGTGGGAATGGATCCGGAGCGCTTCGACGAAGCGAAGCTCATCCTGCTGTGGGGCGCGAATCCGATCGTGTCCAATCTGCACCTGTGGTCGCGCGTGCAGGAGGCGAAGCGCCGCGGCGCGAAGGTGGTCGCGATCGATCCTTATCGCAGCCTTTCCGCGGAGAAGTGCAGCCAGCATATCGCGCTGATGCCGGGGACGGATGGGGCGCTTGCGCTGGGCATGATGCATGTCCTCATCACCGAGAACCTGATCGATCGAGACTACGTCGCGAATTACACGGTGGGCTTCGAGGAGCTCAGGAACAGAGTTCTTCAGGAGTATTCCCCCGAGAGAGTCGCAAGAATTTGCGGTATAGCGGCGCAGGATGTAGTGCAGCTCGGGCGGGACTATGGAACCGCGAAGCCGGCGGCAATCCGGCTGAACTACGGCATGCAGCGCCACGCCGGCGGCGGCATCGCGGCGCGCACGATCGCCTGCCTGCCCGCGCTCACCGGCGCCTGGCGCGACGCGGCGGGCGGCATCGTGCTGACCACCAACGACTTCTTCAACTTCGATCACGCGGCGCTCGAGCGGCCCGACTTGCTGGCGGGCCGCCGGCCGCGCGTCATCAACCACTCGAAGCTCGGCGACGCGCTGACCCGCGCGCAGCCGCCCGTTCGCGCGATCGTCGTCTACAACAACAATCCCGTCGCGGTCTGTCCCGATTCGGAAAAGGTGATCGCCGGGTTCTCGCGCGAGGATCTCTTCACGGTGGTGATGGATCACTTCCAGACCGACACCGCCGACTACGCCGACATCGTCCTGCCCGCGACCACGCAGCTCGAGCACTTCGACGTGCACAAGGCGTATGGCCATCTCTATGTGCTGGCGAACAATCCGGCGATCGCGCCGGTGGGCGAGTCGCTGCCGAACTCGGAAGTATTCCGGCGCCTCGCCCGGCGCATGGGCTTCGACGAGCCGTGCTTTCGCGACTCCGACGAGGACATTTGCCGTGCCGCGCTCGAGTCGAAGAGCCCGCGCATGCGCGGCGTCGGCTGGGACCGGCTGAAGGAGGAGGGCTGGCAGAAGCTCGACGTGCCGCCGCGCTTCGCGCCGTTCGCCGCCGGCGGCTTTCCTACGCCTTCGGGCAAGTGCGAGCTCTACAGCGAGGCTCTCGCGAGGCAGGGGATCGACCCGCTGCCGTTCTACAACCCGCCGGCGGAAGTCGCCGACGAAACGCTCGCCGGGCGCTTTCCGCTCGCTTTCCTGTCGCCGCCGGCGCGCCACTTCCTGAACTCGTCGTTCGCCAACCTGCCCCGCTTCCGCGAATTCGAGCGCGAGCCGCACCTCGACATGCATCCCGAGGACGCCGCGAAGCGCGGCATCGTCGACGGCGACAAGGTCCGCGTGTTCAACGACCGCGGCAGCTACGAGCTCAAGGCTCGCGTCAACGGCAAGCCGCGCGCCGGCGTGGTGGTGGCGCCGTCGGTCTGGTGGAAGAAACATTCGCCCGACGGCCGCAACGCCAACGACGTCACCTCGCAGCGCACCACCGATCTCGGCGGCGGCGCGACCTTCTACGACTGCCGTGTGGAAGTAGAGAAGCTCTGACGTTCAAAGGAAAATCTTTCGCGCGCCTGGCGGGGTTCCTGAAGCCCTACCGGTGGCGGATCGCGGCCGCCGCCGCCGCCCTCGTCGTCGCCGCCGGCTGCGTGCTCGCGCTCGGCCAGGGCCTCAAGCACGTCG
>CAYOVM010000158.1:0-7852 GCA_964407355.1 uncultured Enterobacteriaceae bacterium
CCGGTGTCGAGCCAGGCGAAGCCGCGCCCCATCGGCACGACGTCGAGCTCGCCGCGCTCGAGATACAGGCGGTTCACATCGGTGATCTCGAGCTCGCCGCGCGCCGAGGGCTTGAGCTTCGAGGCGATGCCGACGACGCGGTTGTCGTAAAAGTACAGGCCGACGACCGCGTAGCGCGAGCGCGGCCTCTTCGGCTTTTCCTCGATCCCGGTGGCTTTGCCGCGCCCGTCGAACTCGACCACGCCGTAGCGCTCGGGCCGGTCCACCGGGTACGCGAAGATGGTGGCGCCCTTTTTTTTCTGCGCCGCCTTGCGCAGGAAGCCGCTGAGGTCGTGGCCATGGAAGAGGTTGTCGCCGAGGATGAGCGCGACCGAATCCCGGCCGATGAAATTCTTTCCGAGGGTAAAGGCCTGCGCGATGCCTTCGGGCTTGGGCTGCACCATGTACTCCAGCCCCAGGCCCCATTTCTCGCCGTCGCCGAGGAGCGCCTTGAAGCGCGGCAGGTCCTGGGGCGTGGAGATCACGAGGATCTCGCGGATGCCCGCGAGCATCAGCGTAGACAGCGGGTAGTACACCATCGGCTTGTCGTAGATGGGCAGGAGCTGCTTCGAGACGACTTGCGTGACCGGGTAGAGCCGCGTTCCGGAGCCCCCTGCGAGAATGATGCCTTTCATGCGGTGCGTGCTTTCATGCTCGCATTTGTACCTTCCTCCATGGCTACTCTGCGGCGGGCCGCTTCGTCGGTCCAGGCGCGGTTGTCGATGTACCAGCGCACCGTCTTCGCCAGGCCCGACTCGAAGCTCTCCTTCGGCGTCCAGCCGAGCTCGCGCGCGATCTTGCCCGCGTCGATCGCGTAGCGCCGGTCGTGGCCGGGGCGGTCCTTCACGAACGCGACAAGGTCGGAATAGCGCCCGGCTCTTCGAGGAGAATTCTTTTCCAGGAGAGCGCACAGAACGTGGACAAGGTCGAGGTTCGCCTTTTCCGCATTGCCGCCGATGTTGTAGGTCTCGCCGGGGCGGCCGCGCTCGAGCACGAGGCGCACGGCTTCGCAGTGATCGCCGACGTAGAGCCAGTCGCGCACGTTTTTCCCGTCACCGTAGACCGGCAGGGGCTTGCCCGCGAGCGCGTTGCTGATCATGAGCGGAATCAGCTTCTCGGGAAACTGGTACGGCCCGTAGTTGTTCGAGCAGTTCGTGGTCAGCGTCGGCAGGCCGTAGGTATGGTGGTAGGCGCGCACCATGTGGTCCGCGGCGGCCTTGGAGGCGGCGTAGGGACTGTTCGGCGCGTGCGCGCTCGCTTCGGTGAAGGCCGGCGCGGCCGGCGCGAGCGAGCCGTAGACCTCGTCGGTGGAGACGTGCAGGAACCGGAACGCGTCGCGCTCCCTGCCTTTCAGGTTCTCGAAAAAAAGCCTCGCCTCTTCCAGCAGGCAGAAGGTCCCGACCACATTGGTCTGCACGAACTCGGCCGGCCCGGCGATGGAGCGGTCGACATGGCTCTCGGCGGCGAAATGCACGATGGCGCGCGGCTTGTGCGTCTCGAGCAGCGTCTTCAGCAGCGCCCGGTCGCAGATGTCGCCCTGGACGAAGGCGTGACGCGAATCGCCGCGCAGCGCATCCAGATTGCGCAGGTTGCCCGCATAGGTAAGCTTGTCGAGGTTGACGATGGCTTCGTCGCTCTTTTCCAATGAGGAAAGAACGAAGTTCGAGCCGATGAATCCCGCCCCCCCGGTGACAAGCAGCATGGGAGGATTATCGCATTTCGCGTCATAATCCCTCCGCCGTGAACCGCCTCCTCTTTCTAGAGCTGAACGAGGTCAACTTCGAGTTCGTCGAGCACTATGCCCGGCGCGGGCTGCTGCCGGCGTTCGCGCGGCTGCTGGAGTCGCACGGCTACGCGCGCACGAGCTCCGAGACGGTGTACGAGCACATCGAGCCGTGGATCCAGTGGTTCACCGTGCACACCGGGACGCCCTACGAGAAGCACCAGGTGTTCCGCCTGGGCGACGGCCCGCAGGCCGGGCTGCCGCAGATCTGGGAGGAGCTCTCGCGCCGCGGCCTGAAGGTGGGCGCCTTCTCGCCGATGAACGCCGGCAACGCGCTGTCGAACGCGGCGTTCTTCGTGCCCGATCCCTGGACCAAGACGCCGGTCGCCGCGCCGGCGCTCATGCGCGCCGCCTACGACGCGATCTGCCAGGCGGTGGGCGACAACGCCGAGGGCAAGATCACGGCGGGCTCGGCGCTGCAGCTCGCCCTCGGCCTTCTGCGCTATTCGCGCTGGCGCAACTGGCCGGCGTATGCCGCGGACGGGCTGCGCGGCGTGGGGCGGCACTGGCCGCGCGCCCTCTTCCTCGACCGGTTCCTCGCCGATTGCTTCTTCCATCTGTGGAACCGCACGCGCCCGGATTTCGCCACGCTTTTCTTGAACGGCGCGGCGCACATCCAGCACCACTACCTCTTCAACTCGGCCGCCTACCGCGGGCCGCACCGCAATCCGGCGTGGTACCTGCCCGCGGGAATCGATCCGGTGCTCGAGGTCTACAGGCTCTACGACCGCATCCTCGCCCAATGCCTCGCGCTCGATCCGCGCCTGCGGGTGATGATGGCGACGGGCCTGCACCAGGATCCGGTGGACGAGCCGGTGTTCTACTGGCGGCTGCGCGACCACGCCGTTTTCCTGCGGGCGATCGGCTGCGAGTTCGAGTCCGTGGAGCCTCGCATGTCGCGCGATTTCCTGGTGGTCTGCAAGGACGCGGCTTCGGGGAAGAAAGCGCAAGCGCTCCTGCTTTCCGGCCGCGCGCCCGACGGCGAGCCTCTGTTCGAAGTGGACAACCGCGGCGACACGCTCTTCGTCACGCTCTCGTATCCGCACGAGATCAAGCCCGGCTTCCAGGCGAAATTCCCGAATGTCGCCCTGAGAGATTTCTCGAGGGAAACCGTCTTCGTCGCCATCAAGAACGGCCGGCACAACGGCATCGGCTACTTCCTCGACACCGGCGCGCGCTCGGCGCCGGACGCGGAGCCGATCCCGCTCACCGAGCTGTGGCATCGCATGGTTTCGGCGTTCTAGCCTTGGCTGCCCTCCAGCCTGCTCTGCAGCCTATGGTGCGCTAGCGATGCTCGAGCACCTTCCCCTCGCCGCGAACCGGGTGGTGTTTTTCCTGCTGCTCGCGCTGGTGGTCTCGTCGCTGACCTGCAGGCTGCTCACGCACGTCGCGTTGCGCATCGGCCTCGCCGACCGCCCGGGCGGGCGCAAGCAGCACGAGGGCACGATTCCCCTCACGGGCGGCATCGGCATGTTCGCCGGCTTCGCGCTGGCCGCGCTCACCTCGGGGCTCATCGTCGGGCCGACGCTCGCGCTCGTGGTCGCGCTCATGCTGCTCGTGGTCGGGGGCGCGGCCGACGACATGCATGACATCACGCCGCGCTCCAAATTCATGCTGCAGCTCATCGCGGCGCTCCTCATGACCTCCTGGGCGGGCGTCTATGTCGCGACGCTCGGCAACCTGTTCGGCTTCGGCCCGGTCAACCTCTACAACTGGGCGATTCCCTTCTCGGTGGTCTGCGCGCTCGGCGTGATGAACGCCATCAACATGCTCGACGGCCTGGACGGTTCGGCGGGCGGCACGGGGTTCGTCGCGGCACTGTGGCTGGCGTACGCGGCGCTCGCGCAAGGGCTGGGGACCCAGGCGCTCCTGCTGCTCCTGCTGTGCGCGGCGATCGCCGGCTTCCTGCTATGGAACATCCGGCTGCCGCCGCTGCGCAGCCAGGCGCGGGTCTTCATGGGCGACGCCGGCAGCATGATGCTCGGCCTCGCGCTCTGCTGGTTCTGCATAGACAACACGCAAGGCATCGGCCGCAACCTGCCGCCGATCGTCTGCGTGTGGATCCTCGCCGTACCGCTGCTCGACATGGCGCGCGTCATGTTCCAGCGCGTGCGCCGGCGCGCCGACATGCTCGATGCCGATCGCGAGCATCTTCACCACCTGCTGCTCGCGCGCGGCCTTCCGCCGCACAAGGCGGCGCTGATCCTGATCGGTGCGTCGGCGCTCAGCGGCGCGATCGGGATCGGCGCCTGGCGCTTCGGCTTACCCGAGTGGGTGCTGACCTACGCCTTCTTCGCCCTGCTTTGCTTCATCCTTCTCGGCGCCTATCTCAACGAGCGCCGCGTAGGCGTCGAGGACCGGGCCGAGGTCTAGGTCGGCAAGGTTCTTCGAATCGGGCCGCACCACGCGGTGCGGCACCTGCCACGGTTCCCAGCGCCCGACGGGCGAATCGGCCCACAAGGCGAGCACCGGCTTGCCCAGCGCCGCGGCGATGTGCATAGCGCCGCCGTCGGGGCAAATCACGCGGTCGGCCAGCGAAAGCGCGGCGATCAGGCTGCGCAGGTCCGGGGTGGCGACTTTCACGAGGTTTTTCATCTCGGGAAAACCGCGCACGGCGTCGTCATCTCCCGGATGGCGAGGATCGTCGGCGGCACCCGGGGACCATAGCAGCATCACCGTGGCGCTCCGGCCCACCTCCCCGATGAGCTCGGCGTAGCGCTGCAAGGGCCAGCGGCGGATTGCCTGCCGGGCGCTGATATGGATGGCAACGAGCGGCTTGCCGGCGGGGACCGTCTTCTTCAGCTCGGCCACCGTCGCCGCCTCCGGAAAAACCCGCATCGGCCCGGGCGCGCCTTGCACGCCGAGCGCCGCGCCGAGGGAGAACGCGCGCTCGACTTCGTGTCTCGGATCCGACTCCCACAGCGGGCTCGAGGACAGCACGTTTGCGGCCCCCAGGCGGGCCGCCATCTTCAGCGCCTGCGGCCAGGCCGAGGGCGCGAGCACGTAGTCGAGCTTCGCCCCCCGCAGCTTCGACGCGAGCTTCACTCTCTTGATGAGATTGGAAAGCAGCGAGCCCGAGCGGTGCTTCAGCTTCTCGTAGACGTGGACCGCGTCGAGCGCCGGATTGCCGGCGAGCACGTCCGCGTTGTAGCTGTTGACGAGGGCGCCGAGCCAGGCATGCGGGTAGCGCGCGCGCAGCGCATCGATCAGCGGCGTGGTGCACACCAGGTCGCCGATGTTGTCGCGGCGCAGGATCAGGATGCGCGGGCGGGCGGATGCCTCGAGAGCCATAGTCCCAGGAGGAGCGTGGCGAGAATCCCGTGCTCGTCGTGCAGTGTCGTATTCACGGCGCCCGCGCCGACGGTCACCAGCCACGCGCCGGCCGCCGCGCCCCACAGGATCCATTCGAGGTCGTCGTCCTGCGCCCGCGGCCTGAACCGCAGCAGCCACACGAGCCAGGCAAGAAGCACCGCGAAGAGCGCCGCCGCGCCAACGAGCCCGCGCTCCGCGAGCGTATTGATCGCCAGATTGTGCGCGTGCGGAAAATGCACGTAACGCGCGGCGTCGTAGTCCTTGCCGGCGGCCGCGCGCCACTCCTTTACCCGTTCGTGGGTGATGAACTGGTAGTTGTCCAGCCCGACGCCGAACCAGGGATAGCGCTCCCAGGCGACGAGGCCCATGCGCCAGATGCCGTCGCGAAACGCAAGAACATTCTTCGCGGCGACGTTGTCTTCCTGCTTCTTGATTACGTTCAGGCCCACGCCCGCCGCCGCCGCCAAGGTGATCAGGATCGCCGTCACGCTGAGCGCCAGCGGCGCACGCGAGCGTGGCCACCACGCAATCGAGAGGAGCACGACCATGATCAGCCCCACGCCGACCGCGCCGCGACTCGCCGTGACTACCAGGGAAGCCAGCACGAACGCCGTCACCGCTAGTCCCACAGCCCGCATTGCCGGGCGCCACGCGTGCCAGCGCGCGAACAGCCAGGATGCGCACAGCGCCAGCATGATCGCGAGGTAGATCGCCGTATGGTTAACATGGCCGACCGACCAGAGCTGCAGGGTGCCGCTTTGGGCCGCTCCGGTGAATACGCGCAAATGGCCTATGGCGAGCCCGACCAGTGTCGAGGCGACCAGCGCGCCCAGGACCCAGCGGATTTCCTGCGCGGTGTACCCGCCTCGCTTCACGAGCCAGAGCACGGCGGCGTACTTGACGATATCGATCGTGCCGCGCCATTCGTTGCCGTGCAGCCCGCCGAAGAGGGCGACGACGAAGCCCGATGCGATCCAGAGCGCGATCAGCGTGTCCCACAGGTCCCAGCGCCCGCCCCAAGCCCGCGCACGCGCGCGATTGACGATCCAGCAGACTACGTAGCCGACCCAGAGAATGTTCTTCGGCGCTTCGAGCAGCGGCAGAAAAAAGCAAAGCGCCAGCAGCAGTCCCGTCTCTACCGGGTAGCGCTGGTTCCTGAAGAGCCGATCGCTGAAGGCGGCGAGCGTCATCGGCCCAGGCTCGAAATGGCGGCGAGCACCGGCTCGACCCC
This sequence comes from uncultured Enterobacteriaceae bacterium, assembly GCA_964407355.1. GTDB lineage: Bacteria > Pseudomonadota > Gammaproteobacteria > Burkholderiales > SG8-39 > SCGC-AG-212-J23. The sequence continues at coordinate 6,366 of CAYOVM010000158.1, forward strand.
GATCCCCTGCATGCAGCGCGGCTCGGCGCATTCGGCCAACGTGCGCTGGCAGCGCCGCACCCACTCGATACGGCGCTTGAAGAGCGTGCGCTGGTCGCGGCAGGGAAAATCGGCCAGCGTGACCTCGCGAAACGGCGCGTCGCGCCAGAACTCGCCTTTGCCGAACAGGGTCGCCGAGCCCGGACCGTAGAGCGTCACCGTGGGCGTCATCGTCAGCTTCGCGAGATGGGCGATGCCGGTGTCCAGGGTGACGAGCAGCGACGCCGAGGCAAGCAGGCGCCACATCTGGGCGAGATCCAGAGTGCCGGCATAGGACGCATGCGCCCGCGCCGGATCGATTTGCGCGACGAGCCCTTCCTCGCCGGGGCCGGCGCTCAAGACGACCTCGTAGCCGCGGCGCTCGAGCTCGGCGGCGAGCGCGCGCCATTTCGCCGGCTCCCAATATCGGAGCGGCGAGCCCGCGCCGACGTGGCATACCGCGTAGCGGCCCGAAGGCGCGTTAAACGCGGCGGCCGGCGGCGCCGGCCAGTCGCCTTTGGCGTACGGCTTCGGCGCGGGGCCTTCCAGCAGCAGCGGGTTCATGTCGGCCAGGGCCATCGGCGTATCGGGGTAGGGTCTGAGCTCATCGACCATCCAGCTTTTGTGCGCCGGCCGGTCGCCGGCGAAGGCGACGATCCAGGCCGCGTCGAGCGCGGCGGCGAGCCAGCTATAGCGATTGTCGCCCGGCACGAGCGCCAGATCGTAACTCCGATCCTGCAGCAGATCATCCAGGCTCGCACCGCCGCGCGGATCGAAGGGCATCGCCTGCACCGCGTAAGGCCGCGGCTCGAAGAAAGGCAGGAACGCGGGCCGCACGGTCATGACGATCTGCGCGCGCGGGTGGCGCTCGCGCAGCTTCGCGAGCAGGGGCGCGAGCATCAGCGTATCGCCGAGCAGCAGGTGGTGCGCGATCAGCACGCGGCGCACTTCGGCCGGACGGATTCGCGGTCCCCGCACCACGCGCAAGGCGAGCGCATGCGCCAGCACCCGGGAGCGCACCGCGACGCGGCTGGAGCTCGCAGCGGCCATGCCTAAGCGCGCCCGCTCGCCTGCCGGTAGATCGTTTCCATGCGCTCCAGCATGCGCTCGTACGAGTAGCGCTCGGCGCAATGCGCTCGAGCCGCCGCGCCGAGTCTTTTCCGGAGCGACGGGTCTTCGAGCAATCGCGCGATCGCGGTGCGCAGCGCCTGGACGTCCTGCGGCGGCACGACGAGCGCCGTCTGCTCGTGCGCGGCCAGCTCCGCGATGCTGCCGGCATGAGTCGTCACGCACGGCAGCCCGGTCATCATCGCCTGCACCAGGGCCTGCGGCACGCCCTCGTTCGCGTAGGACGGCAGCACGAAAATGTCGAGCGCCTGCAGCCAGGGCAGGACGTCGCGCTGGTTGCCGGCGAAACGCACGCGCGATCTCAGCCCGAGCCTGTCGACCAGCGCTTCGAGCGCCTCGCG
>CAYOVM010000159.1:0-7822 GCA_964407355.1 uncultured Enterobacteriaceae bacterium
CCGCAGCCTATCACCGGCCGGGGCGATGTGGGTGTGCACAATTTCAAATCGCGGCGCGGCTGCCTGGCACGGCCCGCGGTCAGGTGCGCGCCCGGACCTCCGACAAGCTGTTTGCCCGGCCTGTCAGGCCGCGACCAGGGCCGCGCACGTAATCGTCGTCGCCGCCGCAACCGCCATCACGACGAGATGGCCGCGCGTGAGACGGCTTGCGGCCAGCACGTGCGTCACGACTTGCGTCACGTCGGCTCGCCCGAGCTTGTCCATGGCTGCATGTCCGGGAGCGCCGAAAGCGCCTGCACCGGCCAAGCGCACTCAACGCCGAGCGCGATCCCGTGGTAGCGGTCCGGGACCGATGGGACCGTGCCGGGAACGAGCGGCGCGGCGCCGTCGGGACGAGGGGATTGCTGAATCATGACCCAATCGTAGGCCGCGCCGATTACGGGCTCATTGCGCCGCCCGTTCCAGAACGTTACAGCTGAAACCTCAGAACCGGCTCTTCGCGCAAATCGGTGCGTAGCGCGTCCAGGATCGCCGCCAGGTGAACCTTGGGGCGCATGATGCTGCTGACGTGCCCGCCGCGGATCCAGCGCATTTCGCAACGCGGCCACAGGCGACCCATCTGGCGATACGAGCTCGGCGGCACGATGCGGTCGTGCAAGGCGGCGACGGCGATGACCCGGCGGCCGCCGGCCGGCTCGGGAAGGCGCTCCAGGCTGATCGCTTCGAACACGGCGCGGAATTTCTCGGTGACGGGCGCCGCCGTGCCGCAGGTCTTCTGCATCTGCGTCCAATCGCAGAGCTTGCGGCTCAAGCCGTCGAGGTAAACGACATTGCCGTCATGCGGCGCGAGGAAGGTGACTATGGCCACCGAGGGCGCCGCCAGCGCGCCCGCGACGGCCGCCAGGAACCCGCCCAGGCTCAGCCCCGTGATGCAGATCCCCGGAAAGTCCCGCTGTTGCAGCCACTGGATGACCGATCTCGCTTCCTCGATCGCGCTGGCGCCCATCAGGACGAAGTCCGAGAAGGTGCAGAGCATGACCGAGGGCTGGTAGGCGGGCCTGCGGCTCCCCATGAACGGGCTTTCCAGCAGAAGGCAGCCGATTCCGTGCGCCGCAAGCTGGACCGCCATGGCTTCGCGCATCCGATAGCCTTCTTCGAATCTCGTGGCGACCGCGACCACCACCCGGCTCGGGTGCTGGGGCGGCATATAGAAGCGAAAGCGCGCGGTGGCGCATTCACGCGGCAGAAACCTGCCGTATACCGGCGACTCGAAGGCGCCGTCGCGAAAGCGATGCCCATTCCTCTCGATCCAGGCGCTGTCCCAGGCCGGCTTCACCTCGACGGGACGCCCCCGCGCCCGGAACCTCGATACGACCGCCTCGATTACGGCGTCGTCCCCCCATCCTCGCGTGAATAGCGGCGGGGCCCCCCGGCTCGCGATACCCTTCAGAAGAAAATAGAGGTCGTCGAGCCCGGCCAGCAGGCCGTCAATCGCCGCCATGGACCGCCAGACCCAGCGCCCGCATCTTCTCGCAGTCTTCGGCGCTCGCGCGCCGGAGCAGCTTGTGGCGCTCCTTGCGCGGCCTGGCGTAAGAGAGCGCCGTCAGGCGATCTCGAATCCAGTCGCCCCCGATCAGCAGGTTGAAGTTGCAGGCCACGTACTTGTGGTGCAGGTAGTGATAGGTCACCAGCCGCCGGTAATAGCCGCTTTTCAGGAATACCCGCATGAGCGGCGAGGCCTGCGCGAGCGCCTTCGCCTGCGGCATGTGCAGATAGCGGTGGATATACGTATTCAACCACGGCGAAGCGCAGGAGAGGAGGAAGAAGCCGAGTCCGAACGCCCAGCCGCCATAGGCGAAGCAGAGCACCGCCAGCGGTACGAACGGCGCAATGAACGACAGCGCGCCGCTGCCGTGCAGTGTCATGGCGTACTGCGATTCGACGATGATGCGCCCATGGCTGCCGCGCGTGGCGAGCTCCGCGTCGAGGGCGTCTTTCTCCTCTTCGCTGCCGAACTGCGTCACGTAGTCCGCCCTGAACGTCCTGCCGTGATGGATGGTGTGATGCGAATAATTGGCGCGGATGAAGATCGCGAACAGCCTCGGATGGCGGCGCCAGAAATGCAGCGTGCGTCGCGGCGCGTCCGAGACCCTGTGATGGAACAGCGACTCGATGAGCGTCGAGGCGAAATAGCCGCACACAATCCCGGCGGCGAACGCGAGCACCTCGCCGAGCATGGCCGGCACCTCAGAGCCGCCGGGCGGGCGGTTCGCGCAAGGCGAGCTCGCCGAAGCCGACCATGGTCTGCCGGTCCTCGTCCCACAGCTTCAGCCGGGAGTAGCCCAGGCTCTCGAGGAGGGTGAAACTGACCGGAGGCTCGAGCTCCTTGTGCCGCGCGGCGTGGCAGACGGGAAGGCGGTGGTTCGGGATGTTTACGTCTACGTGATGGATGTGGTGGTAGCCGATGTTCGCGGTGATCCAGTGCAGCGGCCGCGGCAGGTCGTAGAACGACGCGCCCCTCAGCGCCGCGTCCGCCGCGTCCCAGTCGCCGGCGCCGCGCCAGTAGGCGAGGGGAAACTGGTGCTGGATGTAGTAGAGCCACACGCCGATGCCCGTGGCGAGCACCATCACCATCGTGTGGAACGCGAGGATGCCGGACGCGTCCTCGGCGAAAGAGTAGATCGCCCAGGCCGCGAGCGCGAGGCCGAGGTTGACCGCATGCACGCTTATGCGCTCGCGCGTCCAGGTCTTCGGGATGTAGTAGGTGAGCCGCTGCCGCACCAGGAAGAAAAGGAACGCGCCGAACAAGAACAGCGTGAGCGGGTGACGGTAGAACCGGTAGCAAAATTTCTGGAACGCCGAGAGCGACAGGTATTCCGCCACGGTCAGGGTCTTCACATCGCCCAGGCCGCGCCTGGCAAGGTTGCCCACGCCTGCGTGATGGGCGTTGTGAAACCTCCGCCAGCACGCGTGCGGCGTCAGCGTGAGGATGCCGATGAAAAAGCCGGTGAGATCGTTCGCCATCCTCGACCGGAAGAACGACCGGTGGCTGCAATCGTGCTGGAGGTTGAATGCCCGCACGACCAGCCCCGCGCAGACGAGAGCGACCGGAATGCAAAGGAGCGGCGCGGCGGACAGCAATCGAATGCCCGCCCAGTACAGGAGCGCGAGCGGCACGAAAGTATTGGCGAGCTGGAAGAGGCTCGCGCGCGTATCGGCCCCTCTATAGGCGAGCGTCACCTGGCTCAAGCGGCGCTCCCTCCGGGAACGGCGCCGCAATGCTCCTCGGCGACCTTGCGGAAGTGGTAGCCGGCGGCGGCAAGGGCCATCGCCTCGGCAAGTAGATGCCGGCGCTCGGCGAAGACTCTGCGGAAATAGCGCCAGAAATCGCTCCGCGCCGAATCGGCCACGCCCAGCTTCGCGAGGATCTTCAGGAATGCGAGCAGCATGCCCGGCGTCAAGCCCGTGCCCGCCGGGGCGCCCGGCGCGGCCGTGCTGTGCAGCGAAGCGAGCGCGCGCCCGTAATACGCGTCGGGCCGATAGATGCTGCGCAGAACGGAGTGGTAGCCCAGGATAAGCTTCTCACGATCCATCGCGGTGGCGAAATTGAGCGAGCCGTCGAGCGCCCGCCCGCCGCCCTCGCCGAGCAGCCGCCCTTCCTTCTCGAGCCGGCGCCATAGCTCGGTGTCGGGCAAGGCGGTGAGCAAATGGATGATCGCGAGCGGGATGGCGCTGTCGCGGATGAAGTCGATCTGGCGCTGGAAGATATCCTGCGGGTCATGGTCGAAGCCGAGGGTGAAGCCGCCCATCACCTCGATGCCGAAGCTGCGTATCTTGCGCACCGACTCGAGCAGATCGCGCCGGGTGTTCTGCAGCTTGCCGGCCTCCTTCAGGCTGTCCTCGAAGGGCGATTCGATGCCGGTGAAGATCTTCCTGAACCCGGCGCGCCGCATCAGGCGCAGCAGCTCCTCGTCGTCCGCCAGGTTGATCGACGCGTCGGTGAAGAACTGGAACGGATGTCCGCGGCGCTCCATCCAGTCGGACAGCTCGGGCAGCAGGTTCTTGACGTTTTTCCGGTTGCCGATGAAGTTGTCGTCGACGATGAACAGCGGCCCGCGCGCGCCGAGGTCGTAGAGCGCCTGCAGCTCCGCCAGCATCTGCGCGTTCGACTTGGTGCGCGGCACGCGGCCGAACACCTCGATGATGTCGCAGAACTCGCAGGTGAACGGGCAGCCGCGCGAGTACTGCAGCGAGTTGGAGGAATAGCGCCTGAAATCCACGAGGCCGAACTGCGGAACCGGCGCAGCCGTGAGATCCGGCTTCGCGTCGCTGCGATAGACGCGCTTCGCCTCGCCGCGCTCCAGGTCGCGCACGAACTCGCCGAGCGTGGTCTCGGCCTCGCCGGCGAAGAGGTGCTCCGCGTCTTCGACGAGCCTCGAGCTGCGCGAGACGATCGGACCGCCGACCGCCACGGGGCGCCCTCGCCTCCTGCAGCGCTCCATGATGGCGCGCAGCGAATGCTGCTGCGAAGTCATGGCGCTCGCCATCACGAGATCGGCCCACTCGATGTCCGAGTCGCGCAGCTCGCGCAGGTTGGTGTCGACCAGCCGCTTCTCCCATGACGCCGGCAGCAGCGCCGCGACCGTCATCAGGCCGAGCGGCGGGAACGCCGAGCGCTTGCCCGCGAATCGCAACGCGTGCTTGAAGCTCCAGAACGTGTTTGGAGACTCCGGATAGACCAGCAGGATCTTCATGCGCTTCGGCGGCTGCGCCACGGAAAAATCTTTCTCGCATCCCAATGCTCGGCGGGATTTTTTCCAAGACCGTCCAGACTGTCTATGGCACTTAGGTGCCGAAGCGCTCCCTTTGCTTCGATCCCGCGGGAAGACTGGATGAGACGGCCGGGACCTTTTGCCTATGTCTGGGGAGGCGCGCGGCGCATAGAGTGGTTTTTCACCGGATGAATTTCGCCGAAGCACATGCCCCGCTCTGACGAGCGGGTACGCGGAACGCCTCTCACCTTCAGCGCCGTCGAGGCCGAAGCGGGCAGCGTCAATACGATCCAGCAGTTCAAGGATTGGACGAGAAGACAAATCCGGCCGGTGTTTCCGCACGGGATGCTCCTGAGCGGCTACGGCCTTTTGCACGCCACCGGCGTATCGTTCGATTGCGCCGTGTCGGTCGATTTTCCGCTGGACTATCTACAGGAGCTGCGCGAGCGAGCGGACAGCTTGCACGCTCCCATCCTGCGCAGCTTCATGGCGACGCGCGAGCCGCAACTGTTCGAAGCCGAGCTTCCGCCGTCCGGGATTTCCGCGGCGTGGCTCAAGCGCTTTCGCGAGCTCGGGCTGCGCAACGTTGCGGTTCACGGCCAGATCGACGAGCGTCGTGTGACCACCCACCACAGTTTCTACCGCATCCCGGGGCGCCTGGGCGACGCCCATGTGCAGGCACTCAGGCATCTCGTGCCGATCATGCACAAGGTGCTCCGCCGGGTTCTCGAGCGGGAACACGGCGAGGAAGCGCTCGCGGACGACCTGCTGTGCCTCAGCTCGCGCGAAAAGTGCATCGCGCACGAGGTGAGGCGGGGCAGCACCAACGCGGAGATCGCCGCGCTGTACGGTCTGAGCGAGAACACCATCAAGCACCACCTGACGAGCGTCTTCAGCAAGCTCGGCATCCGCAACCGGGCCGAGCTGATCTACAGGCTGACCGAGCGGTACCTTTGACCCGGCGCCGCACTGGCACGAAAGTGCCATGGACAAGCTCGCGAGACTCTCGAAAGATGAAGCTTCGACTTACCACAGCCCCGACATGATCGAACCCGAAGCCGCGCTCAAGGCCAGCATCCGGGACGAGCTGCCACCCGAGGCTTTCACGCCGCAACCCGCATGGGCGCTCCTGGCGATCCCGCTGACGGGATCCATCCTTGCCATGAGCGTATTTCTCGCGAGCGCGCAGCCGCCGTGGCATCTGGCCGTTCCGGGCTCCATCCTGCTCGGGCTTCTGTATGCGAGCCTGACTTTCCTCGGGCACGAGGTCGCCCACGGTGTCTCGGTGCGCGCGGGGCCGTTGCGCGAGCTGATCACCTACCTGTCCTTCGCGATCTACTGCATCTCGCCGCACCTGTGGCGCGTCTGGCACCATCAGGCGCATCACGCGCACACGAACATGGAGGGGCGCGACCCCGACAATTTCGGCACGCTGGAGGAGTTCCGGCGCGACGGATGGTGGTGCCGGCTGATGCACCGGTCGGGCCTGGGCCACGGCCGCTGCCTCGCGCTCATTTTTCTGTGCTTCTTCTTCACGCTGCAGGGCCAGGGGATGCTCTGGTCGAAATCCAGGCGGCTGCCCGATTTCAGCAGGCTGCGGCGCAAACGAGCGCTCCTCGATAGCGCCGCGCTCGCCGCGTTCTGGATCGGCGTCGCCGTGCTGGCCGGCCCGGCGGGGGCGCTGCTCGTGGTGGTGATCCCGATGCTCGTCGCGAACTTGGTCGTCACTTCCTACATCGTCACGACGCATATGCTTTGCCCGCTGGTGGAGAAGCCCGACACGCTCGCGACGACGATGAGCGTGTCCACACCCGCGATCGTCGACGCGCTGCAATTCCACTTCAGCCACCACGTCGAGCATCACCTCTTCCCGGCGATGTGCAGCCGCTACTACCCTCTCGTGAGGCGCAGCCTGCGGCGCCGCCTCGGCGCGCGCTATCTCGCCCCGCCCCACTGGCGCGCGCTGCTCGCTATCTTCCGGACCCCGCGGATCTACGACGGCCTGAAGACGCTGGTCGATCCGCTCACCGGGCGGCGCGTCGCGCTCGAGGACATCCCGCCTATGCTGCGGACAGCGACTCGCGCAGAAAATTGAGGTAGCGCATCCTGCAGGCTTCGGACGCCGCCATGAAGGCCTGCGTATGCCTTGCTTCCGGCACCTCGCACAACGTGCGATCCGCTTCCGGCAGGTTGCACGCGTCGAAGAGCCGCTTGCCCATCTCCACGGGTGTCGCCCGGTCGCCCCCGCCATAGACGAACAGGATCTTGCGCAGGCCGCGCACGGATTTGATCTGCGCGATCGGGCGAAGCGAGCGCTCGAGACCCGGAAGCAATGCGCTCAGCGCGCTTAGCACCAGGTTGGCGGCCGGATAGCGGCGCCAGAACTCTTTCAGCGTGGTGAACGAGCCTTCGATCACCGCGCACGAGAAGCCGTGGCCCTGCCTCGAGAGCGCGCAGATCGCCCACGCGCCGCCGAACGAAGTGCCCACCACCGCCATCGGAAGGCCGGGCGAGCGCCGCCGCAGCTCGCGGCCGGCCGCGAGGACGTCCTCCATGTAGCCGAAGTTGCCCTCCTCGCTTTCCCCGAATCCGTTGAAGTCGAAAAGAAGCACATTGAACCCGCTCTCCCGCAGGAACCGCGCGTGGCCGTTCCTCAGGAAAAATCCCTTCGCGTCGACGCCCATCGGATGCGCGAGCAAGACATTCCCGGTGCCGGGCCCCGACAGCGAAGGCCCGAACAACGCGCCGAGGCGCGCCTTCGACTCGCTCTGCACCGTGAGCTTTTCCCAGTCGCGCGGGTTCTCGATCTCCGGAAACCGCCATGGCTTGCGGTATTGCCCGAAAAACGGCGTCTTCAGCAATCGATAGAGAAGCATGGCGCTCGCGCAATCCGCTTCGGCATGGCGCGACGATACTCGCGCTTTCGCGCCGGGACAAAGAGAGCAGAAAGGGCCTGGCTCTACGCCAGGCCCTCGAACATCGCTAAGCCGTGCGCGGCTACTTCGCCGCCGCCGGGAAGGCGGGCAGCTTGCCGATGTCGCGCGGGTCGT
>CAYOVM010000160.1:0-1256 GCA_964407355.1 uncultured Enterobacteriaceae bacterium
CGATGCTTCGAGCTGGATTCGCGCTGCTGGCAGCGCTGGTGAGTTGCGCGTCTTGGGCGCAGAGCTACCCGAGCCGTCCGATCAAGATCATCGTGCCTTACGGCGTCGGCGGCTCCGCCGACGTCTACGCGCGCTACCTCGGCGCCAAGCTGCAGGAGGGCCTCGGCCAGGCGCTGGTGATCGAGAACCGCCCCGGCGGCGGCGCGGTGGTCGGCACCGACGCGGTGGCGAAAGCCGACCCCGACGGCTACACGCTCCTCATGATGTCGAACACGCACACCGTGAACGAGACGCTGATCCCGAAGAAGCCCTTCGACCTGATGCGCGACTTCGCGCCGATCACCGGCGTGAGCTACTCCGACCTGATGATGGTCGTTCACCCTTCCGTGAAGGCCGGCAACCTCAAGGAGTTCATCGCGCTCGCGAAGTCGAAGCCGGGCGCGCTCAACTACGCATCCTCGGGCAACGGCACGCCCTACCACATGGCGGGCGAGCTCTTCAAGGCGATGGCCGGCGTGGATATCGTCCACATCCCGCACAAGGGCAGCGACCAGGCGCGCGCCGCCATTCTCGGCGGCCAGGTGCAGCTCATGTTCGACGCGGTCCCGACGATGGCGTCGAGCGCGCGCGCGGGCAAGGTGCAGGCGATCGCCACTACGGGCACCAAGCGCTCGCCCGTGACGCCCGACGTCCCCACGCTCGCCGAGGCGGGCGTTCCCGGCTACGAGTCGGGCATCTGGCTCGGCCTGATGGCGCCGGCCAAGACGCCGCGGCCCGTCCTCGAGAAGATGAACGCCGAGGTCAACAAGATCCTGAATTCGGCGGACGTGAAGGAGACCTGGCTCAAGCAGGGCACCATCCCGATGGGCATGTCGATCGAGCAGTTCGACAAGTTCCTGCGCGAAGAGATCGTGAAGTGGGGAAAGATCGTGAAGGTCTCCGGGGCGAAGCTGGACTGAGCCGGGGTTTTTCGCCCAGGCGCGGCATGAACGACCGGCTGCAGATCATCGAGGTCGTCCAGAACTGGGCGCTGTGGCGCGACGCCGGCGACTGGGAGCGTTTTCGCACCGTCTGGCACGACGACGGCTGGATGACCGCGACCTGGTTCCAGGGCCCGGCGGAAAAGTTCATCGAGGTGAGCAAGGCCGGATTCGACAAGGGCGTGAGCATCCTGCACTTCCTCGGCGGCTCGAGCGTCGACGTGCAGGGCCATCGCGCCGTGGCGCAGACCAAGATGACGATCAGCCAGCGCGGCC
>CAYOVM010000160.1:1356-7779 GCA_964407355.1 uncultured Enterobacteriaceae bacterium
CTCAAGGGACCGGCGGTGGAGCGGCTGTATCGGCACGGCAAGGCCTGGCTGGCGGGGGCGGCATCCGCTTTCCCCGACGAAGACCGGCCGAATTCCGCATAATTACGGCATGTCCTTCGCCCACAGCCCTCTGTGGACCCAGGTGGTGCTTCCGTCGCTTGCGCTGTTCGGCCTCGCCGGCAGCGTCCTGGGAATCTCGGTAGGCCTCGGGCTGCTTCTGCGCAGCGCGGCCACGCTGCGTTTTTTCGACACGATGAACCGCTGGGTCTCGACGCGGCGAACCCTCAAGCCGCTCGAGATTCCGCGCTACGTCGGCTCGCCCACCGCGCGCAAGCCGCGCTGGAACGGCCTCGTGCTGCTCGTCGCGGGCGCTTACGTGGCCATCATGCTGTGGCAGCTCGACGGAACGAAAATGGCGGCGCTCGCCTACGGCGGGCGCTACCCGCTACTCGCGGAAATTTTGCTGAAGGCGGTACGCTGGATCATGGTGGCCGGGGGTCTTGCCGCGGTCGCGGTCGGCGTCATGCTGCTGTTCTTCCCGGCCGCCTACCCCGCGTTCGAGGCGCGCGCCAACCACTGGTATTCGACACGCCAGGCTTTCACGGGCGCCGATACTCCCCACATGACGCTGGATCGCTGGGTGGCGGCGTATCCGCGCGTCGCCGGCGCCGCCATCGCCTCTCTGTCGGTCATCGCCACATTCGGATTCGTCGCCCTGCTGCTCAGCCGGCGATAGCGAATGCCGCAGGGCACCGTTTACCTGATCATTTTCCTCGTGGCCGCGCTTGCCGGGCTGGGAGGCCTGTTCTTCTTCGGCTGGAGACGCCGCAAGGACAAGCCGCCCAAGGTGGCCCCGCTGCCGAAGGACGACGACTGGAAGTAGTCCGGCGGCTTATCCAACGATCTCGTTGGAGCGCAGCAGCAGGTCCGGCGGGATGACCAGGTCGAGCGCGCGCAAGGTCTTGCGGTTGATCACGAGCTCGAACTTGGTCGGCTGCTCCATCGCGAGCTCGCTCGGCTTCGCGCCTTTCAGGATCTTGTCGACGAAGGCCGCGGCGCGGTAGTACATCTCCGGCGTGTTGAGCCCGTAGGAGACGAGGCCGCCCGCGTCCACGAACTGGCGCTGCGCGTAGATGGCGGGCAGGTGGTGCTTTGCGGCGAGATCGACGAGCGTGCGCCGTTCCTTCTCCGCCATCGGACCGGTCCGCACCACGAGCGCTTGCGCTTTCTTCTCGAGGAGGGCGTCGAAGGCGCCCACGAGCTTTTCCGGCCTGCGCACGTCGACGAGCTGCGGCTCGAGCCCGGCGGCCTTCGCCGCCGCCTCGATCGCCTTCCAGGTCGCCGCGAGGCCCGGGTTGCCCATGTTGACCATGACCGCCACGCGCTTGCGCCCGGGCGCGAGCGCCCGCAGCACGTCGACGCGCTTATTCTCGAGCTCGCTCGTGAGGATCGCGACGCCGGTGACGTTTCCGCCCGGACGCTCGAGGCTCGCGACGAGGCCCGTCTCCACCGGGTCGAGCGCGGTGGCGGTGACGACCGGAATCGTGCCGGGCGCGTTCTTCGCCGCGAGCGTCGCCGGCGTCCCGTTCGCCACGATCAGGTCCACCTTCATCTTCGCGAGCGCCGCGGCGAGCGCCGGATAGCGCTCGTTTCTCGCTTCCGCGGTCCGGTACTCGATGCGCAGGTTCCTGCCCTCGACGTAGCCCAGCTCCTGCAGGCCTTTTCGCAGCTGCGTCATGTTCGCCAGGTTCGGCGGCTCGGCCACCGTGTCGAGCACACCGATGCGGTACTCGCGCGCCGCATCCTTTTTTTCCTGCGCGGCGAGCGGCGCCGACAGGACGGCGGCGATTCCGGCGATGAAGGTCCGTCGATTCGTCACCGCCCTGCTTTCCCTACTTGACCGGCGCGGCGACCGGCTTGCCGGTTTCGACGATGTAGGTCGCGAGCACTTTGGCGGCCCCGCTGCCGACATTCTTGCCGTCGTGCGGCTTGCCCGCCGGGACGAAGAACGAATCGCCGGCCTTGAGCGTGCGCGGCGCCTCGCCCTCGATCTCGAGCAGGATCGAGCCTTCGAGCAGATAGCCGAGCTCTTCGCCGGGGTGGGTGTGCTTTCCGGCGGCGACGCCGGGCGCGAACTCCGCGACCACCTGGACCGCGTGGCGGCCGTGCGCGCTCAGGTTCTGATCCTGCAGCATCTTGCGTGTGAAGCCGGGCTGCTGCGCGTGCAGCGCTTCGCTGCCCCAAAGTCCGGCACAAGCGGCCGCGACGATTGCGGCGCCCAGAATGCGTGTCGGTTTTTGCATGGCTCTCTCCCGTGGACGACGGCCGCGACAGGCGGCGGCCTCGAAATAGTACGCTCTTCGGACCGCGCGTTGTGCCTTCCCCCCCAAAAGAACCATGCCCCGCCGCGGTGGCAACTTCCGATCGGGGGGACGTAGTATTTGCCGCATGAGGGCCGGGAGGCCGGCGTGGCGAGCATGGAGAGCGGCGAAGCCCGGAGCGAGGAGCGCTCCAGGCCTCGCATCCTGATAGCGGGCACTCAGCAGGCGATCGAGATCCTGCGGGGAGTGCTCGGGGACGATTTCGATCTGCCCAGCGCCACTTCGATCGACGAAGCCCTGTACCTTCTCGAGCCGCGCGTCGACCTGATCGTCTGCAATGTGCGCTTCGACGACTCGCGCATGTTCGAATTCCTGCACGCCCTGCAGGACACCTCCGCGGGCCGGGGCGTGCCCGTGATCTGCTGCCGCCTTCACACCGATCCGCTTACGCCGAGGGTACGGCGCGCCATCGAGCATGCGCTCGAGGCGCTCGGCATCACGACCTTCGTCGATCGCCCTCTGCTGCTCGAGCGCTATCACCCCGCGGTGGTCGACGAGATGCTCCGGCAGCTGGTGATCGACCGGGTGGGCCACGGCGCGAATCGCCCCTAGCGCCGCCCGCCTCGGTCGCGCTCGGTCGCGCTCAGTCGCGAAAGGCGCCTTCCCTGCTGATGACGGTGAGCTCCACGAAGGAGCTGCCGTTGTGATCGGTCGGGGAATACGAAACCGTATAGCCGCCGGCGTCGTAGCTCGACATGCCGTCGAGCGCGCGCATGAACGACTCGCGCGTCGGCCTGGGCCCCGCTCGCCTCAGGCCCTCGGCGAGCACTTTCGCGCCGATATAGGACTCGAGCGAGGTGAATGAAAATTCCTTCTTGCCGGAGAACTTCTCCATCGCCTGGCGGTATTCGGCGACCACCGGGATCGCCGCCCGGGTAAACGCCGGCACCACCGCGGCGATGATCACGCCCGGCCCGTCCTTGCCGAGCTCCTTGGCGAGCGGGCTCGCGCCGGGAAACGAATTGCTCGCCATCAGCGCGGTGAGGCCAGACTGCTTCGCGAGCTTGATGAAATCCGCGCTCGCCTTGTAGAGCGTGGTCAGAATGACGACGTCGGGCTTGCCCTTCGCGACCTCTTTCACCCCCGCGTCGATGTCGGGCTTCGCCCGATCCTTGAACGCCGCCTTGGAGACCGTCTCGTAGCTGCGCTTCTTCAGCGCGCGGTCGACGGCGGCCAGGTTCTCGCGACCGACCACGTCGTCGTAATACACGATCGAGAAGCGCTTGACGCCGAGCGGGGCGAAGAACTCCACGATCTTCTCCAGCTCGTCGGCATAGCTCGCGCGCACGTTGTAGACGAACTTGTCGAAGACCCGCATCGGATCCGCGCCGGTGAAGGGATGGATGAAAGGCACCTTGTGCTGGTGCACGATCGGCAGCGCGGGACGCGACAGGGTCGCGCTCGCATAGCCGAACAGCGCGAAGACCCCGGTCTCCTCCACCAGCTTCTTCGTGTTCGCCTCGGCGCGCGGCACCTGGTTCGCGTCGTCGAGGGTCGTGAGCTCGATCCTGCGGCCGTGGATGCCGCCGGCGTCGTTGATCTTCTTGAAATGCGCGAGCGCGCCGTTGCGGATGTCCTGGCCGAGCTCCTGGTTGCTGCCCGAGAGCGGCGCCGACTGGCCGATCGTGATGGCGGTCGCGGTAACTCCGGGCGCGCTTCCCTGCGCGGACGCGTCGGCGCCAACCAGCGCCGCCGCGAAAAGAACTCCAGCCAGACTAATTGCGAATTTCATGGCCATCGCTGTTATATCTATATCCCCGGATTATGCCCCGGACGCCGGCCGGGCAAACCGCTTCTTCATGAAATTGACCTGCGCGAGATAGCGGCGCAAGTCGTGCGCGCCGCAGCGCTGGCGGTCAGCCGGGCGAAACCCCCGCCGGGCGTAGGCTTCTCCCGCGGCCGCACCGCACAAGTGGATCACCGCCGCCAGATCCTGCTTCTGCTGGAGAGTGGCTGCCGGAAGCCGCTGCCGCTCCAGAATTTGCGCGATGCGCCGGTCCAGCAGGGCCGACGTCATCTCGACCGCGTGGGCCGGCACGACGCGCAGGTACAGGCTGTTGAACCAGCACGAGCGCCACGCGTGCCAGGGCCCGTCCTCGATCGCCACGTGATCCCGGATGCAGTAGCGCTTCGCCTCGCGATAAGTCGCGTCCGTGATCTGGTACATCCCCACCGCGCTCGAGGCCGGCCGGTAGACCTCGAAGGGCTGGTGCGTGAGCTGCCAGCGCCAGTACGTGCGCGCCACGGGATTGCCGGCGCCCTCGACCTGCGCGAGCGCCGCGAGCAGCTCCGGCGTGACGACGCTCGTCGAGTGCTTGCGGAAGAGCGGCTGGTACTGGCGCCAGGTTTCGTCCGGCGTCTTGTAGAGCGCGCCGCTCACCGGAAAGAAAAGCTCGGCCGGCTTGCGCGCGACCTGGTAGGCCCAGTTGATCGCGAGCCAGAGCGCGGCCGCGGCGAGCGCCCCGGCGCCCAGCTGCAGCCAGAGCGGCGCCGCCCGCAGCTTCAGCAGCCAAGCCTGGCTGCGAGCTCGGGAAGGCTGCTGACGGCGAGGTCTGCGCATGCCGGATCGGCGGCGAGATCGGTGGTTTGCCCGGGGCCATGCTCGCGGCGCGGCACGAACGCGGTGGCGAGGCCCTGCGCCTTCGCCGCCTTCAGGTCGCCGTTGTGCGCCGCGACCATCATCACCTGCGCCGGCGCGAGGCCGAGCTGCCTGCAGGAGGCAAGATAGGCCTGGGGCAGGGGCTTGTACGCGCGCGCGGTCTCGGCGCCGAGGATGCAGTCCCACGGCAGGCCGGCGCGCTTCGCCAGGTTCACCATCAGGGCGATGTTGCCGTTCGAGCACGGCGCGATGACGAGCTTGCGTTTCAGCCGGGTGAGGCCTTCCACGACGTCGGGCCAGGGATCGAGCCGGTGCCACGCCCGATTGAGATCGTCTATCTCCGTCTCCGAAAGGCTGCGGATGCCGTAGCGGTCGAGCAGCTTGAGAAGGCTTTCGCGATGCAGCTCGTCGAGGATCGCCCACGCGCGGCGCCCCGAGCGCACCTCTTCCATCGAGGGCTGATAGAGCTTGCGCCATTCCACCGCGAATTCCAGCGCGTCGACGCCGGTGACGCCTTTCGCCTCGAAAAACGAGGCCGCTTCGCGGCTCACGCTGGTCCGCCAGTCGACCAGCGTGCCGAACACGTCGAAAAGACAGGCTTTGGGGGTGGGGTCCAGGTGGTGCCGGGCCATTTGCGGCTGCCTTGGAGTCTTAGTTGACGAAACGATAGCTCTCCCGAGCAGTAATTAACAACACAAAACGGCGATTTCTGCGTACCCTACAGGTGCCGAAATAGGGGTTTGCAGCAGGGGCAGTCTGGCCGGGGGATACGGCGGCAATGAGAACGCACACCACGCTGGTCATCAATCCGAAGGGCGGGTCGGGGAAGACCACCGTGACCACCAATCTCGCCAGCCATTACGCCGCCGACGGCGTTCCGACCGCCATCATGGATTACGACCCGCAGGGCTCGAGCCTGAACTGGCTCAAGCTGCGCGCGCCGCACGCTCCGAAGATCCACGGCGCGAACGCCGCGCCGCAGCGCGGCAACCGCCTGCGGACCGTCGAAATGCACGTGCCCGCGGGCACCCGGCAATTGATCATCGATGCGCCCGCCGGCGCGTCGGGCCTGCTCCTCCAGGAAATGCTGTCGAGGACCGACTGCATCATCATCCCCGTCGGCCCCTCCGCGATCGACATCCACGCCACGGCGAATTTCATCAAGGACCTGCTGCTCTCCGGCCGGATCCGGGTGCGCAATATCCGCCTCGCGGTGGTGGCGAACCGGGTGCGCAAGTCGATCCCCGTTTACCAGCCGCTGGAGAAATTCCTCGCCTCGCTCAGCTTTCCGCTGCTGACCCGGCTTAGCGATTCGGACGCCTACCTCAAGGCCGCGGAGACCGGGGTGGGAATCTTCGAGATGGAGTATTCGCTGTCCTACGCCGAGCGCGAGCAGTTCAAGCCGATCGTCGACTGGGTCGGCAACCAGCAGCCGCCGCAGGC
>CAYOVM010000161.1:0-7549 GCA_964407355.1 uncultured Enterobacteriaceae bacterium
TCCAGTGGTTCGCGCAGGCGGCGATGTACTTCTCCCAGGCCCACTTGTACTTGAACGGCACCAGCTGGTTCACGTCGGCCTTGGAATTGATGACCCGCTTGTCCTCCACCGAGACGCGCCGGCGCGCGCCGTCCGCGACGGCGGGCGCGCTCGCCAAATTTCCGGAGCCGGTCGGCACGAAACCGGTGACCGGCGACTGCAGGAAAATATCCGGGAGCGCTTTACGGCCCTCTTCTTCGAAGTTGAGCATGGTTTCTCTCTATTCTTGTATGTCGGTGCGAAGCGCCCGGGCGAGCAGCAGCGTGCGCAGGCCGGGGAGCTCGGGGTTCGGCGACGGCGAATTGAATTCGGGCTTGTAGCTCCGGAGCATCTCGCGCTCCGCGTTCTGGCGCTGGCCCTCGGTCGAGAACGACATCTCGTGCGTCGCCGTGTACAGGTTCCACTCGGTGCCCGCGATCGCGAGCCATTCCGCGTAGCGGGGATGGCTTTTCAGGTCGTAAGCCGAGAAATCGGCCGCCTGCCCGAAATGCAGAGCGCGGAACGTCAGCAGCCGCCACCCGGGAACCAGCACCGCGAACACCCCGGCCCCCTTCGGCGGCGACCAAAGCGGCAGCAAGAATGGGCCGGTGAAGCTTCGGTCGCCCAGCGTGATCACTGACAGGCCTCGCAGTCCGGGGTATCGATCGAGCAGAACTTCGGCTCGGCCGCCGCGGCCGCCTCGGTGGTGTCCGCGCCGGAGGCGGAGACCGCGTTGAGCTGGCCCGCCTTGCTCGTCGACTTCTCCGCGTGGGTGGCGCCCATTGCGCGCAGGTAGTAGGTGGTCTTCAATCCGCGCAGCCAGGCGAGCTTGTAGGTCTCGTCGAGCTTCTTGCCCGACGCGCCCGGCATGTAGATGTTGAGCGATTGCGACTGGTCGATCCACTTCTGCCGCCGCGCCCCGGCTTCGACCAGCCACTTCGGCTCGATCTCGAAGGCGGTCGCGTAGAGCTTGCGCAGCACCGCCGGCGCCCGGTCGATGCGCGCGAGGTTGCCGTCGAAGTACTTGAGGTCGGAGATCATGACCTCGTCCCACAGCCCGCCCGCCTTGAGATCCTCCACCAGGTACTCGTTCACGACGGTGAACTCGCCCGACAGGTTCGATTTCACGAACAGGTTCTGGTAGGTCGGCTCGATCGAGGCCGACACGCCTACGATGTTGGCGATCGTCGCGGTGGGGGCGATCGCCAGGCAGTTGGAGTTGCGCATGCCGAAGCGCTTGATCCGCGCGCGCAGCGCATCCCAGTCGAGCGTCGCGGAGCGGTCGAGCTCGACGTAGCCCCCGCGCTCCGCCGCCAGCAGGTCGACGGTGTCCTGCGGCAGCACGCCGCGGTCCCAGAGCGAGCCCTGGAAGGTCGGATAGCGGCCGCGCTCTTCGGCGAGCTCGGTCGAGCCCCAGTAGGCGGCGTACGCCACCATCTCCATCGAGCGGTCGGCGAACTCCACCGCCTCCTTCGAGGCGTAGGGCGTGCGCATCTTGAGCAGGCAGTCCTGGAAGCCCATGATGCCCAGGCCCACCGGCCGGTGGCGCATGTTCGAATTGCGCGCCTTGTCGACCGCGTAGTAGTTGATGTCGATCACGTTGTCGAGCATCCGCATCGCGATGCGGATGGTTTTCTTCAGCTTCTCGAAGTCGAGCGTGCGCCCGTTCATGTGCGCGACCAGGTTCACCGAGCCCAGGTTGCAGACCGCGATCTCGTCCTTCGAGGTGTTGAGCGTGATCTCGGTGCAGAGGTTGCTGCTGTGCACCACGCCCACGTGCTGCTGCGGGCTGCGCAGGTTGCAGGGATCCTTGAACGTGATCCAGGGATGCCCGGTCTCGAAGAGCATCGACAGCATCTTGCGCCACAGCTGCACCGCGGGGATCTTCTTGAAGAGCTTCAGCTCGCCGCGCGCCGCCTTGTCCTCGTAGCGCGTGTACGCCTCCTCGAAGGCCTTGCCGAACTTGTCGTGCAGGTCGGGCGCGTCGGAGGGGCTGAACAGCGTCCAATCGGCGTTCTCCATGACCCGCTTCATGAACAGATCCGGAATCCAGTTCGCGGTGTTCATGTCGTGGGTGCGGCGCCGGTCGTCGCCGGTGTTCTTGCGCAGCTCCAGGAACTCCTCGATGTCGAGGTGCCAGGTCTCGAGGTACGAGCACACCGCGCCCTTCCTCTTGCCGCCCTGGTTCACCGCCACGGCGGTGTCGTTGACGACCTTGAGGAACGGCACCACGCCCTGCGACTTGCCGTTGGTCCCCTTGATGTGCGCGCCGAGCGCGCGCACCGGCGTCCAGTCGTTGCCGAGACCGCCCGCGTACTTCGCGAGCAGCGCGTTTTCCTTGATGGCGTCGTAGATGCCCTCGAGGTTGTCCGACACGGTGCTCAGGTAGCACGACGAGAGCTGCGAGCGCAGCGTGCCGGAGTTGAACAGCGTCGGCGTCGAGCTCATGAAATCGAAGGTCGAGAGGACGTCGTAGAACTCGATCGCGCGCGCCTCGCGGTCCTTCTCCTTCAGGGCGAGGCCCATCGCCACCCGCATGAAGAACGCCTGCGGCAGCTCGATGCGGCTTCCCTGGACGTGCAGGAAGTAGCGGTCGTAGAGGGTCTGCAGCCCGAGGTAGCCGAACTTCAGGTCGCGCTCGGCCTTCAGCGCTTTCCCCAATACGTTCAAATCGAAACGGCCCAGCTCCGGATCCAGCAGCTCGGCGGCGATCCCGCGCGCGATGAACTGCGAAAAATAGCCCGCGTAGCGCGTCTGCATTTCCGCCTGGCTCGCCTCTTCGCCGAGCACTTCGAGGCGGATGGTGTTCAGCAGCAGCCTGGCGGTGACGTAACCGTAGGCCGGATCCTTCTCGATGAGGGCGCGCGCGGCCATGACGGCCGACTTGCGCACCTCGTCGAGGGGTACGCCGTCATAGAGGTCGCGCAGCGTCGTGTCGAGGATCGCCTCGGGCTTCGCGTCCGGAAGCCCTTCGCAGGCGGCCCGCACCAGGCGCGCCAGCGCGTCCTGGTCGAGGGGCTTTCTCTGCCCGTTCTCGACGACGTGGAAGGCGGGCTCCTTCTTCGCCGCCTTTTCCTGCGCGCGGGCCCTGGACCGCTCCTCCCGGTAGAGGACGTACGCGCGGGCCACGTCGTGCTCGCCGGAGCGCATCAGGGCGAGCTCGACCTGGTCCTGGATGTCTTCTATATGGAAGGTGCCGCCCTGCGGCTGGCGGCGCAGGAGCGCGCCCACCACGCCGTCCGTGAGGCCGGCGACGATCTCGCGGATGCGCGCCGAGGCGGCGCCCTGGCTGCCGTTGACCGCGAGAAAGGCCTTCGTCATGGCCACCGAAATCTTGGCCGGCTCGAAGCCGACCACGGCGCCGTTGCGCCGGATGATCTTGTAGTCCGCGTACGGACCTCGGCCGGCGCCGCTCGACTCAGGAACGGCTACGCCTAAGGTGGGTGCAATCGCGGCGTTTTCCTGAGCAATCTGCATGTCTGCTTCTCCCGTGTGGTTCGCTTATCTCCGGGACCGTCAGCCGCGTTGTCATGGCGGTTCTGTGACGACCTTCCGTTCACCTTCCGTACCGCTGCATCGTAACTACATCTAGTGCTAAGGCACCATTTCTGTACAACGTGTAGTACCAGACTACACACGAAAAAAATTCTTTGCAAGCGCGACGTACTAAATACCGGGTCGAAGACCCCCAAGGCCGCTAAATGTAGTGGTAGGAACTACAAACGGCGGCGCGATGCCGCGGTGCAACGCCGGAGGGTCAGGCTTTCGAGAGGCCGCGGAGCACGCGCGCCCAGTCGAAGCGCGCGCCGGGATCGGTCTTGCGACCCGGCGCCACATCGCTGTGCGCGGCGATATCGCGAAGCGGGAGCGCGCCGCGAAGAACGTCGATTAATTCACACAGGCGCCGGTATTGAACCGCTTCGAAAGCGCTGTCGTCGGTGCCTTCGAGCTCGATGCCGATGGAAAAGTCGTTGCACCTGCTGCGCCCGCGCCACGTCGAGGCGCCTGCATGCCAGGCGCGCAGGCCGAGCGGCACGAACTGGATCAGAGCGCCGTCGCGGCGCACCAGAAAGTGAGCGGACACCTTCAGTGAAAACACTTCCTCGAAGTACGGGTGCGCCCGCGGGTCCAGGCGGTTGGTGAAGAGGCGCTCGATCGCGTCGCCGCCGTATTCGCCCGGCGGCAGGCTGATCGAGTGCAGCACCAGCAGGGAAATCCCGGCATCCGCCGGTCGCTCGTCGCAGTTGGGCGAGGCGACGTAAGGCACGCCTGCGAGCAGGCCGTCGGGCCCGATCCTCATCCGCCGGGTTTTTCTTCCTTGCCCGCGGCCGGCTTGTCCTCGCGGATGCCGAGCCGCTGCATGCGGTAGCGAAGCTGCCGGAAGGTGATCCCGAGCAGGCGGGCGGCCGCCGTGCGGTTGAAGCCTGTCTTGCCGAGGGCCGCGAGGATCGCGTCGCGCTCCAGCCGGTCGAGATACGACGGCAGCGGCTCCTCGGGCGCGCCGGCGGCTTTCGACGCGGCCTCCGGCGCTTCGGAGTCCTCCACGACGATCCGGTTCAGCGCGAGATCCTCGGCCGAGAGCTCCTCGCCGGCCGAGAGCGCGAGCGCCCGCTCGAGCAGGTTCTCGAGCTCGCGCACGTTCCCCGGGAAGTCGTACCGCATCAACTCCTCGAGCGCGGCTTTCGAGAGCCGCTGGGGGCGCACGCCGTTCTGCGCCGCGAGCCGCTCCAGGATGCTCGAGGCGATCTTTGGGATGTCGTCGCGGCACTCGCGCAGCGGCGGCATGGTGAGGTCGACGACGTTCAGCCGGTAATAGAGGTCGCGCCGGAACCGGCCCGCTTCGACCATCGCCGCGAGGCTCTGGTTGGTGGCGCAGATGATCCGCACGTCGGCGGGCTCCTCCTGCGTCGAGCCCACCTTGCGCACGCGCTTCTCCTGGATCGCCCGCAGGAGGCGGACCTGCGTGTGCAGCGGCAGGTCGGCGACTTCGTCCAGGAACAGGGTGCCGCCGTGGGCCGCCTGGAAAAAGCCGTTGCGGTCCTCGTTGGCGCCGGTGAACGCGCCCTTGCGATAGCCGAAGAGCTCGCTTTCCATGAGCGTGTCCGGGATCGCCCCGCAATTGACCGGGACGAAGGCCTTGTCGCGCCGGGCGCCGTTGTCGTGGATCAGCCGGGCGGCGAGCTCCTTGCCGCTGCCGGACTCGCCGGAGATGTACACCGGGGCCTGGGTGCGCGCGAGCTTTCCGATGAGCGCTCGCACTTGCTGGAGCGGCGCGCTCTCGCCCAGGAGCTGCTGGCCTTTCGCGAGCGGCTCGGCGCGGCCGGGGAGCGAGAGCGCCGACTTCACCAGCGCCCGAAGCTGCTCCAGGCCGACCGGCTTCGATACGTAGTCGAACGCGCCCGCCTTGAGCGCCGCCACGGCGTTCTCCGCGCTGCCATAGGCGGTGATGACCGCCACCGGCAGGTCGACCCCGAGCGCCGAGATGTGGCGCACGAGCTCGAGCCCCTCGCCGTCGGCAAGGCGCATGTCGGTGAGGCAAAGGTCGAAGGTCTCCTCCTTCAGCTTCGACTTCGCCTCGGCGAGGGTCCCGGCGCTATGCACGCCCAGCCCCATCTTCACGAGGGTGAGCTCGAGAAGCTCGCGGATATCGGGCTCGTCGTCGACGACCAGGATCTGGGCGCCGCGCGCCGCGCCGCGCTGATCGGCGCGCTTCATGCGGGGCGCCCTTCCCGCATCAGGATCCTGAAGTGCGCGCCGGGCCCGCCGTCCACGTACCCGAGGATCGCGCGGTTCGCGGCGCAGAGCTCGCGCGCGAGGTACAGCCCGAGGCCGGTCCCCTTGCTGTCGGTGGTGAAGAACGGCTCGAAGAGCTCGCCCTGGCTTGCCGGGGGGACGCCCGGGCCATTGTCGATCACATTCAGCTCCACCTGGCCCGCGATGCCCACGAGCGTGATGCGCACCGCGCGCGGCTCCGGCCGGGCGTAGCGAACCGCGTTGCGAAGCAGGTTCCACAGCACCTGGCGCAGGTGCTCGCGATCGAACTCCACCCAGGCGTCGCGCGGCGCCTCGAGCGCGATCCGGTCCGGCGCCACCGCCTCGTTCGCGACGAACTCGCCCACGAAAGCCTGCAGCCAGGGGACGAGCCGCACGGGCTCGGTCGAGATGCGGTCGCGGCGGTTGAGCTGCAGCACGTCGGCCACCAGGCGCTCCAGGCGCCGGGTATTGTCGTGGATGATGCGGGTCAGCCGGGCCTGGTCTTCGGCGCGCTTTTCCTCGCCGAGCAGCTCGGCGGCGTGGCTGATGGCGGCGAGCGGATTGCGGATCTCATGGGCGATATTGGCGGTGAGCCGGCCGAGCGCCGCGAGCTTGAGCTGCTGCGCCTGCTCGCGCGAGCGCGTGGTGTCCTCGATGAACAGAACGCTGTATTCCTCCTCGGTGCCGGTGTCGATGAGGCGCAGGCCGAGGCTGCGCCCGTGCACGTCGAAGCCGCCGGTCGTGCCGTGGACCGCGCTCTCGGCATAGCGGGCCGCGCCGCCGCCCTCGCGCCAGGCGTTCCAGCGCTTGGAGAACCCCGGCAGGAGCTGCGTGATGTCCGCGCCGAGCAGCGGCTCGGCGACGAGCAGGCGCTGCGCCTGCGGATTGTGCTGCACCACGCGGCCGTCGCGGTCGAGCACCGCGACGCCGTCGTGCATGTCGCCGATCACCAGCTCGCTGACGCGCGTCTGGGTCGCGAGCTCGCGGCCGCGCTGGCGCGCCAGGCGCTCGTTCGTCGCGACCCGCTGGGCGAGCCAGCCGGTGACGCCGACCGTGGCGAAGCAGCCGATCGCGAGAAGGCCCGGCTGCAGGAAGCTCGTTTCCGGCGCGTCGTGTATCAGGACCCAGTAGCCCTGCTCGAGCAGCAGGGCGATCGTCGCGATCGACGCATAAAGGAAGGTCAATCGCCGCGGGGCGACGATCGCCGCGCCCGTAAGCGAAATGAGCAGCATCACTCCAAGGCCGCTGCGGATGCCGCCGCTCGCGTACATGAGCAGCGTGATCGCGAGGACGTCCACCGCCGCCTGCAGGGTGAGCTGGTGATTGAAATATTCGCGGGTGCGCAGCAGCACCTGGAGCGCGACGCCCGTCAGGAGATAGCTTCCGGCGACGAACCTGAAGAGCTCCAGCTGGTGCGAGCCGAGGCTGAGCGCGTCGCCGTAGACGAGCGTGAGGCCGAGGAACAGCCCCGCCACGGCGATGCGGTACAGGCTGAAATAGCGCAACGACGTCCAGAACGAGTCGCTGGTGCGCTCCGGACCCACGAACAGCGAGGAGTACCGGGCGGCGGTATCCATCAGCCCTTCCCCGCCCCGAGCCTCGCGTGCTCCTCGCTGCAGAAGAGCGCCCCCGCCGCCTCCCGCGCCTCGGCGCGCGGCAGGTGCATGCCGCAGCGCGCGCAGCTCACCAGGTCGCCCTGGATCGGCGGCCGCGCCTGGATATCGGGCTTCTTGAGATTGCGCAGCGCCCGCCGGACGATCCAGAAGCCGACCACGAC
>CAYOVM010000162.1:0-3796 GCA_964407355.1 uncultured Enterobacteriaceae bacterium
CGCTCTGCGCGAAGATCAGGCGCTACCGCCCTCGCGCGATCGCCTTCCTCGGCCTTGGCGCCTATCGGCACGCGTTCGCCCGCCCGAAGGCCACGTTCGGCCTGCAGCCCGAAACCCTGGAAGGAGCCGCAGTCTGGGTTCTGCCCAGCCCCAGCGGCCTCAACGCCAACTACCAGCTCCCCGCTCTCATCAAGCTCTTCCGCGCCGTACGGACCGCGGCCGGCCGTTAGCACGATTGCCTCGCGCGCGAGGCGTAGCGTTCCGAATCCGAAGGCATCGGCGGAGCCGTTCCATCTGACGGTTTGCAAACCGCTTCTGTCCGCTAATAATAGCTAGAGCGCATGGCGATAACCGGAATAGCAACGACTTTGCTACGAGGAGCTGTAGCGCTTCTCCTGTTCCTGTTCGTCGTTGCCGCGGTACATGACCGAGTATGGCAATCTGCGGTCCTGTTTTCGACCGCCTGCGTGATGATTGCATTTCCTACCGGGGCTGCTCGTCTTTCTTGGCGCAGCCGTCTTGTCGTTTGCGCGCTCGCTTTCGTCGGGGCGATCTGGTTTCTGCCGGAAAGCTATACCTACGCTTGGAGCAGCAGGCCGTGAAATTCGGGGACGAGTTGCGGGAGACCCGGACCCTTTTCTTGGCGCGCGCGGCTAGAACCACTGTCTGAAATGCCCGTCCAATGAGAATGGACCCGGGCTTGGGCGTGAGCAAGGAAGTCGACAAAGCTCTGCGCGCGGCGATCGCGGGGTCCCGGCCCGCTAAAGGATGACCGTGCCCGCGCGACAGCACGACCTGCATGGCAACGCGCCCGACAAGTGCTCCGTCGCGCTGCTGCTCATCGACTGGATCAGCGATTTTGAGTTCGACAACGCCGAGAGGCTCTTTCCGCGCGCCTTGAAAGCGGCGAAAGCCGCGGCGGCGCTGAAGGCGCGCGCACGCAAGGCGGGCGTGCCGGTGATCTACGCGAACG
Source organism: uncultured Enterobacteriaceae bacterium (assembly GCA_964407355.1). Lineage (GTDB taxonomy): Bacteria > Pseudomonadota > Gammaproteobacteria > Burkholderiales > SG8-39 > SCGC-AG-212-J23. The sequence goes on from CAYOVM010000162.1 coordinate 974, forward strand.
ACAACTTCGGCAAGTGGCGTTCGGACTTTCATACGCTGCTCGAGCACTGCCTGGAGGGCGGTGTCCGGGGCGCGCCGATCGCGAAGCTCCTGAAGCCGGACGCGCAGGACTACTTCGTGCTCAAGCCGAAGCACTCCGGCTTTTACTCGACGACGCTCGATCTGCTGCTCGCGCACCTTGGCGCGCAGACGCTCGTCCTCACGGGCGTGGCGGGGAACAACTGCGTCATCTTCACCGCGCACGACGCGTACCTTCGCGACTTCAGGGTCGTCGTGCCAAGCGATTGCATCGCTTCGGAGACGGAAGCGGACGACCGCTATGCGCTGCAGCACATGGAAAAGGTGCTCAAGGCCGACACCGGCCCTTCGTCCGGGATCGAGTTCGCCCGGCTTAGTGCCTCAGGCTGACGACATTTGTGACAGGGAGCGCGGGCTCCAGCCCCGGACGGACCAGCGGCGGCTGCACCGGCCGGTGCGCTTCGCCGCTCTGGTAGAGCTTGGAGCGGTTCACCAGGAAATCGACCAGGTGATTGCGGATCCGGTAGTACTGCGGGTCATGGTGGATCGTGTGCCGGTCTCGCGGCTTTGGCAGCGTGTTCTCGACGATCTCGGCGATGCACGCATCCGGACCGTTCGACATCAGCAGGATCCGGTCGGCGAGCAGGATCGACTCGTCCACGTCGTGCGTGATCATGAACACCGTCTGCTGTGTGCCGGCGCAGATGCGCAGCAGCTCGTCCTGGATGACGCCGCGAGTAAGCGCGTCCAGCGCGCCAAAAGGCTCGTCGAGGAGCAGCATCTTCGGCTGGATGGCGAAGGCTCGTGCGATGCCCACACGCTGCTTCATCCCGCCCGAGAGCTCGGCCGGCTTCTTGTGCTCGGCGCCGGTGAGGCCGACCAGGTCGATGAACTTCTGGCAATGCATCTGCACCTGGATCCGGTTCCACTGCGGCCAGCGGCTCTTCACCGCGAACGCGATGTTGCTCATCACCGAAAGCCACGGCATGAGCGCGTGGCCCTGAAAGACCACGCCGCGCTCGAGCGAAGGCCCGGCGACCTCGCGGTTGTCCATGACGACCACGCCTTCGGAAGCGCTGTCCAGCCCCGCGAGGATATTGAGGATGGTGGTCTTGCCGCAGCCGGAGTGGCCGATGACGCACACGAACTCGCCGCGCCCGATGGCGAAGTTGACGCGCTCGAAGATCGCGGTCGAGCCGTATCTTTTCGAGAGGCCCTGCACTTGAAGGAAGCTCACGCCGCGGCTCCGCGTAAAGGGGACGGCCTCTACTGGCATCAACCGTGCCAGCGGGATTTCTCCTGCAAACAGGGGGTGGGAGTCCTTCATCGCACGCTCGTGGTGCGATCCGGCGCGCCCCCGCACCAGATGAATGCTAGGGCGAGAGCTGCTTGTAGACCGTAGTCGCGATGGCGAGCAGCTCGTCCTTGTTCAGGTCCGACGAAGCGATGGCATAGCTGCAGTCGCGCTCGAGCCAGTAGAAGACGCTCACGTTGTTCTCGCGCGAGTAGCGGAAGGCGGTCTCGCGGTGGGGCGCGGACTCGGCGCGCACATAAAGCGTCATGCGGCGCCCGCGATCGGTCTGGTACATGAACTGCGCGACCGGGCCGGTTTCGCCCGGCAGGAGGCGGCCGCCCACGAGCGACATCCCGGCCTCGTCCAGCATCGGCGCCTTCACCTTCACCCCGAGGCGCTTGGAAAGCCAGGTCACGAGGTGCTGCTCCTGGTCCGCGCCGACCTCGACCGGATGACGCACTTCCGGCGAATAGACCGCGTGCGCGACGGCGGCGCGACGCGCCATCATCACGCCGTCCATCGCGGCAATGGGAGTCGAACGCGACGCATGCAGGTACCAGCCGCCGAGCACTCCAAGTCCGGCGACGAACACCGTCCAGGTCGCGGCAATGGCCAGCGTGCGCCAGCGCAGCCGCGCGCCGCGCGAGCGAGGCTTTCCGCTGGCTGCGTGCTCAAGCTGCTCCGGCACGGGCTCCGCGAGCACCGGCTCGTAGAAGGAGCGCAGCTCCTCGGCTAACCGGCGATAGCTGGCGACGCGCTCGGCATCCTCGGGGTGCGCTGCGAGCCAGGCCTCGACTTCCGCGCGCCGCCCCGCGGCGAGCCGCTCGTCGGCGTACGCGTGCAGGTCGGCGTCGGTGATCGGAAGCTCGTCGCTCATTCTCACTTCACGAGCTTGAGCTTTGCGGCGGCGGCCGCCTGCCCGAGCATCAGCAGGCGAAGCTTCTCGCGCGCCCGAGAGAGGCGCGACATGACCGTGCCCATCGGGATTCCGAGGGTGCGGGCGACATCCTCGTAGCTCATGTCCTCCAGCGTGACCAGCAGCAGCACCGCGCGCTGCTCTGCAGGCAGAAGCGCGATCGCCCGGTCCAGGTCGCGCACGATGAGCGCATCGCCCTGCGCCGCGCGCAGCGCGAGCTCGGGCATCTCGTCATCGAGAGTGTCCGTGGCGCGCATGGCGCGCACCTTGTTGACGTGTACGTTGTGCATGACCGTAAAGAGCCAAGCTCGCAGGTCGGTGCCGCGGCGGTAAAGATGCAGCTTCGCCCAGCCGCGCTCGAGAGTGTCCTGCACCAGGTCGTCGGCGGAGGCGCGATCGCCTACCAGCGCGCGAGCGTAACGCCGCAGTCTCGGAATCAGCTCGACCATGCGTTCGGCTTCGTTCATAGGGGGAACAGGCGGTTGATGTCTGCTATTCCACGCTATTTCTTCTCGTCAGGCAACGGCGGGAGCGACCGTAAATAGGCGATCAGGGCGTCCAGGTCGGGCGAGGTCAGCTTGCCGGTGGTGTTGGTT
>CAYOVM010000162.1:3896-7457 GCA_964407355.1 uncultured Enterobacteriaceae bacterium
ATAGGCGATCAGGGCGTCCAGGTCGGGCGAGGTCAGCTTGCCGGTGGTGTTGGTTATCACCTCGCCCATGGTCTCGGCCACCACATCGCCGTCGGGCGTCGTACCCGTCTGCAGGAAATCCTTGAGGTCCTTGGTGTCCCACTTCTTGAGGCGCGTCGGTGTCAGATTCGGAGCGGCGCCGCCCTCGGGCAGCCTTCCGCCCGCGAGATAGCGGCTGGTCTTCGGACCGCCGAGGAAGTTGCGGGGCGTGTGGCACTCGCCGCAATGGCCGAGCGCGTCCACGAGATACGCGCCGCGGTTGAGCGCCGCGCTGCGCGACGGATCCGGCGTAAACGGTCCTGGCGTGAAGAACAGCCATTTCCATATCCAGACGAGGAAGCGCCAGCTGAACGGAAACCGCAGATCATGCGACGTGTTCGCGCGCGCGCTCGGCGGCAGGCTGCGCAGGTAAGCCCACAGGTCCTTCAGATCGGCGTCGGAGATCTTGGTGAACGACGGATAAGGGAACGCCGGAAAATAGTTCGCTCCATCCGGCCGCAGGCCGCGGCGCATGGCCTTCACGAAATCCTCTTCGCTCCAGCGCCCGATGCCGGCGTTCTGGTCGGGCGTGATGTTGGGCCCGTAGAAGGTTCCAAACGGCGTCTTCAGCGCGCGCCCGCCCGCGAACGCGACCGCGCCCTGCGCGGCCTCGGTATGGCAGCCGAGGCAGCCGCCGGCTTTCGCCAGATATTCGCCGCGCTTCGCGTCGCCTTGCGCGAAGGCGCTTTGGAAAAGCGCGAGAAAAAAGAGCGCGAAAAGCAAAAGCCCCGCCGCGGCGGGGCTTGTGCGGGCTGGCAAGGTTCTACTGCTTCTCGCGGAACGTTTCGTGGCAGCCGCCGCAGGACTTGCCGGTCGCGCCGATCTGCGCTTTCACCGCGGCCTGGTCGCCGCTCTTGCTGACCTGGACGAGCTTGGACACTTCGCTCTGAAAACGCTCCTGGGCCTTCTTGAACTCGTCCGCCTTTTCCCAGACGGCGGGAAGCGCGGCGCTCTTTACGCCCTTGGTGCTCTCGTTAAAACCATCCCAGGGCATCTTGTCCAAGACGTCGAGATAGCCGGCGTTGCGCTGGACCATCGCGGCGTCGTAGGGCAGCTTGCCCTGTGCCATACCACTCAGGGGTCCCCAATACTTGCCGATCAGGGTCATCGCCGCCTGGCGCTGCTTTACCAAAGTCTCGGGCCTGGCCTGCGCGGCGGCGTCGAGCGTAAAGGCGGCGCCGAGCGCCATTGAAAGGGAAACTGTGACGAGCTTGCGCTTCATTGTTTTCTCCTCTGGGGAAAGCCTTCGAAGGTGAACAGGCAAAGCGGCCGGCTATTCCTTAGCGCAGCCCCGCCGCATATTCCGCCACGGCGCGGATTTCGCGCTCGCTCAGCCGGGCGGCGACATTGCGCATCATGCCATTCGGATCGTTCGCCCGTGCATTGTCGCGGAAGCCCTTGAGCTGCGTCGCTATGTATTCGGCGTACTGGCCGGCGAGGCGCGGGTACTGGGCCGGGATACCGGCACCTGCGGGGCCGTGGCAGCCGCTGCAGGCCGCTACGCCATTGGCGAGGTTGCCGCCCCGCCAGAGCTTCTCGCCGAGTGCCGCGAGCTGCTTGTCGGAGGCGGCGGCGGGCTTGAGCTTCTGGCCGGCGTAGTAGGCCGCGAGGTTTTTCATGTCGGCCTCGGAGAGATTCGCCGCCATTCCGTTCATGATGGGGTTCTCGCGCGCCGGCTTCTTGCCGGCCTGCGCCTTGAAATCCACGAGTTGCTTATGCAGATACTCGGGGAACTGGCCGGCGATCTTGGGATTCGCCGGCGCGGTGCTGTTGCCGTCGGCCGCATGGCACGCGGCGCAAACCTGGCTCGCGATGCTCTGCCCCTTGGCGGGATCGGCTTTCGCGTCGTTCTGTGCGAAGGCGGGGGCCGCGGACAAGACCAGCATGCCGGCGGCGAGCGCCAGGGCGCGAAGCATTCGTGATTTCCCCTAAAGAAAGGCGCGATTTTATTAGAATTCCTGCCCCCCATGCATCCGTTCTCCAAAGCGCAGTTCCTGCGCGCAGCCGGCCGCCCGGGCGACCTCCTGCCGCCGGGGCCGCCGGAAATCGCTTTCGCCGGCCGCTCCAACGTCGGCAAATCGAGCGCGATCAACGCGCTCACGGGACGGCGCAGCCTGGCGCGTACGAGCAAGACCCCCGGGCGCACCCAGACCATCAATTTCTACGAGCTCGGGGAAGAAGCCCGGCTGGCGGACCTTCCGGGGTACGGCTACGCGAAAGTTTCGCAATCCCTGCGGGCGCAATGGGCGGAGCTTGTAGGGGTTTACCTGAAGGACCGACCGACGCTCGCCGGCGTAGTGGTGGTGATGGACGCCCGCCATCCGCTCACCCCGCTCGACCGGCAGCTGATTGCCTGGCTGGAAAGCTTCCGGGTGCTTGCCCTGCTGTCCAAGGCCGACAAGCTGACGCGCGTGGAGCAGGCGGCGACCTTGAAGACGATCCGCCCCCAGCTGTCGGGCGAGGTCCGGCTCTTCTCCAGCACCACAAAGCAGGGCGTCGAAGAGTGCCGCGACCTCCTGGAAGCGTGGTTGCAGGACGCTCCGAAGCTCTAAGCGCGAAACAAAGCGGGCCGCCGAGTGTCCGACAGGGCGGCCCGCACGAATAAAAAGCCCCCGGTAAAGGGGATATAAACCGGGGGCAAAACGCCTTAACTTTGGATTAAGGCACCCGCTCAGGGAGGAGAAGCGGGAGACGATAAAATCGTCTGTAGGTAAGATTGCGCGGCCAGGGGAAAAGTTCCACGGCGCGGCTCCTCGCGCGAATCCGCCAAAGGAATCAGGGCAATGAAGACCTACGGTCACTTTCCGGCGGTGCGCATGCGGCGCATGCGGCGCGACGACTTCTCGCGCCGGCTGATGCGCGAGAATGTCCTTACCGCGGATGATCTTATTTACCCGGTGTTCGTCCTCGACGGCAAATCCCGCACGGAGAACGTGGCCTCCATGCCGGGCGTCGCGCGGATGACGCTCGACAAGCTGCTGCCGCTCGCCGAGCAGTGCCTCAAGTTGCGCATCCCCGCGCTCGCGCTCTTTCCCGTGATCGAGCAGCGGTTGAAAAGCCTCGACGGGCGCGAGGCTTTCAATCCGAAAGGCCTCGTGCCGCGGGTGGTCGCGGCGCTCAAGAAGCGCTTTCCGGAGCTCGGCGTCATGACCGATGTCGCGCTCGATCCGTACACCTCGCACGGCCAGGACGGGGTGATCGACAAGGCGGGCTACATCGTCAACGACGTCACGCTCGACGTGCTGGTCCGCCAGGCGCTCGCGCAGGCCGAGGCCGGCGTCGACATCGTCGCGCCCTCGGACATGATGGACGGCCGCATCGGCCGCATCCGCGCCGCCCTCGAGAAGGCGGGCCACATCCATACCAAGATCATGGCCTACTCGGCGAAGTACGCTTCCGGCTTCTACGGCCCGTTTCGCGACGCGGTCGGTTCGGCGAAAAACCTGGGCAAGGGCGACAAGAAGACCTACCAGATGGATCCGG
>CAYOVM010000163.1:0-7455 GCA_964407355.1 uncultured Enterobacteriaceae bacterium
GTGCGGCTCGCGCCTGCGATCCGCGCCGGCGTGGCGGCGTTCGCCGCGCTGCAGGCGCCGCGCGATCGAGCGAAAGCCGAAATGCGCGGCGAAAACGGCCGTCGCCGCGTGCAGCCAGAAATCCGCGCCGCCGGGCGGCGCGAGGGTCAGGAAACCCCGCAAGGCGGGAACGAAATTCAGGACGCACAGCGCGGCAAAAAGAAGCGTCAGCGCGCGCGCGTAGCGCACCGCGCCCATCGCGCCCGCCCAGGCGCCGCAGCCCCAGGCGCCGACAACCAGGTAGAGCGCGCTCAACAGGCTGGTCACCGGCAGCTCGCCGGTCAATCCGAGGATGCCGGCGACGATGTAGACGAGGCCGACGGCGAGCGCGAAGCCGGGCGCGCTCACGGAACTTCCACGGCTCCCGGATCGGGGCTCGCGTAGTCGCGGCTCGCCTCGACCCCGCCGCCGGGCTCGAGCACGGCGACGCGCGCGCGGCCCTTCGCTTTGGCGACCTTCACCGCGTGCTTGAGCGCGCCCCATTTGCTGGGGAAATAGGCGATCGCGACGCGGCTCGGCCCGCGCTCGTTCACGCTCCACACGCCGTCCTTCGGCTGAACGGACAGCACCGGCAGGCTGGGCGCGGCCATGGCGTCAGCCCGCCTTCGGAACGACGGAGATCTGGTTCTGCACCCAGGTCACGCCCGGCACGCCCTGCGCGATTTCGTGGATGCGCTTCTTCGCCTCGTCGTTGTCCACCTGCCCTTTGAGCGTCACCACGCCGCTATTGGCGTCGACGTCGAGCTTCACCGTCCGCAGGTCGGCCTCGTTGGCGAGCGCGGCTTTCACCTTGGCAGTGAGCGCGGCGTCGCCGCCGGTCTGCTTCCCTTGGGCCGTCGCCTTGTCGAGCTTTTGTCCCGCGGTCTCCGCGCTCTTCGATTCCTGGCGGGCGCTGCTCGAAGAGCCCGCGCTCGCGTCGGTCTTCGGCTGCGGCGGCTTCGAGCAGCCGGTCGCGACGGCGAGGAGCATGAGCAGGATCACCACCAGCGCGACCTGGTTGCCGAGGTGCAGGTTGGCGAAGTGCGCCGGCGGCTCGCGGGTGATGTGCGCGGGACGCTCCGGCGTGTGATGAGCGTGGGACGGGTTGGTGAAGTGCATGGGACGTTCTCCTGGAGGCATTCAACTCGCGCCCGAGGGCGCCTGGGCGTGCACCACGTCGGGCTTGTCGATCGGCGGCCGGCGGATTTCCTGCTCGAGGCTCGGCCGGTCGCGCTTCTCGAAGGGCTGGAGCGCGACCGCCTGGCCGGATTCGGCCGAGCGGTAAAGGGCGCGGATCACCCGCACGTCGGCGAGGCCCTCGGCCGCGCCGGGCTCGGGCTCGCGGCCCTGCAGCACGCAGTCGGAAAAGTACAGCAGCTCGGGGGCGAACTGGTCGCGCTTCGCGAAGCGCCGCTCGCGCGCGTCGCCGTCGATCGTCAGCTTGTGCCGCAGCGGCGCCGCATAGTCGTAGGCCGGCTCGACCAGCAGGTCGCCCTTGGTGCCGACGAGGCGGTACTGCGAGACCTTCGCCGAGCCGAAGCTGCAGACGAAGCTCGCGACGCGCTCGCTCGGAAACCGCAGCAGCGCCGCCACCGACTCCTCGACGTCGCCCAGCGCGCCCGCGGCGATGGCGCGCGCCTCGATCGGCTCTTCGCCGAAGAGCGAGCGTGCCGCATTGATGCAGTAGACGCCGATGTCGTAGAGCACGCCGCCGCCGAGCCCGCTCTTCACGCGGATGTTGTCGGGCACCACCTGCATGGTGAAGATGGAGCTGAACTGGCGCGGCTCGCCGATGCGGCCCGAGCGCGCGACCTCGATCGCCTCGAGGTTGGCGCGCTCGAAGTGCAGGCGGTAGCCGACCATCAGCTTGACGGCGCTGCCGTTCTTCCCTTGCCGCGCGGCGCTCGCCATGCGCTCGCACTCGTCCTCGTCGAGCGCCATCGGCTTCTCGCACAGCACGTGAACCCCGGCGCGCGCGGCACGCACCGCGTAGTCGCAATGCAGGCTGTTCGGCAGCGCGATGTACACCGCGTCGATGTCGCCGGAGGCGAGCAGCGCGTCGTAGCCGTCGTAGGAGCAGGTCTTGTCCACGCGGTACTGGGAGGAGAGCGTCTGCAGCTTCACCGGGTCGCCCGAGACGAGCGCCGCGAGCTTCGAATTGCGCCGCGCGTTGGCGAAGGCGGGCAGCACCGCGACCTGGGCGATGTGCCCCAGGCCGACGACCGCGTAGCGGATCTGCCTTCTCACGAGGAAATCCCGGCGCAAACCGCTACGTCAGGCCGCACGGCGCTTCCTCGCTCTGCGCCGCGGCTTTTCCTCGGCCGTCTTTTCGACGCTTTTCTTCAGGAGCGCCATCAGGTCGATCACGTTGCCGGACCTGCCCGCGCGCGGCTCCTTCTCGGGCGCGGTGATCTCCTCGGTCTGGCCCTTCTTCACCTTTTCGCGGATCCTCGCCAGCAGGTCCTCGCGATAGCTGTCCTTGTACTTCTCCGGCTGCCACTTTCCGGCGAGGTCCTCGACCAGGCGCAGCGCGAGCTCGAGCTCCCTCGGCGCGACCTTCTGCTTGTGCAGCGCGTCGGGCAGGTCGAGGTCCTTCACGTCGCGCAGCTCGTCCGGGTACCGCAACGTGTTGAGGAGCAGCACTTCGTCCTGGGAGATGAGGGCGGCGAGGTATTGCCGGGTGCGGATGACCACGGTCGCGATGCCCGCCTTGCCGGACTTCTTCAGCGTCTCGCGCAGCAGCGCGTAGGCCTTCTCGCCGCGCTTGCCCGGCACGAGGTAATAGGGCGTCTCGAAATGCTGGGGCGGAATCTCGCGCAGATCGACGAAGGAAAGTATCTCGACGGTGCGGCTCGCCTCGACGTTGGCGCGGCGGAAATCCTCGTCGGAGAGGACCACGTACTTGCCGTCCTCGTACTCGTAGCCCTTGACGATCTCGCCCCAGGGCACATCCTCGCCGCTCGCCTTGTTGTAGCGCTTGTAGCCGACGGGCGCGAGGTCGCGCTTGTCGAGCATCGTCAAGTCGAGCTCGCTGGCGCGCTTCTGCGCGGCGAACAGCTCGACCGGCACGTTCACCAGCCCGAAGCTGATCGCGCCTTTCCACAGGCCCCGCGCCATCGATCCCTCACTCGGAGAAGTTCTCGAGCAGGTTCGCGAGATCGTCCGCGTGCTCTTCTTCCTTGGCGAGGATGTCTTCCATCAGGCGCCGGCTGGTGATGTCCTTGGCGCCGAAGTACTCCGCCATCTCGCGATAGCTGTCGATCGCGATGCGCTCGGCCACCAGGTCCTCCTTGATCATGCTCTCGAGCGAGTCGCCCTCCACGTACTCCGCGTGGCTGCGGGTGGCGAGGCCCTCGGGGGAGAAATCCGGCGCGCCGCCGAGCTGGGTGATGCGCTCGGCGATCCGGTCGGCGTGCTCCTGCTCGTCGGCCGCGTGCTCCGTGAACTCGGCGGCCACGCTTTCCGCGTGGATCCCCTTGGCCATGAAGTAGTGGCGCTTGTACCGGAGCACGCAGATGATCTCGGTGGCGAGCGCCTCGTTCAGCAGCTTCACAACCACGTCGCGGTCGGCGTGGTACCCGGGAGTGATCGCGCCTTCCGCGATGTGCTCCCGGGCGCGCCGGCGCAGCGTCTCGATGTCGGAGAGGAAAGCTCCGCCTTGAGAGGGAACGGAGCTCACTTCGCCGTGCCCGGGTTCGAGCGTGCGGCGGTGGAGGACGAGCCCGCGGAGGCGTTGCGCTTGGTCATCGCCGCCTTGGCGCGCTCGTGCTCGGCCTTGGCTTCCTTCTCGCAGGCGCTCTTTTCCTTGCCCTTCATGTCGTCGCAGCGCTCCTTCGCCACCTCATACTTGGCTTCGGCTTTCGCTTCCTCGACCTTGCGCTGGTTGCGCTCGGAGGGGTTGGCGCGCGCGTCGAGCTCGGCCTTCGCGACCTTCTCCTTGCCCTTCGCTTCCTTCTCGCACACGTCTTTCGCGTTGCCCTGCATCGAATCGCACTTCGCCTTGTCGGCCTTGTACTCGGCTTCGATGCGCTCCTCCTCGGCGTTCTTGACCTTGCGGTCGGTGGCGCCGCCGCGCGCGCTGCCGCGATCGCCCGGGTCGGCGCGCGGGGTGGACGGGGTGGAAGTCTGCGCCTGGGCGGCGCCGGCGAGCGCGAACATCACCGCCGCCGCGATTCCGTAGAGCTTGACGTTCATGGCATCTGTCTCCGATGTGAATTAAGGGTTGAGGCGGGTTAAGGCCTTCTCAGCAGGCCCGCGACGAGCGAGACCAGGAAAAGGACGACGAACACGACGAACAGGATCTTGGCGATCTCTGCCGCGCCCGCCGCGATACCGGTGAAGCCGAAAATCGCGGCGATGATTGCGACGATGAAAAACGCTAGCGCCCAGCTAAGCATGACGAGCTCCTTGAATTGTGGGAAAAGCGAGAGGTACGCAGCAAAGTACATGCCAATGCCGCCGCGCATTTACAACGCCGTCGTGCGTGTAACGATTTCCGGCCGCGGTAAGAACTGCGCGAGAGCGCGTACCGCCTCGTAGGTTTTCAGCTACAGGGTATCCCCGGCACGTCTTGTGCTCAGGGCAGGTCATGAGACTGGAACAACAGGCACAGCGGCACGAGCAACCTCCGACGCCGCCACGCCCGCAGGGTCGAGCCCGCTTGATGGATGAAAGTGTCCCGGCGATGGTGTGGACCGCGCGCCCCGACATGTCCTGCGAGTACGTCAGCCGGGAGTGGCTCGAGTTCACGGGCAGGGACGCGGAGCAGGCGCTCGGCGACGGCTGGTCGCGCAGCGTGCATCCGGAAGACCTGGCGCGCTGGCTCGACGTCTGCGTGCGCGCCTTCGACGCGCGCGAGCCGTTCGAGATCGAGTACCGGCTGAGGCGGCGCGACGGCGAATACCGCTGGGTGCTCGATCACGGCGTGCCGCGCTACTCGCCCGATGGCGTGTTCGTCGGCTTCGCCGGCGCCTGCTTCGACTTCGACGAGCGCAAGCGCGCCCACACGGAGCTCGCGCGGGCGCTCGAGCGCGAGCGCAGGCTGCGCATCGCCACGGAGAAAGCCAGCCGCGTGCGCGACGGCTTCCTCGGCACGGTGCTGCACGACCTGCAGCCGCCGGTGCAGGCCATCGCCGCCTGGGCGAAGCACCTGCGCGAGCAGGTGGCGCCGGCGAGCGATGCGGCGGCGGCGCTGGAGGGGATCGAGCGCAATGCGCGGGCGCAGAACCGGATCATCTCCGATCTGCTCGACCTCGCGCGCGCGATGGGCGCCAGCATGCCGGCCGGCGGTCCGGGCGCGGAGGGCGAAACGCCGATGCTTCGCGGCGTGCGGGTGCTCGTGGTGGACGACGATCCGGGCGCGCGCGCGAACCTGCTGAAGATGCTGAGGGTCGCCGGCGCCGACACGCGGGCTGCCTGCTCGTGCGCCGAAGCGCTCGATGTGCTTCGCGGATTCCACCCCGATGTCCTGGTGTCGGACGTCGGAGCCCGCAATGGAGATTGTTACGAGCTCATCCGCGCCGTGCGCGCGCTTCCCGCGGAGCGGGGAGGCTGCATGCGCGCCGCCGCGCTTACCGCGGCGAATCACCCGGAGGAGGGGCCGCGCGCGGTGGCGGCCGGCTACGATGCCCAGCTTTCCAAGCCCGTCGAGCCGGTCGCATTGCTCGCTACGGTCGCCCGGCTCGTTCAGCCCGCCAGCGGCTGGTAATTAAGGGGACTAATAAAACCAGGTAAAGCGCGCCGTCACGCAGGCGGCGACCAAGGCATGGGTTTTGCAGGTGCGGATTCGTCCTTCACAACCTGGAGAAGACCCATGGCTTTCAGCAACCGTATCCTTTCAGTGACAGTCCTCGCCGCGGCGCTCGCACTCGGGGCGTGCGCGAGCGGCAACAAGTCGGGCACGAACGAGGGCAGCAAGAGCGAGACGACCGGCCAGTACATCGACGACGCCACCGTGACCGCCAAGGTCAAGACCGCGATCGCCAACGACGTCGGCGTGAAGGCGGCCGCCAACGTCAACGTGGAGACGTATCGCGGCGTGGTGCAGCTCTCAGGCTTCGCCGATTCCGACGCCCAGGCGAGCAAGGCCGTCGCGGCCGCGAAGAAGGTGAACGGCGTGCGCTCGGTCAAGAACGACATGCGCATCAAGGCAGGGTCGTAGCGCCCCGGGCAGCGCTCACCGAAGCGCCTTCACGCTGTGAAGCGAGCGGTTCTGGCGGGGCTGCTGCTCGCCCTCGGCGGCTGCGCCGCGCCGCCGCCGGCCGCCGTCGCCGTCCGGCAGCTGCCGGCGGAGCCGCTCGCGCGCGGCAACGAAGCCGAGCTGCTGGTCGACGGCCCCAGGACGCACCAGGCGATGTTCGCCGCCATGGAGCGCGCCCGCGACCATATCAACCTCGAGACCTACATCCTCGAAGGCGGCGAGATCGGCGAGCGCCTCGCGCGGCTCCTGGAGAAGAAGGTCCGCCAGGGCGTGAAGGTCAATGTCCTCTACGACAGCGTCGGCTCGATCGGCACGCCGAAGGAGTATTTCGACAAGCTGAGGGGAATCGGCGCCCACGTCTGCGAGTTCAACCCGGTGAATCCCGCCAAGGCCGTCGGCGGCTGGGAGATCAACAACCGGAACCATCGCAAGATCCTGGTCGTCGACGGGCGGGTCGCGTTCACCGGCGGCATCAACATCAGCAGCGCCTACTCGGCGGGCTCGCGCGCCAATCGCCGGGCGAGCCAGGTGAAGCCGGGCGAGGACAGCGCGCGGGGCTGGCGCGATACGCACGTGCGCGCGGAGGGCCCGGTCGTCACGCGTTTCCAGCGCCTCTTCCTGGACGGCTGGGCGCTGGAGGACTGCGGGCCGGCGGTCGAGGCGAACTACTTCCCGCTCGTCGAGGCGAAGGGACGCAAGACGATGCGCGTCCTTTCCAGCGATCCGGGCACCGACAGAAGCGAGATGTACGGCGCGCTGCTGGCCGCCATCGGCAAGGCGCGCGAGCGGGTGTGGCTGACGATGGGCTATTTCGTGCCCGATCCCGAGATGCGCGCGGCGCTCATCGCCGCGGCGCGCCGCGGCGTCGATGTGCGGCTCATGCTGCCCGGGTTCAGCGATTTCTGGGCCCCGATCTACGCCGGGCGCTCGAGCTATTCCGAGCTGCTCGCGGGGGGCGTGCGTATCTACGAATGGAACAAGGCGCTGATGCACGCCAAGACGGCGCTCATCGACTCGGAGTGGGCGAGCGTGGGCTCGACCAACCTCGACTGGCGCAGCTTCGCCCTCAACTACGAGGCGGACCTGGTGGTCCATGACGCGGCCTTCGCCGGCGAGCTGGAGCGCCTGTTCCGCCAGGACGTCGACGCGGCGGTGGAGGTGAAGCGCGAGAAATGGGAAAAGCGCGGCGTGCTGGAGCGCGCCAAGGAATGGTTCGCGCGGCGCTGGGAATACCTGCT
>CAYOVM010000164.1:0-2405 GCA_964407355.1 uncultured Enterobacteriaceae bacterium
CGGGCGATCGAGGCGATCGTCGCCGCCGGCGGCAGCGAGCCGCGCGAAGCGAAGCTCGTGGCCGGCAACCTGGTGATGGCCAACCTGATGGGGCACGACTCGCACGGCATCGGCATGATTCCGCGCTATGTCGACGCGCTGCTCGAGGGCGGCCTGTCGGTCAACCGGCATCCGAGGATCCAGCTCGACGCGGGCGCGTTGCTCGCGCTCGACGGCTGCCAGGGCTACGGCCAGACGATCGGCTACGAGGCGACGCAGATGGCGATCGAGCGGGCGAAGCAGCACGGCTCCTGCGTCATGACGCTCGCCAATTCGCACCACCTCGGCCGCATCGGGCATTGGGCGGAGATGGCGGTCGCGCAGGGCCTGGTCTCGATCCATTTCGTCAACGTGATCTCCCACGCGCGCGTCGCGCCTTACGGCGGCCGCGACGCGCGCTTCGGCACCAACCCGGTGTGCATCGGCATCCCGCTTCCGGGCGAAGCGCCGTTCCTGCTCGACATGGCGACCGCCGCGGTCGCGCAGGGCAAGATGCGCGTCGCGCACAATAAGCGCGAGAAAGTGGCGGCCGGGCTGCTGATCGACGATGCCGGCAAGCCGACCGACGATCCGCGCTACGCGGTCGTTCCGCCGTTGGGTGCGATCCTCGCGTTCGGCGGCCACAAAGGCTACGGGCTCGCCGTGGCCTGCGAGCTGCTGGGCGGCGCGCTTACCGGCGGCGGCACCTGGCATTACGACGAGAGCAAGAAGCAGCGCGTGCTGAACGGCATGTTCGCGGTCCTCCTCGACCCGGCTCGCCTCGGCACCGCCGACGCGTTCCGCAGCGAGACGCGCCAGTTCATCGACTGGCTGCGCAAAGGCCGCACGGCGCCGGGGGCCGACAAGGTGCGCCTCGCCGGCGAGCCGGAGCGCGAAATGCTCGCGAAGCGCGAGCGCGACGGCATTCCGGTCGACACGAACACGTGGGACGAGATCCTCGCGGCGGGCGCCAAGCTGAAGGTGACCCCGCAAGCGATTCAGCGTCTCGCCGAGGGCCGGTGACGCGGCTAGAATCGCCGCACAAGGAGGCGGGACGGTGAAAAAGCAATGGTGAAGAAGAGCAGGCCGGAGCCGAAGATCGTGCGTCCGGACGACATCGACCCGAAGCACCGCTGGGACCGGCCGCTGCAGGCGCCGGGACGCACGCAGGTCGATTTCGAGGAGCGCATCGATTTCAGGCGGCTGCACGACTATCGCCTCGCGCGCACGCGCGCGGCGCTGGCGCAGTCCGGGCTCGGGGCGCTGCTTTGCTTCGACCAGCACAACATCCGCTACACCACCAGCACCGTCATCGGCGAATGGGCGCGCGACAAGCTGACGCGCTATTCGCTGCTCACCGGCGGCGGCGATCCGTATATCTGGGACTTCGGCAGCGCGGCGCGCCACCACAAGCTCTACGCGCCCTGGCTGCACACCGACCATTGCCGCGCGGGCCTTCTCGGCATGCGCGGCGCGACCGGCGCGGACCTGACTCTCTTCAAGGATGCCGCGAAGGAGATCAAGTCGATCCTGATCGCCGAAGGCGTGGCGGACATGCCGCTCGGCGTCGACGTGGTCGAGCCGCCGATGCTGTTCGCGCTGCAAAAAGAAGGCATCGAGGTGCGCGACGGCCAGCAGACGATGCTGCAGGCGCGCGAGGTGAAGAACGTCGACGAGCTGACGCTGCTCAACATGGCGGCGGCGATGGTCGACGGCGTCTACCAGGACATCGCCGAGGCGCTCAAGCCCGGCATCCAGGAGTCGCAGATCGTGGCGCTCGCCACCAAGCGGCTCTACGAGATGGGCTCCGACTGCGTCGAGGCGATCAACTCGATCTCGGGCGAGCGCTGCTCGCCGCATCCGCACAACTTCACCGACCGGCTGATCCGCCCGGGCGACCAGGCGTTCTTCGACGTCATCCAGTCGTTCATGGGTTATCGCACCTGCTACTACCGCACCTTCAACGTCGGCCGCGCGACGCCGGCGCAGCGCACCGCTTACAAGAAGGCGCGCGAATGGATGGATCGGGTGATCGACATGCTGAAGCCCGGCATGTCCAGCGACAAGGTGGCAGCCAAGCTGCCGAAGGCGCAGGAAGCCGGCTTCTCGAGCGAGATGGATGCTTTCGGGCTCAACTTCTGCCATGGCCTGGGCCTCGGCCTGCACGAGCGGCCGCTCATCTCGCGCCTGAATTCCTTCCGCGAGCCGATCGAGCTCAAGGCGGGAATGGTGTTCGCGGTGGAGACTTATTGCCCCGCGAGCGACGGCGTTTCGGCGGCGCGGATCGAGGAAGAGATCATCCTCACGCCGGGCGGCGCCAAGATCATCACGCTCTACCCCGCAGAGGATCTACCGATTGCCAACCCCTACTAACCCCCCTGTCCCCC
>CAYOVM010000164.1:2505-7351 GCA_964407355.1 uncultured Enterobacteriaceae bacterium
TCTACCCCGCAGAGGATCTACCGATTGCCAACCCCTACTAACCCCCCTGTCCCCCATCCGGGGGGCGAAAGACTAGGCTGGATCGGCGCCGGCCGCATGGGCTACGCCATGGCCGCGCGCCTCGCCAAGGGCGGCTGCGACATCGCCGTCTGGAACCGCACCAAGGCCAAGGCCGAGCCGCTGAAGGAGTACGGCGCGAAGGTCGTGAACCAGCTCGAGGAGCTGTCGACGAAGGACATCCTCTTCTGCATGGTCTCGACCTACGACGACGTGAAGGAAGTGATCGGCAAGGCGCTCGCCGATCCGAAGAGCAAGCCGAAGATGGTCGTGGAGTGCTCCTCCATCTCGCTCGAGGGCTCCGCCGAGCTGCGCGAATTCCTGAAGAAGAAAGGCATCGAGTACCTGGCGGCGCCGGTCAGCGGCAACGCGAAGGTCATCAAGGCGGGAAAGCTCACCTTCGTGGTTTCGGGCCCGAAGAGCGCCTACGAGAAGGCGCGCCCGTATCTCGACATGATGGGGCAGGGCTCGAGCTACGTCGGCGAGGGCGAGCTCGCGCGCATCGTGAAGATCTGCCACAACGTGTTCCTCGGCGTGGTCACCCAGTCGCTTGCCGAGATCACCATCCTCGCGCAGAAGGCGGGCGTGCCGCGCCACGCGTTTCTCGACTTCCTCAACAAGAGCGTGATGGGCTCCACCTTCAGCAAATACAAGACGCCGGCGTTCGTGAACCTGGATTTCAGCGTCACCTTCACGCCGCACCTGCTGCGCAAGGACATGGACCTCGGGCTCGACGCGGCCCGCGAGTTCGAGGTGCCGATGCCGCTCGCCACGATCACGCGCGATCTCATCCAGCAGATGATCGGCCACGGCATGACCGACAAGGACTTCTCCACGCTGCTCGTCATGGAGGCGAAGGCGTCCGGCGTCGAGCTGAAGCCCGAGAATGTGCAGGTCGGAGATGGGCTTTCCTCATAAGATAAAAAGCGGGAATGGGCGATAGCTATCCGGTCGTCAAGGTGGCCGCGGTCCAGGCCGCATCGGTGTTCCTCGACCGCGAAGGCTCGACCGAAAAAGCCTGCGCCCTGATCCGCGAGGCCGGCAGGAACGGCGCGCGCGTCATCGGGTTTCCCGAGGGCTTCATCCCGGCCCATCCGGTCTGGTTCCACCACCATCCGGCGACCAGCCAGATCGCAAACGAGCTGTCGGTGGAGCTCTTCAAGAACTCGGTGGAGATCCCCGGCCCGGAGATCGACGCGCTGTGCGCCGCGGCGCGGGAGGCCAACGCATACGTCGTGATCGGCGTCTGCGAGAAGCTGCCGCAGACCATCGGCACGATGTACAACACGCAGGTCTACGTCGGGCCCGACGGCGCGCTGATCGGCAAGCACCAGAAGCTGGTGCCCACCGTCGGCGAGCGCCTGGTGCACACCGGCGGCTTCGGCGATACCTTCGGCGCCTTCCAGAGCGAATTCGGCCCCATGAGCGCACTGATCTGCGGCGAGAATTCCAACCCGCTCGCGATCTTCGCGCTGACCGCCGAGGGCAGCCGGATCCACGTCATGAGCTGGCCGAACCACTTCCCGACCAGCGGCGACCCGATGCGCAACCGCGTCTCGGTCGACTCCCAGGCCTTCGCGCAGATGAGCAAGGCGTTCGTCATCTCGGCCTGCGGCACGGTGGACGAGGCGATGATCCGGATGCTGAAGGTCGGCCCCGAGGGCGAAAAATTCCTGCGCAGCGCCGATTGCTGCGGCGGCAGCGTCATCGTCGCGCCGAACAGCCGCGTCATCGCCGGGCCGCTCGGCGCCGAGGAGGGCATCCTCTATGCCGACTGCAAGCTCGAGCTCGGCGTGCTCACCAAGCTGCGCCACGATTTCGCCGGCCACTACAACCGGCCGGATGTATTCCAGCTGCAGATCAACCGCAGCGCGCCGCGCCTCTACACGGTGTATGGGGAGCGCGAGACGACCGCGCTGGAAGGTCCGAGGCAGGCGAGGCTGGAGGAGCAACACGACGTCGAGCCGCCGCAGCTTCCGCAGAAATAGCGCAGCGCGGGTTTACGATAGGGATCCGGACGAGGAGACCGATATGGCCAAGCAACGCATCAGCTACGTGAGCCTGGACGACATGGACGCCGACATGCGCAAGGAAATGGAGCGCTGCCGGCGCGAAGGCACCCCGCGGCCCGAGAGCTCGGCGGTGCGCGCCCACGTCAAGGCGTGCTTCTGGTTCTTCGCCAATTCCTGGCGCGATCTGTTCAAGAACGGCGTGCTCGAGCACCCGATCAAGGAGCTGTGCCGCCTGTATGTCTCGCGTGGCGTGAGCTGCGAGTACTGCGGCAACCAGCGATCGATGAAAGCGGCCGCGAGCGGCATGGTCGAGGACGATGTGCGCGACCTGATGCAGTTCGAGAAATCGTCGCGCTACGACGAGCGGCAGAAGGCCGCGCTCGCGTACGCCGAGGCGATCGTCTACCGGCTCGACACCGACGACGCGTTCTGGGCGCGCCTGCACCGGCACTTCAGCGAGCCCGAGCTGGTCGAGCTCGGCTGCTTTATCGGCCTCACGCTCGGCCAGCAGAGCTGGCTGCGTCTTCTCAACATCGATCACCACCAGGTGCTCGCGGGCACCGAGGCTTCGATGGCCCCCGGGTTCAGGAACGCCGAGGAGCTCGCGCGCTCGAAGGCCTCCGGCAGCTACTGGGCGAACAAGAGCCAGCCGACGAAGGCCGCCTGAAAGATCTGGCGCCCCATCTCCGGGCGATCCTCGGGGAGCCGTACCCGCGCTTTTCCGCCGAGGAGATGCGCCGGCGCCGCGAGGCGCTCGCGGCGCTCGCCGAGCGCTCCGGCGCCGATCTCGTGCTCGTCTGCGGCGAGAACCGCTCGGGAAGCGGCGTCGCCTGGCTGACCGGCTGGCCGGTCAGCGCCGAGGGCATCGCGGTATGCGAGGCTGCCGCGCCCGGCGTCCTCTTCATCCAGTACCACAATCATGTGTCGCTGGCGGCGCGGCTGGCGCTCGAATGGGACGTGCGCTGGGGCGGGCCGTCGACGCTGGATTCGCTCGAAGAGGAGCTGAAGAAAAGAGGAAAAACGAAGATCGGCGTGATCGGGCCGCTCGCGGCCGCAAAGCAGCGCCGGCTGGCGCAGCGCTTCGAGCTGATCGATCTCAATGCCGGCTACCTCGAGCTTCGCCTCGTCAAGTCCGCCGAGGAGCTCGACTGGGTGCGAATCGGCGCGTGGCTGTCCGATCGGGCCATCGACAGCCTGCGACGCGAGGTGCGCGCCGGAATGGACGAGCGCGAGCTCTGGCGGATCTGCGAGAACGCTTATGTCGGCGAAGGCGGGACGACCTGGATCCATTACTTCGGCGCCACCTCCATGGCGGCGCCGGACTGCTGCGTGCCGAGGCAGTACGCCGAGGCGCGGCGCCTTGGGGCGGGCGATGCGCTGTTCTGCGAGATCAGCGCGCAGTTCTGGGACTATCCCGGACAGGTGCTGCGCAGTTTTACGGTCGAAGCGGAGCCGACGGCGCTTTACCGGGATCTGTATGCGACCGCCGAGGCGGCGCTGGAAGCCATCCTGAAAAAAATCAGGCAAGGCGCGCCCGCGCGTGCGCTGATCGAGGCCTCGAGCGTTATCGAGGAGGCCGGCTTTACCACCTGCGACGATCTGGTGCATGGCTTTGTCGGCGGCTATCTGCCCCCGGTTCTGGGCAGCGCCAGCCGGCCGGCGGGGCCGGTGCCGCACATGCGGCTCGAGGCGGGCATGACGCTCGTGGTGCAGCCGAACGTCGTGACGCGGGACAGAAAGGCGGGCGTGCAGGTCGGCGAGCTGGTCGTGGTGACTCGCGAAGGCTTCGAGCGCGTGCACGGCGCACCGAGGGAATTGTTCCGGCTATGATTGAGCGTCACAAGATAAAAAAATCGGGCCAGATAAAGGAGAAAGGCTGATGAGGGTTCTGAAGACGATCGTTTTCGCGGCGCTCGCCGCAACCGCGCTGCACGGCCAGGCGCAGCAGCCTTATCCCAGCAAGGCCGTGCGCGTGATCATCTCGTTCCCGCCCGGGACCTCGACCGACATCGTCGGCAGAATCGTGATGCAGAAGCTCTCCGAGATGTGGGGCCAGCCGGTGGTGCCGGAAAATCGCAGCGGCGCCGGCGGATCGATCGGCTCGGCCGTCGTGGTGCAGGCCGCGCCGGACGGCTACACGCTGCTTATCGACTCGAACGCGCACGCGGTGACGCCGTCGATCTACGCCAAGCTGCCGTACGACACGATGAAGGACTTCACCGATATCGCGCCGCTCGCGAGCCAGCCGAACGTGCTCATCGTCAACAGCGCCTCGCCCTACAAGAGCGTCATGGATGTGGTAAACGCGGCGAAAGCAAAACCCGGCGCGATCAACTGGGGGCACGCCGGCGTCGGCAGCGGCACGCACCTGAATACCGAGAAGTTCATCGCCGCCTCGAAGATCGAGGTCACCCAGGTGCCGTTCAAGGGCACGCCCGAGGTGATGCAGGCGATGTTCAGCAATTCCGTCGACTGCTACTGGGCGCCGATCTCGGCCGTCCTGTCGCACATCAAGGGCGGCCGCGTGCGCGCGCTCGCGGTGAGCACGCCGAAGCGCAACCCCACTTTGCCGGATGTGCCGACGACCGGCGAAGCAGGCGTCAAAGGCGCCGATGCGCCGCTGTGGTTCGGCGTCTGGGGACCGGCGAGCCTTCCGGCGGACATCGTCAACAAGATCAGCGCCGACATCCGCAAGGCGCTCGCCGATCCCACGGTGAAAGAACGGCTGCACAACGGCGGCAACGAGCCGATGGACATGTCGCCGCAGGAATTCGCGC
>CAYOVM010000165.1:0-1423 GCA_964407355.1 uncultured Enterobacteriaceae bacterium
CCAGGCGAACGAGGTCAAGGAGATGGAAACCCTCTTCCGGGAGCAGGTGCAGGAATGGGAGAACGTGCTCCTGCGCGGCAACGATCCCGACGCGCTGGAGCGCTACTGGGGCCGCTTTCTCAAGCATGAGCAGGGCATCCGCGAGTCGACCCGGCGCCTGCAGCAGGCGATCGATCTGCCCAAGGCGAAGGACCTGCTCGCGAGATTCGCCGCCGCGCACGACGCGATGGGCGTGAAGTACCGCGAGGGGCTCGAGACATTCAAGGCCGCCGACTACGAGCCGAGGAGCGGCGACAGCATGGTGCGCGGGATTGAAGTCGAGCCGACAGCGCTGCTCGAGGAAGTGGTCAGGCTGATGCGCGCCGAGGCGAACGGTGCGCTCGGTGGTGCCCAGAAGAAGGCTTACGACAGTCTCTACGCGAGCCTGGCGATCATGGGCGCAGCCACCCTCGCCGCCATCCTTACCTGCGGGTGGCTGCTCGTGCGCGTGGTGGTCCGGCCGATCAGGGAAGCCGTGCGTATCGCCGACGCCGTCGCGGACGGCGACCTGGCGATCGAGATCGAATCCAGCGCCGGCGACGAGGCGGGCAGGCTTCTCGCCGCGCTCGGCAGAATGTGCAACGGGCTGTCCGAGGAGGTCGGGACGATCCGCCAGGCGGCGCAGAACGTGGAATCGGGGAGCAAGCAGATCGCCGAGGGCAATGCGGACCTCTCGAGCCGCACCGACGAGCAGGCCTCCAGCCTCGAGGAGACGGCCTCTTCGATGGAGGAGCTCACGGCGACCGTCAAGCAGAACACCGAGAGCGCGAAGCGCGCTCACGAGCTCGCGATCGGGGCATCCAACGTCGCCAGCCAGGGCGGCCGGGCGATAGGCGCGGTGAGCACGACGATGGCCGGCATCGCCGAGGCGTCCCGCAAGATCGCCGACATCCTCGGAGTCATCGACGCGATCGCATTCCAGACCAATATCCTCGCCCTCAACGCGGCCGTGGAAGCAGCGCGCGCCGGCGAGCAGGGACGGGGCTTCGCCGTGGTGGCCTCCGAAGTGCGCAGCCTGGCGCAACGCAGCGCGACGGCTGCGAAAGAGATCAAGGCGCTGATCCAGAGCTCGGCGGAGAAAGTCGACGGCGGCACGAAGCTTGTCGAGGACGCGAGCAGGACCATGGAAGAGATCGTGAGCTCGGTCAAGCACGTGACCGAGATCGTGGCGGAGATCGCGGCGGCTTCGCGGGAGCAGCTCTCGGGGATCGAGCAGGTCGGCCTCGCAGTGACGCAGATGGACGGCGTCACGCAGCAGAACGCAGCGCTCGTCGAAGAATCGGCGGCGGCGGCGGAAAACATGGAACGGCAGGCCGAACACCTCCTCAGGGCGGTCATGCGCTTCAAGCTGGAGGGCGCGGACCGAGCGGCGCTCCCCCTGACC
>CAYOVM010000165.1:1523-7349 GCA_964407355.1 uncultured Enterobacteriaceae bacterium
CACGCACTTACCGCAACGCTTCGCGGTAGAAGCTCGGGTCGTAGTACTTCGCCGGCTCGGTGAGGATCTTCTTAGGCTCGGCGTACTTCGAGCGCAGGGCTAGCACGGTGCGCACGCCCTCCAGGTCGATCTGGGCTTTCTTCTGGAAGCCGCCGCTCGGGGCGAGCAGCACGCGGTACGCGGCTTCGGCGCCCTGCTCGCTCACGTTCGGCAGGTTCTTGCGGAAGATCGCGAGCGCCTCGTCGCGGTTGCGCGGATCGTAGAGCCAGTCGACCGCCTCGGAAAAAGCGCGGATGTAGCCGACCACGGCGCCGCGGTTGGCGTCCGCCCAGCTCTTGCGCGCCCCGCCGACCAGGCCCTGGTAGGCGCCCAGCACCCGGGTGGCGTCGCCCAGGCGGTTGAAGCCCTTCGCCTCGGCCTGAATCTCGAACGGCGAGAGCAGCAGCGTGGCGTCGTGCTTCTTCTCCATGAGCGCCTGGAAGCGCTGCAGCACGCCGCCGGCGCGCACCACGTTGTAGTCCTTGTCGAGCCGCAGTCCCGCGCGATCGAGCATCTCGAACGCGACGAACGCGTAGCCGGTGGTGCGCGCGTCGACCGACAGGGTCTTGCCTTTCATCTCCGGGTACGAGCGGATCTCCGGGATCGCAACCAGCCGGAGAAAGCCGTTGTCGCTTCCCATGAAAGCGAAGAGGTCGGGGCCGAGCACCGGCTGCTCGCCCTGGCCCTCGCGGTAGGCGATGAGGTTGTCGATGGCGGTCATCGCGATGTCGAACTTGCCCTCGATCAGGCCGGTGAGCTGGAACACGGAGCTCGGCGTCGGCGTCACCTTCACGTCGATGCCGTTCTTCGCGAACAGGCCTTTCTCCTGCGCCACCCACACCGGCCAGTTGAAGCCGCCCGGGAAAACGATCAGGTTCACCGTTTTCGGCGGCGCCGGCGGCTGCGCCGCGCAGCCCGCGAGGAATAGAAAAGCGAAAATTTTCAGAAAAGCGCGCATTGTTGTCTCTCCCCTCGTGTCTTACGATGGCAGCCCGAGGAGCGAACCATGAACGAATGGAAGCAAATCCGCAACTGGTCCCGCGAGGAGATGCTGAAGAGGGTCGCGCGCTTCAGCGAGCTGAAAGGTTCCGACGGCGGCCTGCCCGACAGTCCCCTGCCGGAATGCCGGCGCACGCTGTACGCGGTCATCGGCTTTCAGCCGCCCAGCGCGGCGGGCGACGCCGTGACTTCGCCGGTGGGCCAGGACGCCTCCGCGATGCCGGCGATCCCGATCGCCGAAGGCTTCAACCTCGGCTATTGCAAGGCGAAGCCCGGCAAGGGCCCGCTGATGCACAACCACGACACGAACGAGACCTTCATCGCGATCACCGGGCGCTGGCGCTGCGAGTGGAACGAAGGCGCGGCGATGGAGCACGTCGATCTCGGGCCGCTCGACGTGATCTCGCTGCCGGTGGGCGTGGCGCGGCGCTTCATGAACGTGACCTACGACGAGCCGGGGCGCGAGCACATCCTGATGTTCATCATCGGCGGCGACCGGCCGCAGGCCGAGTTCACGCCGCTCGCGATGCAGCGCTGCGAAGATTGGCAACGGCAGAAAAAAGGGTTTTCAGGAGGACAAGGGAAACAACGAGGGTCGCGAGCAGGATCGCGATCGCGGCGACCGACTTCCACAGCAGCGAAGGGTGGGATTGCGCGTAACGCGCGGCCGCGTAAGCAAAGGCGTCCAGCGGGAAGGTAAAGGCCCACCACGCGGGCCCGAACGGCCAGCGCAGGAAATTGCGCGAGCACACGCAGAGCGCGACGGCGAGCGCGGTGCCGAAGAAGTACAGGACCTCGAAGGGCTCGAAGGCGAAGAGCGCCACGCCGTTCGCGTAGATGAGCGAGGGCGGCACGAGCAGGATGAACCAGGTCGGACGCAGCAGCTCGGGCAGCGGCGCCACGGCGCCTGCGCGATAGAAGAGCACCGGCATCAGCAGCACGCAGGCGCTCGCGGAGACGCCGAAGAAATACCGCGACGCTTCCGCGTGCCCCAGGCCGATTCCAGGCCCCGGCACCACGATGCCCCCGACCAGGACGATCAGCCATCCCGCGTTCAGCTTCGCGAGCTCGACCGTTCCGGAGAGCCAGCGCGCGAGCGCCCACACCATGAAGCAGGCGAGCAGCGCGCAGCCTGCCCACCACAGCCCGCTCGCGAAGGCGGGCGCGTAGGGGCCGATCCCGCCCGCCACCAGCGTCATCCCCACCGGCAGCGCGCCGCAGAAGCCGATCAGCCCGGTATCGGTGAAGTCGTCCTTCACCGCCTGCCGATGAAAGATTAGTTTCAGAAAATAAAGCGGAAGCAGCACGAGCAGGGCGAGCGCGCCGAGGAGCACCCACAGCTCGGTGAAATACGCCGGCGCTCGAAAGGTCCCGGGAAACAAAGGCGCCGCCGCGCGCGCGCTCAGGCCCAGGCCCGCGAGCCCCATCACCGCGCCGTACGCGCCGATGTGCAGCTGCTTGAAATTCATGCGGCGGAGCCGAGGTAATAGTTCTTCACGAGGGCGTTCTGCTCGAGCTCGCGCACGCCGCCGTCGAACACGATCTCGCCGTGCACGATGATGTAGCCGCGGTCGGCGATGCGGATCGCCTGGTGGAAATTCTGCTCGGCCATCAGGACCGTCAGGCCGTACTTGTCCTTGAGCTGCTTGATCGTGCTGATGGTGTGCGACACCAGGATCGGCGCGAGCCCGACCGAGGGCTCGTCGACGAGCAGGAGCTTCGGCGCCGACATCAGCGCGCGCGCGATGGCGAGCATCTGCTGCTGGCCGCCGGACATGGAGCCGGCGAGCTGCCGCCTGCGCTCCGCCAGCACGGGAAACACCTCGTAGCAGAATGCGCTGTTCCTCGCCATCTGCTTTCTCGCCGCGGGGCGGTAGGCGCCCAGCAGCAGGTTCTCCTCGACGGTGAGCTTGGGGAAGAGCCGCCGGCCCTCCGGCACCATCGCCACGCCGAGGTCGACGATTTCCTCGGTCGAAAGCTTCGTCAAGTCGTATTTCTTGTTTTCCAGATCGAGAAAAACAGAGCCTCGAGTGGGCCGCACCATCCCCATCACGCACTTCATGAGCGTGCTCTTGCCGTTGCCGTTGGTGCCCAGCAGCGCGACCGTTTCGGCTTCTTTTATGGAAAGCGAAACCCCATGAAGGGCCCGGACGGCCCCGTAGCCCGCGTCGACGTCGCGAATCTCGAGGCTAAGCGCCAAGATAGGCCCTCTGCACTTCCGGGTGCCTCACGATCTCGGCCGGCGTGCCCTCGCAGATGATCCTGCCGGCGTCCAGGCACACCACGCGCTGCGAGAAGCGCATCACCGCCTGCATGATGTGCTCGATCATGATGATGGTGATGCCGCGCGCGTTCAGGTCGAACAGGATCTTCAGCACCTCCTCCACCTCGCTGCCCGAGAGCCCGGCCATCGCCTCGTCGGAGATGAGCAGCCGCGGCCGCGCCGCCATCGCGCGCGCGAGCTCGAGCTTGCGCAGCTCGACCTGCGAGAGCTGGCTCGAGGGCGTGTGCGCTTTCTGCGCGAGACCGATGCTCTGCAGCAGGTCCATCGCGGTCTCGAGCGAATCGCTCTCCCCGCTGTGGACCACGTACTGGAGCGGCACCATCAGGTTCTCGAGCACGCTCATGCTGCGGAACGGCCGCGGAATCTGGAAGCTGCGCGCGATGCCGCGCCGGGTGCGCTGGTAGGCGGCAAGCCTGCTCACCTCCTCGCCGTCGAAGAGGATCGAGCCCGACTCGTTGCGCAGCGCCCCCGACACGCAGCTGATGAGCGTGGTCTTGCCCGAGCCGTTGGGCCCGATCAGGCCGAAGCGCTCCCCCTGCGCGATCTCCAGGTCGACCCCGGCGAGCGCCACAAAGCCGCCGAAGCTTTTTGAGACGCCTTTGATTTTCAACAGCGGCGCGTTCACGGGCGTCCGGAGGATTTGAATTTCTTGAAAAGCCCCACGATGCCTTCCGGCGCGGCGACGACGAACAAGACCAGCAGCACGCCCACGACCAGCACGTTCATCTCGCTCGAGATCGTCACCGTGACGATCTGCTGCAGCGTGCCGAGCAGGATCGCGCCGACGATCGGGCCGGCCCAGTGCGACATGCCGCCGATGATGGCGCCGCCCAGCGCGCCGATGGTGTAGCTCAGGTTGAAGGTCGACGCCGGCTCGATGAAGCTGAGGTACATCGGCATCGGCGCGCCGGCGGCGCCCATCAGGGCGCCCGAGACCGTGCAGGCGAAGAGCTTGAGCTTCAGCGTCGGCACGCCGCTCGACTCCGCCGCCTCCTCGCTGTCGCGCAGCGCGCGCAGGCCGCGGCCGATCCACGACACCTGGATGTAGCGCGCGATCGAGACCGCGGCGACCGACATGACCGCCATCACCGCGAAGAGCATCCGCGTGTAGCTGTCGAAGAGCTCGACCGGCGGGCGCAGGAGCTGCAGCCCGGTGGCGCCGCCGACGTAGCGCCAGTTGACCATCAGCGTCTCCATGATGAAGACCACCGCGACGGTGGCGATGGCGAAGAAGATGCCGCGCAGCCTGAGGGTAAGCAGGCCGACGCCGAAGCCGAGCAGGCCGGCCGCCGCCGCCGCGCCCGCGATCTGCAGGGCGAGCGGCGCCTGGACCCATTTGAGCAGCAGCACCGCGGCGTAGGCGCCGACGCCGAAGAACGCCGGCGGGCCGAAGTTCACGTAGCCGGCGTAGCCGCCGAGGATGTTCCACGCGGTGGCGAGCACCACGAAGGTCAGCACCATGTAGCCGGCGTAGAAGAAGTACTCGTTGATGGCCGGCGCGAGCGGCAGGCCGATCCCCAGGACGAGGACGGCGACGGCGCCGATCCAGAAATTGCGGCCGCTCATCGGACACTCATCTTCCGAACAATCCTTGCGGCCGGATTCCTAAAACAATCAGCAAAAGCGAAAAAGCGACCGCCGGGGCCCACGAGGCGCCCAGTTGCATCAGCACGATCGACTCCGCGACGCCGAGGATCAGCCCCGCCGCCAGCGTCCCGGTCATGCTGCCCAGGCCCGCGAGCACCACCACGCAGAAGGTGCGGCCGATATAGAGCCGGTCGATCGCCGGCTCGACGGGGCTCACGATGATGAGCATCGCGCCCGCCAGCGCCGATACCGCGGTGGCGAGGCCGAAGGCCCATTGCTTGATGTACACCGGGTCGGCGCCCATCAGCCGCAGCGCCGGCTCGTCCTGCGCGACGGCCTTGATCGCCCGCCCTATAAAAGTTTTTCCTAAAAAAATACTCAATGAAAAAGTCAAAAGCAGGGCGACTCCGAACGCCACCACCATCCGCATCGGGATGCGGAAATCCCCCAGCGAGAAGCTCTTGCCGATGTACGAAGCCTCGACCGAGCGCTGGTCCACGCCGAACACCAGGATCAGGCCCACCTCGATGATGAAGGCGAGGCCGAAGAAGAAGGCGAGGCCGCGCACGCCCGCGTCGCTGCCGCGCCGCTCGAAGACCTCGTAGTAGAAGCGGTAGATGAGCACGCCCAGCACGAAAAACAGCGGCATCAGCACCACGCCGGCGACGATCGGGTCCCAGCCGCGCGCAGCCAGGATCCAGGTGCAGTACGAGCCCAGCACCATGATCGCCGGGTGCGCGACGTGCGGCACATCGAGCAGGCCGAACGAGACCGACAGCCCGATGCTTACCGCGGCATAGAAACAGCCGAGCAAGGCGCCGAAGAGCAGCGCCTCCAGCAGCAGTTCGAAGGAGAACTGAATGCTACTTCCGCGCCTTCTCGAAGGGCGCGACGATCTCCCCCGTCTTGACCGACTC
>CAYOVM010000166.1:0-7340 GCA_964407355.1 uncultured Enterobacteriaceae bacterium
GGAGCGCTCGGCGCGCTGCTGATCCTCGCCGCGATCGTCGCGCTCGTGCGGCTGCGGCCGCTGGGCTTTGCGGTCCGGACCCTCGCCGGGCTGCTCCTGCTTTCGCTCGGCAGCGTGGCCGGGATGATCGCGCTCGGCATGCAGGGCTACCGCGCTCTCACGCGCGAAGACGTTGCGGCGCGCCTTACGGTCCAGCCGACGAGCCCGCAGCGCTTCATCGTCTCGATGCATCTTGCCGACGGGCGCGACGCGATTTTCGACGTGGCGGGCGACGAGGTCTACGTCGATGCGCGCGTGCTCAAGTGGAAGCCCGCCGCCAGCCTGCTCGGCCTGCATACCGCCTACGAGCTCGACCGGGTGGCGGGACGCTACCGCGACATCGCCCAGGAGCGCTCCGCGCCGCGCACCGTGCATTCGCTCGGCCAGGAGCGGCCGGTGAATCTCTTCCGGATGCGCGAGCGCTACCCGTTTCTCGCCTCGGCGTTCGACGCCGAGTACGGCTCGGCGAGCTTCGTCCCGGTGACCCGGCCGGCCGAGCTCGAGCTGCGCGTGTCGAGCACCGGCCTGCTGATCCGCGAAGCTCCGCCGAAGTAGGCACGGAGTGCTCCCGGGCATCAGGTCGCGCCGGTTGTGGATAGGTATCGGCATCTTCATTCTGTCGATCGCTTTGGCGCAATGGGCTCCGCAGTGGTTCGCGATAGTGATGGGAAAGCCCTATGTTCCCTGCGGCGAAACCGACAAGGCTTGCGCGGTGAAGGCGATCTCCGACCACGCCGTCAAGCGGCTCGGCTACTGGCAGAACGCGCTGTCCAGGCCACTGGAGGAACGGATTGGCGCGGGAACCCCGGAGCTGGTGGCCTATGTGACTCTCGAGAACATACAAGGAGCGATCCCGAACCGGCCTCGCGCGGCGAAGCTGGCGCCGGATTTCATGCGGGACGTTCATGAAGCGCTCGCCGAGCTGCCTCGGCAGATCCGGGTCCCGCTGGCCGCCAAGCTGGCAGGCATCTATTTCATCGAGGATATCGGCAGCACCGGATTCACCGACCATGTCGTCGACGCTTCGGGGAAACCCGTGGCGGGATTCATCGTGCTGGATCCGACCACGCTGGACCGCAGCGCCAACGCCTGGGCCACATGGAAAGAGGGTACGCCCTTCACGAGCGCGCCCGGGGTCCGGCTCGAGGCAGTGATCGAAAGCGAAGCGCAGAACAACAGGAAGAACGCGATCCAGTACATCCTGTTGCACGAGCTGGGGCATATATTCTCGATCGGCGCCACGGTGCATCCGTCATGGGCGACGCCTCCCGAGAAGGTCAGGCCGGCCGACTATCCGTTCTTCCTCCTCGCCTGGACGCATTCGCCGGACGGGCGCCAATACGTAAGCGTGTTCGATGCCCAGTTTCCCCAGCGCAAGAACGTCGTCTACTACTCCAGGGCGCCCGCTCGTCTCGACGCGACTCGGATGCTCGAGGTATACGGGGCTCTGGAGCGCACCAGCTTCGCGACTCTCTACGCCGCCACCAATCCATTCGATGATTTCGCCGAGGCGTTCGCGAGCTACGTGCACGCCGAGCTGATGGGCAAGCCCTGGGAAATCAGGATTCACCACGATGCGGGTCCGGCTCGGACCTTTCGGCTGTGCTGGGGACAGCCGCGGTGCCGGGAAAGACAGGCGATCCTCGATGGAATGCTCAGCCGCTGAGCGCGGCTACGCGTCGACGACGAAATCGAACCGGCCCTCCAGCAGGTCCGGCTTTCTGGCGATCTTCAGCTCGAGGGAACGCTGGTACAGCCCGTCGTGGCGCCCGAATTCCTCGGGAAAATAGAGCTGCGTGGTGAGGACGCGCCGGCCGGGCGCCTGCACATTCACATGGATGTGGCGCGCGCGGCCGGGATACTCGGCGGGAAGGATGGTCTCGAGCCGCCAGCGTCCCTGCGCGTCGGCGAGCTGGTGGCCGCGATAGCTGAAGCCCTTGTTGTCGTATTCGCCGAACTCGTCCGCGTGCCAGAAATCGAGCAGCGCGTTCGGGACGGGTGTGCAGCTGCCGGACAACACTAAGCCTGTCACTGTCAGTTTCAAGCTTCGTGTCGCATTCTCGACCAAAGAAACCCGGCGCGGAGAGTCCGGCTTGAAGAACGGTCCGGCGGTCTGGCGCGCGGTCTGCTTGCCGCAGGCGGGCGTGAGCGGCGCGCTTTGCGCGACGAGCGCCGGCGAAAACAACAGGCCGGACGGAAGGCACGCGCCGGCGGCCGCAGCGCCGAGGAAGCGCCGCCGCCGCATCAGGTCCGGACGCTCAGTCGACATGACCATCATCGGGATGAGCCGCCACTTCTTCAGCCTTTCACGCATAGCACCTGCTTCAATGTGTGGACTATTTCGACCAGGTCGGACTGGTTTGCCATGACCGCGTCGATGTCCTTGTAGGCGCCGGGAATCTCGTCCAGCACGCCGCGGTCCTTGCGACAGATCACGCCCGAGGTCTGCGCCTGCAGGTCTTCGACGCTGAACCGGCGGTTCGCCTCGTTCCTGCTCATCCTGCGGCCGGCGCCGTGGGCGCAGGAGTTAAAGCTCTCCGCCGCGCCCTTGCCGCGCACGATGTAGCTGCGCGCGCCCATGCTGCCCGGGATGATGCCGAGCTCGCCCGCGCCGGCGCGGATCGCGCCCTTGCGGGTAAGCCATACGCTCTCGCCGTAGTGGACCTCGCGCTCGACATAGTTGTGGTGGCAGTTTACCGCGCTGCCGACGATCTGGAAGGCCGGCAGATGCCGGCGCAGCGCGCCGAGCGCGAGGTCCATCATCTCGGCACGGTTGCGGCTCGCATAGTCCTGCGCCCAGCCTACCGCCTCGACGTAATCATTGAAGTGGGTCGCGCCCTCGGGAAAATAAGCGAGGTCCGCGTCGGGCAGATGGGCGGCGTTTCTTTCGGCGTCTTTCTTCGCGAGCGCGATGAAGTAGGTACCGATCGCGTTGCCGATTCCGCGGCTGCCGGAATGCAGCATCATCCAGGCCTGGTTCGATTCATCGAGGCAAAGCTCGATGAAATGGTTGCCGCCGCCCAGCGTGCCCATCTGGTGCGCCCAGCTCGAGCGCTTGCCGACCCGTTTCCCGATCCCGGGGTGCTTCTGGATTATTTTTAATAAACTCTTCTTGAAGACCCCCGCCGCATCCGCGCGAACATCGCGATCGTTGTGCTGCTCGAATCCCACCGGGATGTCGCGCGAGATCTGGTCGTAGACCTTGCGCAGGGTTTTCTCGTCGAGGTCGTTTCCGGTGAGCGAGAGCCGCGTGGCGATCATTCCGCAGCCGATGTCCACGCCGACCGCGGCCGGAATGACCGCCTTCAGCGTCGGGATCACCGAGCCGACCGTGGCGCCGATGCCCAGGTGCACGTCGGGCATCGCGGCGACGTGGTGGTGCACGATCGGCAGCCGCGAGATGTTGACGAGCTGGGCGCGCGCCGACGGCTCGATCTCGTCGGTATAGACCTTGACCGGAACGCGGCCTTCGCTGATTTCCTGGCGTACGGGCATGCGCTTTAGAGCCCGAGAAGCCGGGCCGCGTTCTCCTTGAAGATTTTCTGCTTCACTTCGGGCTTGATCGGCAGCTTGGCGAATTCTTCCATCCACTTCTCCGGGGAGAGCACCGGATAGTCGGAGCCGAAGAGGACCTTGTCCTTGAGCAGCGTGTTGGCGTACTGCACGAGGATCGGCGGGAAGTATTTCGGCGACCAGCCCGACAGGTCGATGTAGACCTGCGGCTTGTGGGTGGCGACCGAGAGCGCCTCCTCCTGCCAGGGAAACGACGGGTGGGCGATCACGATCGGCATGTCGGGAAAATCCACCGCCACGTCGTCGAGCAGCATCGGGTGCGAGTACTTCAGGCGGATACCGCCGCCGCCGCGCGTGCCGGCGCCCACGCCCGTCTGGCCGCTGTGGAAAAGCGCCGGCAGCTTCGCCTCGGCGATGACCTCGTACAGCGGGTACGCCATCGGGTCGTTGGGGAAGAACCCCTGCACGGAGGGATGGAATTTGAAGCCTTTCACGCCGTAGTCATTTATCAGTTTTTTTGCGAGGCGAACCCCTTCCGCGCCCCGGTGCGGATTGACGCTGGCGAAAGGGATCGCGACGTCCGCGTGCTGGTGCGCGAGCTCGGCGATCTCCTCGTTGGTGATTTTGGCGCTCGCCCCTTTCTCTCCATCCACGGTGAAAACGACGAACGCCATCTTGAGCTTGCGGTAATACGCCGCCATCTCGGGCACCGTCTGGTGCTGCGGCTGGTAGCGGAAATAGCGCCCCATCGCCTCCTGCGACTCGGTGAGCGCGTCGTCCACGCGCAGGGCCGACTTCCACGCGTGGGTGTGGACGTCGATCGCCACGAGCGCTTCAAGGTTCATAGAGTTTTTTCACCAGCTCCTGCCTTCGATTCAGAACCGCTTTCTGGTTGATCGTTCCCTTGTCGGTCACCTCGCCCGCGTCCAGCGAAGGCGGCTCGTCGAGAATCGCGCAGCGGGCGATGCGGTTGGAGCTGCCGCTGCCCGGCAGCGCCGCGAGCTTCGCGTCGAAGGCCTCCTGGGAAAAGCCCGGCGCGGGAAACACCAGGGCGCAGACCTCGCTGCGTCCCTCGCCCGCGAAGACGACGTCGCGCACCATCGGCGCGAAGTGCTCGATGAAGCCCGCGCGCAGCGGCCCGACATGCACCCAGGTGCCGGTGGACAATTTGAAATCTTCGGCGATCCTGCCTTTATAGATCAAGCCCAGTTCCGGTTTGTTCTCGTTTTCAAAGACAAAAGAGTCTCCGAGACGGTAGTAGCCCTCCTCGTCGAAGGCGGCCGCTGTCAGCTCGGGCTGGCGCCAGTAGCCCGGCGTGACGCTGGGCCCTTTCAATCGCATCTCGTACTTGTTCTCGAACGGCACCAGCTTGAGCTCGACGCCGGGCGGCGGCAGGCCCATGTTGGCGGCGTTCGCGGTGTCCCACGTGCGCCCGAGCGCGTAGGGCGCGGTCTCGGTGGAGCCCAGGCCGGTGAGAAAGAGAATCTGCTCGCCGCAGGTGTCGAGCGCGAGCCGCTTCATCTCGTCGAAGACGTGCTGCGACAGGCCGGCCCCGGCGAACCACAGCACTTTCAATCGGCTGAAAAATGTTTTTCTCAGCTCGGGATCCTTGCGAAAGAAAGGCAATAGCGCTTCGTATCCCTTCGGCACGGTGAAATACCAGGTCGGCGCGATCTCCCTCAGGTTGCGCACCGTGGTCTCGATCGCCCCGGGCATCGGCTTGCCCTCGTCGATGTAGTACGTGCCGCCGTTGTAGAGGACCAGGCCGAAATCGTGGTTGCCCGCCGCGGTGTGGTGCCACGGCGCCCAGTCGACGATCACCGGCGGCTCGTCCTGGAAATACGCGAGCATGGTGCGGATCATCTGCTGGTTCGAGCACCACATGCGGTGGGTGTTGATCACCGCCTTGGGCATCCCGGTCGAGCCGGAGGTGAAGAGGAACTTGGCGATAGTGTCGGGGGTGACGCGCGAGTGTGCAAAATCGACCGCTGCGCTTGCCTTCGTCTTTTCCAGGAGAAAAAAACTGTCCTTGAAAATCACTTCCGTGCCCGGAGGAACGGCGGCGTCGATGGCGCGGCTGAAGGCGCCTTCCATCGAGGCGTAGACGAGCCCCGGAGTCAGCAGCTCGATAATGCCCTTCAGCTTCGCGAAATCCGAGGACAGCAGCGAATAGGCGGGCGAGACGGGGGCGTAGGGGATGCCGGCGTACAGGGCGCCGAGCTCGATCAGGGCGTGCTCGATGTCGTTGCCCGAAAGCACGGCCACCGGGCGCTCTTTGCTCAGCTTTCTGTCCAGGAGAGACTGAGCGACCCGGCGCGCCCCGTCCCGCACCTCCGCATAGGTGAAGTGCTGCCAGGCGCCGCCCGACTCGCGCTGGGCGAAGAGCACCCGGTCGGGCGCGTTCGCCGCCCAGTAATCGAGCCTTTCGGCCATCGACCTCGGGTAGGCGCCCAGGGCGTGGGGCGAGCGAAGATGCACTATCCCGCCGCTACGGCGCTCGAGCGCGACGTCCGCGGCGCCCAGCCGTACCGCGCGAGTGGGAGCTGCCATGGTTTGCGCACGCAATTGTAATGGTCTATAACAACCCGCTTACCGGGAGGAAGACAGATGAACCGCCGCAATTTCAACCGCGCGCTCGCCGCGGGAGCGCTCGCCGCAGCGAGCCCGTTCGGCATCGTCCGCGCGCAGGCGCAGAAGCTCAAGGTCGGGGTGATCCTGCCGCGCTCGGGCTATCTCAGCTTCATCGGCCAGTCGTGCCAGAAGGGCGCGGACCTCGCGCCGGGGGTCATCAAGGAAATGCTCGGGGTCGACATCGAGCTGATGAACGCCGACTTCGAGACCAACGTCGACACCGCCCGCACGCGGGCGGAGCGCCTCATCCAGGAAGGCGCGAACGTGCTGGTCGGGCCCTTCGACTCGGGCGCCGCCGCGGCGATCGCGCAGGTCGCCGAGCAGCGCGGCGTGCCGTTCATCATCAATATCGCCGCGGCGCCGCAGATCACCGAGCAGGGCTACAAGTTCGTGTTCCGCAATTTCCAGACCGCCGGCGACATCGTGCGCAACGGCCTCGACCTGATCGGCGATCTCTTCCGCGCCACCAACGTAGCGCCGCGCACCGCCGTCTACATGCACGTCAACGATACCTTCGGCCAGGGGATGACCAAGGGCATCCAGGCGCTGCTGCCGACGCGGACGCAGCTGCCGTTCAAGATCGTCGACACGATCTCCTACGATCCGGCGGCGAAGGACCTGACGGTCGAAGTCTCCAAGGCGAAGGCCGCCAACGCCGACTTCCTCCTCTATGTCTGCCGCCTGAACGACGCCATCCTCCTGCGCCGCGAGATGGTGAAGCAGCGCTGGAACCCGATGGGCATCATCAGCCCCGGCTCGCCCGGCATGTACGAGGAGCAGTACTTCAAGACCCTCGGCAAGCTCTCCGAGCACGCGATCTCCAACGTGCCCTGGTACAACCCGAACGCGCCGCTCACCAAGGTGGTGGAGAAGGCGTTCCTCAAGCAGAACCCCAAGGACAAGCTGGTGTTCCACGGCCTGAACGCCGGCTTCACCTTCGAGGCGATCCTGATCGCCGCCGACGCCTTCAAGCGCGCGCGCAGCACCGACCCGAAGACCCTCGCCGACGCCATCCGCCAGACCAACATCACCGACAAGATGATGCTCGGCGGCCCGATCAAGTTCAACGCCAAGGGCCAGGTGGAGGGCATCGGCTCGGCCTGCGTGCAGAACCTGAACCTGATGCCGACCGTGGTGCTGCCGCAGAACGCCGCGAC
>CAYOVM010000167.1:0-7251 GCA_964407355.1 uncultured Enterobacteriaceae bacterium
AATCCAGCGATTGCCCGAAGCAAAGGGAGAAGAAGCGTGAAGACGATTAGGGGAGGAAGAACTCAGGCGCGGGTGATGCTCGCGCTCGTCCTCAGCGCCGCAATGCCCGCCCAGGCCTGCTGGGACGAAGCGGCAGCACGCTACCAGGTCAACAGTGCCGTGCTCTACGCCATCGCGCAAACCGAGTCGAGCCTGAATCCGCTTGCCGTCGGACGCAACGCGAACGGCTCCCGCGACATCGGCCTCATGCAGATCAACTCGGCGTGGCTTCCGAAGCTCGCCGAGTACGGAATCAGCGAGCGCGATCTCTTTCAGCCCTGCACCAGCATCCACGTCGGCGCGTGGCTGCTCGCTCGCAACATCTACCGCTACGGATACACCTGGGAAGCGGTAGGCGCATACAACGCCGTGAACCCTAGTAAGCGAAGCGCCTACGTCAAGAAGGTGCAACGCAATCTCAGGGCAGGCGCTGCCAAACGGACGGGACCTGCCGCCAAGCCAGTGAAGGTTCCATCCGATTCAAAACCACTTGCAACCGAAGGGAGACTGAAGTGATCAGGAAAGTCGTCAGCAACGCAGCTGTCGCCGTATTACTCGCCCTGCTCGCAGGGTCCGCCATCGCCGGCACCACCGGCACGGAGTTCCAGACCGTCTATTCGACGCTGCTCAACTGGGCCACCGGCTTTCTCGGCAAGTCGATTGCCATCGCCGCCTTCATTCTGGGTGCCGGCATCGGTGTCGCCCGTTCCTCGCCCATTCCGGCCCTGGTCGGCATCGTGTTCGCGCTGTTCATGGTCTACGTGCCGACGATCATCGACAGCATCATGACGGCGGTCATCTGACGCGCAGCCGATGGCCGATCTCTCGCTCGAAATTCCGAGACGCCTGAACGAAGCGCCGCGCATGTTCTGGTGGGACCTCGATCTGTCGCTGCTTGTGCTCGCCTCCGCGCTGGTGGGCATGGTCTCGGGGTTCTTCCTGAGCGGCTGCGCGCTTGGCTTCATCCTCGCCGCCGCCTACGGCCGGGCGAAGTCGGGGAAGCACCCGGCCTTCGCGCTGCATCTCATCTACTGGTACCTCCCGGCGCCCGTCACGGGCCTGAAAAGAACACCGCCCTCGCACCTGCGGGAGATGGTCGGATGAAGCTCGCGTTCATGCGTCAAGACCTCGCGAGCGTGCGCCGGGCGACCGCCCTACTGCTTGCCCTGCTGATCGGATCGATGCTCATCAATCTGGTCCTCGCGGCACTCACGTTCCGGCTGTCGAGCCATCAGCGAGTGGTCGTGATGCCTCCGTCTGTGCACAAGACGTTCTGGGTGGAAGAGGAGCGCGTGAGCGCGGAGTACCTGGAGCAGATGGGTTACTTCCTGATGCAGTTGACGCTCAACGTCACCCCGCAGAGCGTCGATCATCAGTCCAAGGTGCTTCTGCAGTACGCGGCGCCTGCCGCCTATGGAGAACTTCGAGCGACGCTTCTTTCCGCAGCCGAGCGTTTGAAGCGCGACGGCGCGGCCACGGTATTCAGCGCGCGAGACCTGACCGTCGACGAAGGAACGCTCAGGGTGGGTATACGCGGGCAGTTAACTACTTTCATCAGCGACCGCCGGGTATCCGAGGTCACCAAGGGCTATGCCATCGAGTTCCAGTACACGGCCGGTCAGATTTTCCTCAAGGCTTTTCGAGAAACCAATCCCAATGATCCGCTTGAGACCAAGCCAAATCCCGCTTCTCCTGCTGCTGGCGTTTAGCCTCCCCGCCTCCGCGCTGCAGATCGTGGATGCGAAGGACGGCGAGACGGTGTTCGCCAAGATCTCGCAGAAGGAGGTGACCCGCATCGCTTTCGAGCGTGGCCGCGTCCGCAAGGTGACCGGCAACGCCGGCGACTTCGTGCTGGAGAAGGACGAAGACAAAGGGCAGATCTTCGTGCGCCCGGCACAGGCCGGCAGCACCAAGCCCATCAATCTCTTCGTCAGTTCCGACCGCGGCACGGTCGCGCTGCTGCTGCAGCCGATCGACTCGCCGAGCGACAGCATCGTGATCCGGGAAGGCCGCGAGGTCCAGGCGTCCGCCTCACGGCTGGAGCGCAGCGGCCGGCACGTGCGCACGATCAAGAACCTGCTGCTCGCGATGGCAAGCGATGCGCTGCCCGAGGACATGGAAATCCGGGAAACCGCGCGTGACTTGGCGCTTTGGCCGGGGGTTCGCCTGACGCTGCAACGCGTTTACCTCGGGGCCGGGATCGTCGGCGAGAAGTACCAGCTCGCAAACGCGTCGAACGCCGACGTCACCCTCAACGAGGCCGACCTTTACAAGTCCGGCGTCATGGCGGTGAGCCTGGAGCAGCGGACTCTGTGCCCGGGCGAAGTCACGAACCTGTTCGTAATCCGTGAGCGGCAAGCCAATGACTGAACCAACTGCTGTCAGCCCCGGCGCAGCAAAGCGCCGCCAATACCTGCTGCTGGGCGGAATCGTCTGCTTCGTCATCGTGGCTGCGATCGCCTCGGCGGCTCTCACGGGAGCGCGGGGATCGAGCGAGCGCGTCGAGAAGCCGAAGCAGACCAGCATCCTGGCTCCCGGCGCCCAGGTAGATCCCCGGGACGCCTGGAGGGGACAAGCCGACGCCCAGTTGAAGGCCATCGAGCAGAAATCGCGCGAGATGTCACAGCGCAACACCGAGCTCGAGGGCCAGAACAAGGTGATGCTGGAGCGGCTGCAGAAGCTCGAGCAATCGAAGCTGACGCAGCTCCCGCCCCCGCCGATCGCCGTACCGCCCGCGCCCGCGAGCTTCGGGCCTGATCGTATCGGCGCCGAGCAAACTAGCGCCGCGGCGTCACTGCAGCAGCTGCCTCCTCCTCCACTGGCGCGTGCAGGCACCACGGCCGCGGTCTCGCAAGGCGTGACGACGGGCAACGCCACCTCTGCCCTCCCATCCGGAATCGTCAGCATTGCCCTCGCAGACGGCACAAGCACCAAGGCCGCCAAGAGCGCAGCCGAGCCATCTAAGGGTACCAACTCGCCACCGCGCGATTCGCGTCGTTACATCCCGAGCGGCGCATTCACCCGGGCGATCCTTCTCGGCGGCCTCGACGCGCCGACCGGCGGCATGTCGCAGCGCAACCCGCAGCCTGTCCTGCTTCGGCTGGTGGACAACGCGGTGCTGCCGAACTTCTTCCGCTCGCGGATTAAGGAATGCTTCGTCGTCGGTGCCGGCTATGGGGACATCAGCTCGGAACGCGCCTACATCCGGACCGAATCGCTTTCCTGCGTCACCAAAGACGGCACGGCGCTCGATGTCCCCGTCAAAGGCTACATCACCGGCGAAGACGGCAAGGCCGGGATGCGCGGGCGGCTGGTTTCCAAGCAGGGACAGATCCTCGCCAATGCGCTGTTGGCCGGCGTCGCGAGCGGCATCGGGCATGCGTTTCAGCAGAGCGCGACCACGGTCTCCGTTTCGCCGCTCGGCGCGACGAGCACCGTGGACCCGGAAAAGCAACTCCAGGCGGGGGTCGGAATAGGCGTGGGCCGTGCGCTCGACCGGCTCGCCCAGTACTACATCAGCCTCGCCGAAAAGGTGTTTCCGGTGATCGAGGTCGATGCCGGACGCACCGTTGATGTGGTGCTGACCCAGGGCGTCGCCCTGCAAGGCTCGCTCGACGCGCAAGCCAGAGACGAGGGCGAGTTTCCGCAACTCGCCGACCGTTTACACCAACTGAACAGGAAGAACGATGACGATGAATAGCCTTCGCACCACGCTTTGCACTCTTCTCATTGGCCTCGCGGTGCCGCTGGCCTCCGTCGCGCAGACGAGCGCGCCGCCTTCGGCCGCCCTGCTTGAGCGATTGAAGACTCTCTACCCGGCGACTCGCTTCGGCACGGTGAGCGCAACGCCCTGGCTGGGCGTATTCGAAGTGGCGATGGGCGCCAACATCGCCTATGTCGACGAAACCGGGCAGTTCTTTCTGTTCGGCCACCTCTACGACATGAAGGCCCAGCGCGATCTCACCGCGGAGCGAAAGGACACGCTCACCCGGATCGACTTCGCAGCCCTCCCGCTCGAAGACGCGATCCGTGAAGTTCGCGGGACGGGCGCGCGCACGTTCGCCATCTTCAGCGACCCGGACTGCCCTTACTGCCGGCGCCTGGAAGCGGAGATCAAGAGCCTTTCGGACGTGACGATCTATACGTTCCTGATGCCGATCCAGTCGCTTCATCCCGAAGCGCGCGGCAAGGCCGTTGCGGTCTGGTGTTCCGGTGATCGCGTGTCTGCCTGGCATGCCCTCATGTGGCGCGACGAGCCCGTCTCCGCCCGCGAGTGCATCCACCCGGTGGATCGAAACATCGCGCTAGGGGAGCGTCTCGGTATCGCCGGCACGCCGACCCTGGTCGCTGCGGACGGACGCGTGCTTCCGGGAGCAGCCAGCGTCGCGCAGGTCGACGCGTGGCTGGGCCTTACCACCGCAGGCGCCTTTGCGCCTGCGCCCGCAGCAAATCTACCGCGATGACCAAGCGATTCGGTTCCATCCTGGCGCTCGCCGCCACGGCGCTTTCGGGCTGCGCGTCGTCGCTGTCCGGACTCGACGCAACGGACAGCTATGGCTGCAAGGCACCTGAAGGCGTCAGCTGCATATCGGTCTCCGGAATCTACGCAAACTCGAGTCCCGGCGGCCGCCTTTCCCGTGGCCAGTCTGCCCCCGCCAAGTCGCCGACGGGCACACCGGCCATCTATGGGGCGTCGTCGGTCGCGCTTGCGCAGCCTGCCGAGCCGGGCGCTGCGAGCAATGGCATCCGTTCGAACCCGCGGCTGCTCCGCGTGTGGGTTGCTCCATGGGAGGACAGCGACGGTGACCTCCACGAGGACGGGTATGTCCACATGCTGGTCGATACAGGCCGCTGGTTGATCGAGCACGTTCGGCCCACGCCCCGCAGCAAGCTGGACGGCGTAGCGCCGCCGGTCCCCGCCGCGGATGCCTCACCGTCGAAAGCCCCAAGCGAACCGCTCGCGCCGCCGCAGCGCTTGCCGCTGCCTCCGGGACCGGATTCATCCGCCATCGACGCAACACCAATGCCTTGACCGCTCAACATGCTGCGCACTCTTATCGACGACATCGAATCCGCGCTTTCGGGCGCAAAGCTGTCCGCTCTCGCGCCGGCACGCCCGTCTCGCATCGCCGCAGCAGACGACGCCGCGTCGTTCTCCGAGTGGCTTCCCTACCGCGCCTATCTCGAGGACCAGCAGGTTTTCGTCAACCGCGATGCCCTCGCCTTCTGCCTGGAGCTTCGGCCCCAGTCCGGGGGCGACGAAGAAATGGCGCGAATCCTGACGGCGCTCTACGCCTCCGCTCCTCCCGGCACCGGTTTTCAATTTCACCTGTTCGCAAGCCCCGACATCCGCAAGCGCCTGGCGGCCTACGCCCGGCTCCGCCTTCCCGATGACGAGATCCCCGAGCTTGCGACGTTCGGCCGCGCCGGGCGGCACAGCAACATCTATCGCACCATGGCGCGCAGGCGCGTCGGCCATTACCTCGAGGGCGCTCGCCACTCGCTGTTGCCGAGCCAGAGCTATCTCCTGCGCGAGTTTCGCCTGGTCGTCAGCGTGTCGCTTCCCGGAAATCCGGACGACCTCGCCCGGCTCGACGACCTGATCCTGCTGCGCGACGGCACTCGCGCCACGCTTCACGCGGCAGGCTTCCCTTCGCGAACGTGGACCGCAGCCGATCTCATCAACTGGATCTCGGCGCTGATCGATCCGCACCGGGGAGACGGCGATTCGTTTCCTCTCAACTACGACGAGGGCCGGGAGCTTCGCGCCCAGGTTATCGACCGCGGCACGCACATGCGGATCGGAAAGTCGGAGATCGAGCTTGGCAATGCGGCCGGCTCCTCAGTCACGAAGCTCCGCATGCTCTCCGTGCGCTCGTTCCCGCCGCGATTCGCCCTCTGGAACATGGGCAGCCTGATCGGTGACCTCTATCAGGGCACGCTCCAGATTCCCTGCCCGTTCCTACTCAGCCTCGGCGTCCACGTGCTCGACGCCGAGGCGACGCGCAACTGGGCCTACCTCA
Organism: uncultured Enterobacteriaceae bacterium; assembly: GCA_964407355.1. Classification (GTDB taxonomy): domain Bacteria; phylum Pseudomonadota; class Gammaproteobacteria; order Burkholderiales; family SG8-39; genus SCGC-AG-212-J23. Next base: position 6,063 of record CAYOVM010000167.1, read on the forward strand.
AGGCCGCGCGCGCCACGACCAATGCGACGAGCTACATGGCCCGGTTTCTGCCCGACCTGCAGGAGCGCAAGGCCGACTGGGACATCGTGCTCAAGTCCCTGGACGACGGCCAGCAGCTCGTCGATCTCCAGCACGCGATAGCGCTGTTCGCGCCGCCCGACGACGTCACCCGCGCCGAGCAGGCCGCCCGCGCGCTCTTTCGCGCCCGGGGCTTCGAGCTGACGAACGACAGCATGATGATGACGCAGGCGCTCATCGGCAGCCTGCCGATGACCTGGTCTCCCGCGTTTCACGGCGATTTGAAGCGCATGAAGCGCATTACGACCAAGACGTCGGCCAACGCCGTTCACATGTCGCCGCTGATCGCCGAATGGCAGGGCACGGGCACGCCGGTGCTGTTCTTCGGAGGCCGGCGCGGCCAGGTCATGCAGATCGACGTCTACGACAACCCCGCCGGCAACCACAACGTCGCGATCGCCGGCACGTCGGGCTCCGGGAAATCCCTGCTGCTCAACGAGATCGCGGCCTCCTACCTCGGGACCGGCGCCAGGGTCTGGATCATCGACATCGGCCGGTCCTACGAGAAGACTTGCCGCTCGCTCGGCGGCAACTTCATCGAGTTCACCGAATCGACCCCGCTCTCCCTCAATCCCTTCGCGCTGGTGGAGGACATCGACGAGGACATGGAGCTGCTGCAGCCGCTGCTCGCCCAGATGGTCTCTCCGCGCGAGCCGCTGAACGGATTCCAGTACGCAACGCTCGGCGCCGCGATCAAGAAGGTCTGGAACGACAAGCGCAATGCCATGACGGTGTCGGATATCCACGATCTGCTGGCGACCGGCAGCCTCGGCGAAGACAAGCAGGACGAAGACCAGCGGCTCAAGGACCTGGCGGCCATGCTGCATCCGTATACCCGCGAAGGCGCCTACGGCAAGTACTTCGGCGGCGCCGCCACGATCGATTTCAGCGCCGACTTCATCGTGCTGGAGCTCGAGGAGCTGAAGGCGAAGAAGGATCTGCAGACCGTGGTGCTGCTGATCGTGATGTACCGGATCACCCGCGAGATGTACTTCAGCCGCGACCGCAAGAAGATCGTCATCATCGACGAAGCGTGGGACCTGCTCTCCGGCGGCGCGACCGCCGAATTCATCGAAGCGGGCTACCGGCGCGCGCGCAAGTACAAGGGCGC
>CAYOVM010000168.1:0-7105 GCA_964407355.1 uncultured Enterobacteriaceae bacterium
CGAGCGTGACGATGGCGAGATAGTCGCCGCGCAGCTTGAGCGTCGGCGCGCCGAGGAGGAGGCCGAAGAACGCCGCGATCGCCGCGCCGATCGGCAGGATTACCCAGAAGGGCAGGTGCAGGTTGAAATGCGGGCTCGCGAGCAGCGCGTAGACGTAAGCCCCGACCGCGTAGAACGCGATATATCCCAGGTCGAGCAGCCCCGCGAACCCCACCACGATGTTCAGCCCCAGGGCAAGGAGCACGTACAGGAGCGCGAAGTTGGCGATCCGCACCCACGCGGTGCCGGCGTACGCCAGCGCGAAGGGCAGGCAAAGCAGCGCCGCGGCGACGAGAACAACACCGACCCAGGCGGGCGCTCGGACCTTCACGCCCGGTCTCCGACGCGCTCGCCGAGCAGGCCCGAAGGGCGGAACACCAGCACGAGGATCAGCACCAGGAAGGCGAACACGTCCTGGTAGTTCGAGCCCGCGAGAATGAAATGGCCGCCGTCGGCGCAACGCTCGCCGAGCGCGCCCTTGAGCCAGGCATAGGCGCACAGATCGGTGAAATCGCCGATGTAGCCGGCGCCGAGCGCCTCGACGATGCCGAGCAGCACGCCGCCGAGCATCGCGCCGGGAATGTTGCCGATGCCGCCGAGCACCGCGGCGGAGAACGCCTTCAGGCCGAGGATCGAGCCCATGGTGTACTGCGCCACGCCATAGTAGGTGCCGTACAGCACGCCCGCGACGGCGCCGAGCGCGGCGCCGATGAGGAACGTGAAGGCGATCACCCGGTTGATGTCGACGCCCATCAGGCCGGCGACCTGCGGATTCTGCGCCGTCGCGCGCATCGCCGTGCCCAGGCGCGTTCGATAGACGAGCAGCGCGAGCCCGGCCATCATGCAGACGCAGACGCCGATGATCGCGATCTGCACGTTGGAGATGGAGGCGCCCCCGATCGCGTAGGTCTGGGTACGCAGGATCTGCGGGAAGGCGAGCACGTTGCGGCTCCAGACCAGCATCGCCAGATGCTGCAGGACGATCGACACGCCGATGGCGGTGATCAGCGGCGCCAGGCGGGGCGCTCGCCGTAAAGGCCGGTAGGCGAGCCGCTCCATCGCGTAGCCCACCATCATGCACACGGGAATCGCGCAGGCGGTGCCGATCAGCACCACCATGAGCGGCGGCATGGCGCCGCCGGCCAGCACGTTGATCACCGTGAACGCCACCATCGCGCCGATCATCACCACCTCGCCGTGCGCGAAGTTGATGAGCTGGATGATGCCGTAGACCATCGTGTAGCCGAGGGCGACGACGGCGTAGACGCTTCCCGTGGTGAGCCCGTTCACCAGCTGCTGCAGGAAGGTGTCCATCAGTGCCCGAGAGCCTAGCAGAAACAAAAACGGCACCTTGCGGTGCCGTCGTTGGCGGGCGTAGGCCTTATTTCTTGATGAACTCCTGGTAGGGGATGGTCTTGCCGCCCTTGATGATCGCGATCGGGTCGAGCTTGCCGCCCTTCATCGTGAAGATGGTGATCTCGGCGTCCTTGCGATCGCCTTTCTCGTCGAACGAGATCGGCCCGGTGGCGCCCGTGAAGCTGATCTTCTGCAGCTCCGGCAGGTACTTCGAAGGGTCGGCGGAGTTCGCCTTCTTCATCGCCTCGATCAGCAGGTTGGCCGCATCGTAGGTGAACGGCGAGTAGATGATCGGGTCGACGTTGAACTTCTTCTTGTAGGCGTCGAGGAATTTCTTGTCCGAGGCGAGCGGCGGGATCCCGGCCTGCGAGCAGAGCAGGCCGTCGGCGGCCGGGCCGGCGAGCTTGTTCATCTCGTCGGTGCAGGCGCCGTCGCCGAAGGAGAAGACGGCCTTGATGCCGAGCTCCTTGCCCTGCTTGAGCAGCGGGCCGCCGGTCGCGTCCATGCCGCCGTAGAACACGGCGTCCGGGTTGCGGCCCTTCAGCTTGGTGAGGATCGCCTTCCAGTCGGTGGTCTTGTCGGTGCCTTTCTCGCGCGGCAGCGTCTTGACGCCGGCCGTCTTGAGCGACTTCTCGACCTCGTTGGCGAGGCCCTCGCCGTAGGCGGTGGCGTCGTCGATGACGGCGACGAGCTTCGGCTTCGTGTTCGACGCGAGATAGTTGGCGATCGCCGGCCCCTGCTGGTCGTCGCGGCCGACCACGCGGAACTGCGTCTTGAAGCCCTGCTCGGTGAGCTTCGGGTTGGTGGCCGAGCCCGAGATCACCGGGATGCCGGCCTGGCTGTAGATCGGCGAAGCCGGAATCGACGTCCCCGAATTCAGGTGCCCGACGACGCCCGCGACCTTCGCGTCCACCAGCTTCTGCGCGACGGTCGTTCCGACCTTCGGGTCCGCCTGGTCGTCCTCGGCGACGAGCGTGAACTTCGCGTCCTTGCCGTCGATCTTGATCTTGGCCTCGTTCGCCTGCTCGATCGCGAGGCGCGCGCCGTTCTCGTTGTCCTTGCCGAGGTGCGCGATCTGGCCGGTGAGCGGCCCGACGTGGCCGATCTTGATGTCGACGGCGGCGGCAGCCGGCGCGGCAGTTGCGGCGGGGGCGTCGGCTTTGGCGGCAGGCTTGGGGGCAGACTTGTCGCCGCAGGCGGCGAGGCCGACGACGGCCAGCAGCGACAGGGCGATCCTGGAATTTTTCATCGAGTTCTCCGGGGAGTGTGAGCCGGCGTACGGGTGACCGGCCGGCAATAATACCTCGGAGCCCGGCCGGCGATCAGCCGTGCCGGGACCGTAGCACGCCGTACTAAGCGCTTATTTCTGCGACAGAACCCACTTCACCAGGGCCTTGACGTCCTCATCCGACACGGTGGCATTCGGCGGCATCGGGATCTGGCCCCAGACGCCCACGCTGCCCTTTTTCACCCTGTCGAAGAGCTTCGCGTCGGCGGTCTTGTCGCCGCGGTACTTGGCAGCGACCTCCTTGTACGACGGGCCCACGATCTTCTTGTCGACCGAATGGCAGGCGAGGCAGTTGTGCTTTTTCGCGAGCTCCTCGCTTGCCGCGGCGGGCAGCGAGGTCGAAAGAGCGGCGGCCGCGGCGGCCAGGATCGTTGCGAGCTGCTTCATGCGTTCTCCTGATTTTTTGGGGTGTGCTTAACGATTTGCGTCAATTTTACAAGATCGGCGATGGGCGGAAGGCAGGTAACGCCCCGGCATAGCCAGCCGTTGACCGGCTCGCCGCGCGCCGGCTTATCGAGCGGCGCCGGCAGCCCTGCGGCGTCCTCGGGAATTGCAAGCGTAGTGGTATCCGGCAGGTATTCGCGGGCGAGCGCGGCCCGCCATTCGGCCAGCGGCGCCGCCTTGCCGCGCAGAACGAGCACCTTCGGCGGCTCGAGGAATTCGTCCAGGGCGATCGCCATCGAGCCGAAGCCCGCCGGGTAATTGACCATCGCAGGATAGAAAAGCTCGAGGACGCGCTCGGCCGCCTGCGCGTAGCGCTGCTCGCCCGTGAGGGCGGCGAGGCGCCCGAGCGCCCAGGCGGCGACCGCATTGCCCGAAGGGGTCGCGTTGTCGTGGCCGGGCTTCGGGCGATGGATCAGCCGTTCGTGATCGCGCGCGGTGAAGAAAAAGCCGCCGCCCTCCGGGTCCTCGAACTGCTCGAGCAGCACCTCGGCGAGCGCCTCGGCGAATTCGAGGTCGCCGGCGTCGAAGTCCGCCTGCAGGATCTCGAGCAGCGCGGCAAGGAGAAACGCGTAGTCGTCGAGGTAGGCGTTGAGGTGGGCGCGGCCGTCCTTGTACGTGGCGAAGAGCCGCTCGCCGCGCCACATCTTTTCGCGGATGAAGCCGAGCGCGCGGCGCGCCGATTCGATCCACTCCGGGCGGCCGAAGACGCGCCCGGCGCGCGCCATGCCGCGGATCGCGAGCGCGTTCCAGGACACCAGCGCCTTCTCGTCGCGCCCCGGCCGCACGCGCTTCTCGCGGGCCGCGAAGAGCTTTCGTCGCGCCGAATCGAGGATCGGTCTTTCGTTTTCCTGGATTTCCTTTGCCGCATGAAAATGCCAATGCGCGTTTTCGAAGTTCGGCGGCTGGTCGAGCGCGTAGTGCGACGAGACGACCCGATACTCCTCGTCGCTCAGCAGCGAGCGGACTTCCTCGCGGCTCCAGACGTAGAACTTGCCTTCCTCGTGCTCGCTATCGGCGTCGAGCGAGGAGTAGTAGCCGCCTTCGGGCGACTGCATCTCGCGCAGGATCCAGCCGGCGGTCTCGGCCGCGCAGCGCTCGTACAGCGCGTCGCCGGTGACGAGCCAGGCGTCGGCGAGCAAGGCGAGGAGCGGCCCGTTGTCGTAGAGCATCTTCTCGAAATGCGGAATCATCCAGTGCGCATCCACGCTGTAGCGGCAGAAGCCGCCGCCGAGCTGGTCGTAGATGCCGCCCTCGCACATCCGGGTCAGCGTCGTGCGCGCCATGTCGGTCTCGCCTTTGCGCAGGCACAGCTCGAGATCGGTGGGATGGGGAAACTTCGGCGCGCCGCCGAAGCCGCCGAGGCGCGCGTCGAAATTCGAGCGCAGCGTCGCGAGCATCGCGCGCACCGGCTCGTCCGAGAGCTCGGCGCGCGCCACGCCGCCCTGCGGCAAGGTGCGCGAGAACGCGCGCAGCACTTCCTGGTTCTGGCTCGCGATCTCGGTGCGCTTCTCCCGCCAGGCGCCCGCGATGCGCTCGCACAGCGCCGGGAAGCCGGGCAGGCCGTAGCGCGCCTCCTTCGGAAAATAGGTGCCGCCGAAGAACGGCGTGCCGTCGGGCGACAGGAACATGGTGAGCGGCCAGCCGCCGCCGCGCTGCGAGAGCATCTGGTGCGCGCTCTGGTAGATCTGGTCGAGGTCGGGCCGCTCCTCGCGATCCACCTTGACGTTGACGAAGAGCCGGTTCATCACCGCCGCCACCGCCGGATCCTCGAAGCTCTCGTGCGCCATGACGTGGCACCAGTGGCACGCCGAGTAGCCCACCGACAGCAGGATCGGCTTGTCCTCGCGCCGGGCGCGCTCCAGCGCTTCCGGGCCCCACGGGTACCAGTCAACGGGGTTTTCCGCGTGCTGCTGGAGGTAGGGGGAAGTCTCTTTCGCCAAACGATTTGTCACACGGGCATTATTGCAGCTTATGAATGCGAAAGACCCTCGTGCGAGCGCGATCCTCACCTTCTGGTTCGGTAGTGGGGACCGCGACAAGCGCTGGTTCGAAAAGAACCCCGCTTTCGATGAAGAAGTGAGGCGGCGGTTTCTTGCGCTGCACGCGGAAGGAGCCGCGGGAAACCTGGCGCGCTGGAAGGACGACGCGGCCGACTGCCTGGCGCTGATCGTGCTCCTCGACCAGTTCCCGCGCAACATGTTCCGCGGCACGCCGCGCGCCTTCGCTACCGACGCGCTCGCGCTCGAGGCCGCGCGCCACGCGGTCGCGCGCGGCTACGACCGGACCCTGCGGCCGTCGGAGCGGATGTTCGTCTACTTGCCGTACGAGCACGCCGAGTCGCTGAAGGAACAGCTACAGGCCTGCGCGCTCACCGAGCCGCTCGCGAAGTTTCCGGAAACCGACGACGTCTACCGCTTCGCGGTGGCGCACCGCGACATCATCCAGCGCTTCGGGCGCTTTCCCCATCGCAATGCCATCCTCGGCCGCGCGAGCACGCCGGAGGAAATCGAATTTCTGATGGGGCCGGGCTCGAGCTTCTGAGCCCGAGAGGACGCTAGCGCCCGGTGGAGGCGTTCGGTTCCCGCGGGCCGGCGAATTGCGGTGGATTCACCTCGAGCGCGCGGCTCACCGCCACCTGCGGCAGGATCTGCGCGAGCTGGTTCGACTTCGGCTCCGCGAGGCGCACCGCGACGAGATCGCCGACGCCGGCATCGAGCCCGGCCGGGATCTGCACGAGCATCATGCGGCCCTGCACTTCGACGTCCGCCCAGCGGATCGCCGACGCCCGCCGCGCCAGCTTCGCGTCGACCAGGACGCCGCGTGCGGCTTCGTGGTAGACCGTGCGCACACGCCCTATGGTTTCCGCGGCGTTGGCCGGCGACAGGAACAGGAAAAGCCCGAAGCAGATAAGAGCGAGCGCGGTCCTCATGGATGAGGACTGTACGCCCGGCGCGTGATGCGTCGAGCGCGGCCGGACGGCTCATGCCCCGGCCCGGTCGGACTATGGCCGATGACGCGCGGGTGGGAGCGGGTCAGTTCCCGTCGGTCACCGCTCCCTCCGAAGCGGTCGAGACCAGCTTCATGTATTTCGCGAGCAGGCCGCTGGTGTAGCGCGGCTTGGGCGCCTTCCACTTCTTGCGCCGCGCCGCCAGCTCCTTCGCCGGCACATTGAGCTGGATGAGCCGCTTCTTCGCGTCGATGGTGATCGAATCGCCTTCCTTCACCAGCGCAATGGTCCCGCCGACGTAGGCTTCGGGCGCGACGTGGCCGACCACCATTCCCCAGGTGCCGCCCGAGAAGCGCCCGTCGGTGAGCAGGCCCACCGAGTCGCCCAGCCCCTGGCCGATAAGCGCCGAGGTCGGCGCCAGCATCTCCTGCATGCCGGGTCCGCCCTTCGGGCCTTCGTAGCGGATGACGATCACGTCGCCCGCCTTGATGCGCTTGGCCATGATCGCCTTCATGCAGGCGTTCTCGGAGTCGAAAACGCGGGCGGGGCCGGTGATGGCGGTCTTCTTGAGGCCGGTGATCTTGGCGACGCAGCCTTCGGTGGCGAGGTTGCCGCGCAGGATCGCGAGGTGGCCTTCCTTGTACATCGGCCGCGACCAGGGCCGGATCACTTCCTGATCCGGGCGCGGCTCGTCGGGGATGTCCTTCAGCAGCTCGGCCATGGTCTTGCCGCGGATGGTCATGCAGTCGCCGTGCAGGACGCCGTGGTTGAGCAGGATCTTCAGGACCTGCGGCACGCCGCCGGCGCGGTGAAAATCGACCGCCACGAAGCGGCCCGAGGGCTTGAGATCGCACAGCACCGGGACTTTCCTGCGCACGCGCTCGAAATCGTCCAGGCTCCACTTGACGCCCGCCGCGCGCGCGATGGCGAGATAGTGCAGCACGCCGTTGGTCGAGCCGCCGGTCGCCATGATGAGCGCGACCGCGTTCTCGATCGACTTGCGCGTGATGATGTCGCGCGCCTTCAGCTCG
>CAYOVM010000169.1:0-7031 GCA_964407355.1 uncultured Enterobacteriaceae bacterium
CGAGCGCGCAGCCGTGCACCGCGCCCGCCTGCTTGTAGATGGTCTCGTGCTTGCGGACTTTCTCGATCAGCTTGAAAAGATTCTCGTCGGTGAGAAAGACGTCTTTTCTCAAATCGATCGTTTCTATTTCTTCCATCAGGTCACCGAACATGGTGCCCTGGCCGCAACCCGAAGTTACGGTCTTCTTGCCGATTTGCTTTTCAACGTTCTTGCCCTGCCCATTGGTCGTGACCGCGACCGCCTCGGTGTCCCAATCGACCTGGACCGCGGAAATATTCTCTATCGAATCGACCAGCCGCTGGTTGCGCAGGTAGCCGATCGCCAGCGCCTCGGGGGCGTGGCCGAGCGTCATGAGGGTGACGATCTCGCGCTTGTCGAGGTAGAGCGTGAGCGGATGCTCGCCGGCGATCGAGGTGGGCACCATCTCGCCCGCCTCGTTGTACGCCTCGACCTCGAAGGTCGCCGGGCGCGCGGCGTTGGTGAGGAGCGGCCCTCTGCGGTTCGCCGTCTTATCCACCGATGTAGGACATCTCGATTTTTTTCGCCCGGGCGGTCTCGGCGGTGCGGATCTCGGAATAGCGATCGCCGCGGCCCTGCCACACGGCCGCGATCTCGTTGCGCAGCTCCTCGTCGGAGGCGCCGCCGCGCAGCAGCGACTTCAGGTCGTGCCCGGACTGGGCGAAGAGGCAGGTGAAAAGCGAGCCTTCGGTCGACAAGCGCATGCGGTTGCAGCTCGAGCAGAAGGCCTGCGTGACCGAGGAGATCACGCCGATCTCGCCCGCGCCGTCGAGGTAGCGCCAGCGCTCGGCGACCTCGCCGGGATAGTTGGCGCCGACCGGCTCGAGCGGCCAGCGCTCGGAGATGCGCCGGACGATCTCGGCCGAAGGCACGACGTCGTCCATGCGCCAGCCGTTGGTGCTGCCCACGTCCATGAACTCGATGAAGCGGATGATGTTGCCGGTGCCGCGCCAGCGCTCCGCCATTGCCACGATGCCGTCGTCGTTGACGCCGCGCTTCACCACCGTGTTGATCTTCACCGGCCCGAGGCCCGCCGCGGCGGCGGTCTCGATGCCCTCGAGCACCTTCGCCACCGGAAAGTCGGCGTCGTTCATGGCCTGGAAAACCTTCTCGTCGAGCGAATCGAGGCTCACGGTGACGCGATCCAGGCCGGCTTTTTTCAGAAGCCCGGCCTGCCTCGCCAGAAGCGAGCCGTTCGTGGTCAGGGTGATTTCGACGTCGAGCGGCGAAAGCAGGGCCACGAGGCGATGCAGGTCGCGCCGCACCAGCGGCTCGCCGCCGGTGAGGCGGATCTTCTTCACGCCCAGGCCGGCGAAGACGCCGGCGAGGCGCGCGATCTCCTCGAAGCTGAGGATCGCCTCGTGCGCGAGGAACTTGTAGCCGGCGTCGAACACTTCGCGCGGCATGCAGTACACGCAGCGGAAATTGCAGCGATCGGTCACCGAGATGCGCAGGTCCCGCATCGGCCGCCCGAGCGTGTCGCGCGGCGCGCCGCCGTGGAACGCGGGCGCGGGAATACGCGGCGCGCCGGCGGCGACGCCACCCGGTCCCCGGATCGGAATGACCTTCTTCGTCATGGTGCTTTCGCCTGAAAAATCATAGCAGAAGGCTCAACTGCGCTATAGTCTCACGTATATAGGCAGTGAATTTCATATAGCTTTCATATAGCCGCTCATATGGTCGAAACTTCCCGCAGGACCGTCGCCGTGGTGATGCAGTGCCGCGCCGTCGAGAACCGCTGGCAGAGCGAAGTATGGGAGCCCTCGGGCGTTCTCACGAACTACGAAGGCGCCGCGGAGCCGCGGCTGCTCGTCGAGCGTGCCGGACTGAAGCAATGGCTGTACCCCGGCCTGGAGATCGCGGTGCATAAATCCGAAGCGGAGGGGTACTACCACAATGTTTCGTCCGCCGAGCCGAGCGTGTTCGTTCTGTGGAGAATGCAAGGCACGGGTGCCGATCCTCGAGACGCCCGCGCGGTGCCGCAGTTCGTCACCGTGAGCTACGACGAGGCGAGCCGCTGGATGGACGGCGGCGAAAGCGTCGACCGGGTGCCGATGCCGGCGGATCTGTTCGCGTGGGTGGGGGAGTTCGTCGAGCAGAACTATCGCGCCGCGCCGAAGAAGCGTATCAAGCCGCGCTCGTTCCTGTCGCCGAAAGACCGGGCCCCCGGATGAGCGCAGCGTGATGAGCCAAGATCAGGATTTTCTGCGCCGCTGGTCCCGCTTGAAGCGGGAAGCCGCCGCCGCGCCGGCGAAGAAAGCGACGGCGCAAAACCAACCGGCCGAGAAGAAAGCGGCGGAACAGGATCCTGTTCCGCTGCCGTCCCTCGACAGCCTGACCTTCGAATCCGACTTCAAGGCGTTCATGCACGCGAAGGTCGAGGAGACGGTCAAGCGCGCCGCGCTGAAGAAGCTCTTCGCCGATCCGCGCTTCAACGTCATGGACGGCCTCGACACCTATATCGACGATTACACCCGGTCCGACACGATTCCCGCGGAGATGCTCGAAAGGATGGCGCGAAAGAGCGAGAAGCTTTTGAGCTCGGCGGCGGACGAAGCGCTGCGAGGGACCGAAGCCCCTGCCCAGAGCGGGCACGACCAAAGCGCCCACCACGATGGCGCCCACCACGATGGCGCCCACCACGATGGCGCCCACCACGATGGCGCGAGCAACGATGGCGATCGAGCACAAGACCCTAAAGCTCTGTAGCTGCAACAAGACCATCGCGCTCGACGCGGCGGCGCTCGCGGCGGCGTTGAAGTCGTCCGTGCCGCTCACCGTGCACACCGAGCTCTGCCGCAAGGAAGCGGCGCGCTTTCAAGGCTCGCTGGGCGACGCGGAGCTGCTGGTGGCCTGCACCCAGGAGGCGCCGCTTTTCAACGAGCTCGCGCAGAGCGCAGGCTCCACGGCGGAGCTGCGCTTCGTCAATATCCGCGAGGCCGCGGGCTGGTCGGCCGAGGGCAGGGGCGCCACGCCGAAGATCGCCGCGCTCCTCGCGGCGGCGGCGCTGCCCGACCCCGAGCCGGTGCCCAACGTCGAATACAAGTCCGGCGGCGAGCTGCTGTTGATAGGGCCTTCCTCCCAGGTTCTTCCCTGGTTGGAGAAATTTTCGAAAAACGAAACCCTCAAGCCGAGCGCGCTGATCACGCGCGCCGACGGCGGCGAGCTTCCGGCCGAGCGCGGCTTCCCCGTCTGGTCGGGCAAGCCGTTGCGCGTGTCGGGCTGGCTGGGCGCGTTCGAGGTCGAGTGGCGCCAGGAAAACCCGATCGACCTCGAGCTGTGCACGCGCTGCAACGCCTGCATCGACGTCTGTCCCGAGGGCGCGATCGATTTCGCCTACCAGATCGACGCCGCGAAGTGCAAAGGGCATCGCAAGTGCGTGAGCGCCTGTGGCGCCGTAGGCGCTGTTGACTTTTCTAGAATTCAAAAAGCAAGAAAAGAAAGCTTCGACTTAGTGCTTGACCTCTCGGCCGAGCCGCTGCTGCGCCTGCCCGACCTGCCGCAGGGCTATCTCGCGCCGGGGCTTGATCCGCTCGAGCAGGCGCTGGCGGCGGCGCAGCTCGCGCAGCTCGTCGGCGAGTTCGAGAAGCCGCGCTTCTTCCAGTACCGCGAAAAAATCTGCGCCCACGGCCGCTCGGGGATCACCGGCTGCACCCGATGCCTGGATGTGTGCTCGACCGGCGCGATCACAGAGGACGGCGACCGCGTGAAGGTCGAGCCGCATCTGTGCGCGGGCTGCGGCGGCTGCTCGACCGTGTGTCCCTCGGGCGCCATGACCTACGCGTATCCGAAGAACAGCGATACCGGCGCGAGGCTGAAGACGCTGCTCTCCACCTACCGCGACGCGGGCGGCAAGGATGCCTGCCTCGTCTTCCACAATACGCAAGCAGGCCGCGAGCTCGTCCAGGGCGTGGGCCGGCACGCGGTGCGCGGCGGCAAGGGGCTGCCCGCGCGCGCGATCCCGTTCGAGGTATTCCACATCGCATCGGTCGGCATCGACCTCCTGCTCGCGGCGATCTGCTACGGCGCGAGCCAGGCGGTCATCGTCGCCGACCGGGACAGCGCGCAGGGCTACACGGCAGCGCTGCGCGAGCAGATGGCGCTCGCCGAAGCGATCCTGAACGGCCTGGGGTATACCGGGACGCACTTCGAGGTCCTCACGCCGGAAGATTCGCGGGCGCTCGAAGAGCGGCTGTGGGCGCTGCGGCCCGCGCTGGGCGTCGCGAAGCCGGCGCTGTTCAACCTTTCGCCGGAAAAGCGCACCACGCTCGATTTCGAGCTCGAGCACCTGGCAAAAGAGGGTCTTACCAAGACAACTGAGATCAAGCTCGCGCCCGGAGCTCCGTTCGGCGCTCTCGAAATAAACAAAAGCACCTGCACGCTGTGCAAGGCCTGCATCGGCGCCTGCCCGGAGGCGGCGCTGCTCGATGCGCAGGACGCGCCGGCGCTGCGCTTCATCGAGCGCAACTGCGTCCAGTGCGGGCTGTGCGCGAAGACCTGCCCCGAGGACGCGATCACGCTCGTGCCGCGGCTGCTGCTCGGCGCGCAGGCGAAGGAGCCGGTGACCCTGAACGAAGCCGAGCCGTTCAACTGCGTGCGCTGCGCGAAGCCCTTCGGCACGCGCCAGATGGTCGACAACATGCTCGCCAAGCTCGGCGGGCACTCGATGTTCTCCGGCGGCGGCGCGCTGCGCCGGCTGCAGATGTGCGGCGACTGCCGGGTCGTCGACATGGTCGAGAACAAGAGCGAAGCGACGATCTTCGACTACAAGAAATGAGCACGGCGCCGATGACGTTCGTGCCGACGCTCGCGCCCGAAGAGCTCGCCCGCGCCAATTTCTACGGCTTGATCGCCCGCCTGTTCCAGGCGCCGCCGGACGGCGCGCTCCTGCAGGCCATGGCGGCGGACGCCGAGCTCGAGGCGGACGAGGGCGGCGTCGCCCAGGCCTGGCGCGATCTCGCGCAAGCCGCCGCATCGGCCGACGCCGAGGCGGCGGGCGAGGAGTACGACGCCGCGTTCATCGGCGTGGGTAAGGCTCCCCTCACGCTTTACACGAGCGCTTATTCCATCCGCCATTCAAATGAGCTGCCCCTGGTCGAGCTGCGCCGCGACCTTGCTGCGCTGCAGCTAGGACGTCGCGGCCAAGTGAACGAGCCGGAGGACCATATCGCGGCGCTTTGCGAGGCGATGCGGCATCTGATCGCGGTGCAGAAACGGACGCTGGAGGAGCAAAAGCGCTTCTTCGAGCGCTGGATCTGGCCGATCGCGCAGCCATTGTGCAGCGCAATAGAGAAGTCGGGTCAGATCGCCTTCTATCGGCCGGTCGCCCGCTTTGCCTTCGCCTTCTTCGAGCTTGAGCATTCCGCCTTCGAAATGCTCTAGACTTATAGGTGTGCAGAATTACACATCAGGAACATATTAAAAGCACACTAGGAGGCAGCATGGTTGATCGTACGAAACGCCTGTCCCGCAGAAATTTCCTCGTTGCCGTCGGCGTCGGTGGGGCGGCTAGCGCCGCCGCGATCGTCGCGACCAAGACGCCTGCTCCGTCGAGCCAGGACAAGGCCGACAAGCGCGCGACGCGCGGTTACCAGGCGAGCGAGCACGTCGCCAACTACTACCGCACCACGAAGGTCTGAGGAGACCGCCATGCTGTTGACGAGAAAATCCACCGGCAATCCCGCCGCCTCCGCGGCACAAGCGCGCCTCGCGCGCGGCCTGCAGGGCGCGCTCGCGAAGACGATGGACCGGCGCACCTTCCTGCGCCGCTCGGGCGTGACCGCGGGCGCCGCCGCCGCGGCCTCGCAGCTGCCGTTCAACATGATCGGCACCGCCGAGGCGAAGGACGAGCAGAAGAAGGTCGAGGTGAAGCGCACGGTCTGCACCCACTGCTCCGTGGGCTGCGCCATCGACGCGGTCGTCGAGAACGGCGTCTGGGTGCGCCACGAGCCGGTGTTCGACTCGCCGATCAACCTCGGATCGCACTGCGCGAAAGGCGCCTCGATCCGCGAGCACGGCATCACCCACGACTCGCACCGCCTGAAGACGCCGATGAAGCTCGAAGGCGGCAAGTGGAAGAAGATCTCCTGGGACACGGCGCTCACCGAGGTCTCGCAGAAGCTGCTTCAGATCAGAAAGGAGAGCGGTCCGGACGCCACCTTCTGGATCGGCTCCTCCAAGCACAACAACGAGCAGGCCTATCTCCTGTGCAAGTTCGTGCGCCTCTTCGGCACGAACAACACCGACCACCAGGCGCGCATCTGCCACTCGACCACCGTCGCCGGCATCGCCAACACCTGGGGCTACGGGGCGATGACCAACTCGTACAACGACGAGCAGAACTCGAAGTCGATGCTGTTCTTCGGCTCGAACGCCGCCGAGGCGCACCCGGTGTCGATGCTGCACACGTTGCACGCGAAGGAGAACGGCGCCAAGGTAATCGTCGCCGACCCGCGCTATACCCGCACCGCGGCGAAAGCCGATAAATATGTGCGCGTGCGCTCCGGCTCCGATGTCGCGTTCCTCTTCGGCCTGCTCTATCACGTGTTCAAGAACGGCTGGGAAGACAAGGCGTACATCAAGGCGCGCGTCTACGGCATGGACCAGGTGCGCAAAGAGGTGATGGAGAAGTACACCCCGGCCGCGGTGCAGGAAGTCACCGGCGTCTCGGAGCAGGAGATGTACGAGACCGCCAAGATCCTCGCCGAGAACCGTCCCGGCTTCATCATCTGGGCGATGGGCCAGACGCAGCACACCAACGGCAACGCCATCGTGCGCGCGAGCGCCGTGCTGCAGCTTGCGCTCGGCAACGTCGGCCGACCCGGCGGCGGCGCGAACATCTACCGCGGCCACGACAACGTGCAGGGCGCGACCGACGTCGGCCCGAACCCCGACTCGCTGCCGGGCTATTACGGCCTGCTGCCGGGCTCGTTCGCCCACTGGGCGCGGGTGTGGAACGTCGATCTCGACTGGCTGAAGAAGCAGTACCCGTCCGAGGCGATGATGGGCAAGCC
>CAYOVM010000170.1:0-6992 GCA_964407355.1 uncultured Enterobacteriaceae bacterium
AGCTTCTTCCGCGCGAGCGCGGCGCCGGCGCCGAGCGCCTTGAGCTTCGCGACCGCGATCTCCCGGTCCATCGGCGCCATGCCGCAGTTGGTGCACGGGAAGAGGTGCTTCGCCGGGACGAACTTCAGCGCGCGCTGAATGGTCTTCTCGACCTCCTGCGGCGTCTCGACGACGTCGGAGGCGACGTCGATGACGCCGACGAGGATGTCTTTCCCCTTGAGGAGCTTGAGGAGCTCGATCGGCACGCGGGAGTGGATGCACTCGAGCGAGATCTGCTTGACCCGGCTCTTCGCGAGCGCCGGGAAGATCTCCTCGTACTGGCGCCACTCCGAGCCGAGGGTCTTCTTCCAGTCGAGGTTGGCCTGGATGCCGTAGCCGTAGCAGATGTGCACGACCGTAGTGCACCTCAGGCCCTGGATCGCGCGGTCGAGCGCGGTGATGCCCCAGCGCTTCACGTCCTCCATGTACACGTTGAACGCGGGCTCGTCGAACTGGATCACGTCGACGCCGTCCTTCTCCAGCGCGCGCGCTTCCTGGTTCAGGAGCTCGGCGAACGCCATCGCGAGCTTCACCTTGTCGCCGTAGTGCCGGTCGGCGATGGTGTCGACGATGGTCATCGGACCCGGCATGGTGATTTTCAGCCGCTTGTTCGTATGTTTTCTCGAAAAAGAAGCTTCCTTCTGGTGAACGCGCCCTTTGAGCCGAAGCTCGCCTATGACCACCGGGACCATCGCGTCGTAGCGGTTGTCGCGGATGCCCATCTTCACCTTGTGCTCGAAGTCGATGCCTTCGACCGATTCGAGGAAGCCGTGGACGAAGTGCTGGCGCGATTGCTCGCCGTCGGTGACGATGTCGATCCCGGCGTCCTCCTGCTCCTTCAGCCACAGGAGCGTGGCGTCGCGCTTCGCGCGCTCCAGGTCGGCGCCCGCCGCGCGCCAGGTCGGCCACAGCTTGTTGGTCTCGGCGAGCCAGCCGGGTTTCGGCAGGCTGCCGGCAATGGTGGTTTCGAGCATTAGTTCCTCCCTCCCTTGGGGTCAGCATTATCGTTGCCTTCGCCGCCGGAAGAAATGCTCATGTCGCAATTCGGCGACGGGTGCGGAAGGCCTCGGTATCGTTCATAATGCGACAACGTTGTAGGGAGGAATTCGACAATGCTTGTATGCAGCCTGCTGGGGACCTTCGTCTCCTTCATGATGAGACTCGCCGATCCGCGCATCGCCAACAAGGCCGGCCCGGACTGGCTGTGGATGGGCGGGCGCGACGACGTGGTCCGCAATCTCTTTTTTCAGCCGAACGGCCGCTTCCGCCGTTACGGCTTGCCGGCCCTGGTCCTGACCTTGATCGCCGGCTCGGCCGCCATATACTGGATCGTTCAACGCATCTGATTCATCCAACCGAAGCAAGGGGGCATGGCATGGGCAGGCTGATCGTTGCGGTAGCGGTACTGGGTCTGGGCTCGATGGCGTCGGGCTCGTCGTGGGCGCAAGCGAAGCCCTGCGACGAGCTGAAGGCCGAGATCGAGGCCAAGATCAAGAAGAACGGCGTCGAGAAATTCACCCTCGACATCGTCGATGCCGACAAGCAGGCCGACGGCAAGGTGGTCGGCACCTGCCAGGGCGGCACCAAGAAGATCGTCTACAAGCGCGGCGGCTGAGGCTTCTCCCGCAAGGGAAGGAGCCAGGCGAGCGCCGCGATCTGCAGCCCCGCGAGGATGCAGAACGCGGCGGTATAGCCCTGCTGCGCATAGCGCCCGTCGGCTATCGGGTAGAGCTCGAGCACCGCGCCGACGCCCCACTGGATTGCGAACGAGCAGCCGAACGTCAGCACGTTCGACGCCGTGTTGACGCGTCCGGTCATCTCCGACCCGAAGAGGGAAACGAAGAGCGGATAGGCGAGCGTGGCCGAGATCGCGGTGAAGCCGTAGGCCGCCAGGATCGCGCCCGGCCAGCGCCCGATTCCCAGCGCCAGAAGTAAAAACACCGCGAGAGAAGCCGACAACCCGAGCTTGAATATCGTCATGCGCGAGATGCCGCCGCGCGCGAGGCGGTCGCTCGCGATGCCGAAGAAAATCGAGCCGGCCGTATAGGCGAGCGCCGAGGCGAGCAGGCATCGCGCCACGTCGTGCCGGTCGAGGCCGGCGACGTCATAGAGCCAGGGCGCGAGCCACAGGCCCTGCAGCGACTGGTAGGTCCCGTGGCAGGCGACGAGCGGCGCCGCGATGCGCCAGAAGGAAGCCGAGGAGAACACCCGGCCGAACCCGGCGATCTGGCCGCGCAGGCTCTGGCCCTGCCCCGGCAGGCGCTTTTCCGGGACCAGGAAAAAAATCAAGCCGGCCGCCACGACGGACAGGATCGACACGCCGGCGAAAAGCGCGCGCCAGCCGTAGGCGCCCAGAAAGGCCTCCGCCGGCGCGGTGGCCGCGAGCCCGCCCAGGCCGCCGATGGCGAGATAGAAGCCGTTCAGCGTCGCGAGGCGCGAGAGCGGAAACCACAGCGTGAACGCCTTGATCGCGCCCATCAGCCCGGCCGAAACCCCGAGGCCGATGAGCGCGCGCCCCACCGAGAGCATCGCGAAGTCCCGGGCGAGCGCGAAGATGATCGCGCCGCAGGCCGCCACGCACAGGAGCGCCGTGACGACCCGGCGCGGCCCGTAGCGATCGAGCAGCACGCCGAGCGGCAGCTGGAACGCGGCGAACGCGAGCAGGTACAGCGAGGTGAGAAAGCCCAGGTCCGACGGCGTGAGCTCGAACTCGCGCGTCAGGTCCTTCGCGATCACCGCGTTGACGTTGCGAAAGAAGAACGAAAGGAAGTAGCCCGACGCGAACGGGCAAAACACCAGGAGAAGGAGTTTCACCTCCGGATTCTAATGGGGTAGGCTATGGCGCCATGTCCGAGACGCCCCTGCCCAAGCGACTGATCGTCGGGATCACCGGCGCCACCGGGGCGATCTACGGCCTTCGACTGCTGCAGGAAATAAAAAAGCTCGATGGCTGGGAGAGCCACCTGGTGCTCACCGACGCGGGCGCGCTCAACGTCTGGCACGAGCTGGCGATGAAGCGCAAGGAGCTGGAAGGGCTCGCCGCCGCCGCCTACCACCCGAAGGACATCGGCGCCGCGATCGCGAGCGGATCGTTTCTCACCGAGGGCATGATCATCGCGCCGTGCTCGATGAAGACGCTCGCCGCGGTGGCCCACGCGCACGCCGACGATCTCGTCTCGCGCGCCGCCGACGTGATACTGAAGGAGCGCCGCCGCCTGGTGCTGATGCCGCGCGAGACGCCGCTCAACCTCGCGCACATCCGCAACATGGCCGCCGTCACCGAGATGGGCGCGATCGTGTTCCCGCCGCTGCCCGCGTTCTATGCCAGGCCCCAGTCCATCGACGAGATGGTCGGGCACAGCGTGGCGCGCGCGCTCGACCTCTTCGGCGTCCATTCCCGGGAGCTGAAGCGCTGGCAGGGGCTTGATGGTTGACCTGTCCGCGTTCTCGGCGTCTTACCAGGAAGCAAGGCAGAAGTTTCTCGACGCGGCGGGCGCGCAGGTCTCGCACTATCGCCATCCCGCCGAAAAGGGTCCGGCGGGCGAAGCTCTCTATCTCGACGTGGCGGTGCTCGGCCCCCCGGACGCCTCGCGCATCTTCGCCGTGGGCTGCGGCACTCACGGCATCGAAGGCTACTCCGGCTCGGCGGCGCTGACGCACTGGCTGCGCTCGGGCGGCGCGAAGCGCATTCCCGCCGGCACCGCGGTGGTTTTCTTCCATGCCCACAATCCCTGGGGATTCGCCCACAAGACGCGGGTCACGGAGGAGAACGTCGACCTCAACCGCAACTTCATCGACTTCGGCCGGCCCCCGCCGCGCAACCCCGGCTACGAGGAAGTCCATCGCATCATCACGCCGCAGCGCTGGGACGAAGCGAGCGTCGCCGCGGTGTTCGAGCAGCTTGCCGAGTTCAAGCGGCTGGTCGGCGAGCAGGCCTTCTCGGACGCCTTCAACGGCGGGCAGTACACGCATCCCGACGGCATCTACTACGGGGGCGAGCGCGAGCAATGGTCGAACGGCGCCTTCCGGGGCGCGGTCGCCGAGCATTTTTCGCGCGCCCGAAAAGTCTGCTTCATGGACCTGCACACCGCGATCGGTCCGCGCTACGACCACATCTATCTTTGCTTCCATCCCCCGGGATCGCCGGGCTACGAGCGCGCGCGGGCGTGGTGGGGCGAGCGCGCGGTGAATCGCCAGGGCGTCACCCACAAGGCGGTCGCCGCGTATAGCGGGCTGCTGATCGACGCCTTCGAGAAGATTCTCGCGGGCGCCGAGCTCACCACGCTGCTGGTGGAGTTCGGCACGGTCGCGCGCGAAGTGGCGCAGCGCGCCGCGTTGCTGCAGCGCTGGCTGCGCTTCCACGGACCGCAGGACCCGGAGCACGCCCGCCGGCTGCTGGGCGAGTACCAGGAAGCTTACTACCCGTCCGAGCCGCGCTGGCGCGAGGCGGTCCTGGAGCAGTCCCTGGAGTTTCTCGATCGAGGCGTGCGCGGCGTCGGTTCCTGGTAAGGACGCCTTTACCTGGTAAGGAAGGCCTCCAGGGCCGCGTTGAACGCCGCCGACTGCTCGATGTTCGCGATGTGCGCCGCCTGCTTCAGCATCACCGTCTTCGCGCCCGGGATGGTCTCGCCGATGTAGCGGGTGCCGGGTGCGGCGCCGTCCTCCTCGCCCGCGATGGCGAGCACCGGGACCTTGATGTCCTTCAGCCGTGCGGTCGTGGAGAGCTTGGCGATCGCCTGGCAGCAGCCGACGTAGCCCGCGACGGGCGTCTTTTTGATCAGGTCGCCGATCTTGCCGACGACGTCGGGCCGGCTCTTGCGGAACGGCTCGGTGAACCAGCGCGCGAGCGTCGAGTCCACGAGCGGCGCCATGCCTTTCGTTTCCGCGGTGCGGATGCGTTCCTGCCACTGCGCGACGGTTTCCGGCGTCTGCGTGTGGCCGGTATCGGCGAGGACCATGCGATTGATGATGCCCGGATACTTCAGGACGAAGGTCTGCCCGATCATGCCGCCCAGCGACAGGCCGACGAAATGCATGCGCTGGATGTCGAGGTGGCTGACGAGGGCGCGCAGGTCGTCGGCGAGCCCTTCCAGGGTATACGGGCCCGCCGGCGCGGCGCTCTGGCCGTGGCCGCGGATGTCGTAGACGAGGATCCGGAAGCGGTCCTTGAACGCGGCGATCTGGCTGTCCCACATGCGCAGGCTGCAGGCGAGGGAATGGCTGAAGGTGAGCCAGGGGGCGCCCTCCTTGCCGTGCACCTCATAGCTGGTCTCGCCGCCGTTCACAGTGACCTTCATGTCGTCTCCATTATCAGTGGTATCAGCATTTCATCCTCGCTCGCGCCGCCGTGGTTCCCGATATGGAGGTGGCGCGGCTCGCCGGCAACCCAGTCCTTCACGGTGTAGCGCCCGCGCATCATAAGTGTCACGTCGCCGATGCGCTCGGCGATGCGTGGATGCGCCTCGCCGCGCCCGAACCAGCCTTCCTCCGCCAGAGCGTGACTTAGCCTGATATCGGCGCGATCTTCAAGCCAGTCTTTCGCATCTTTCATGAACGATTCGGCATTGTGAACGTGGCAATACGCCACACGCCGCTCGCCGCACAGCGGAAATCGCAACTGCGACGCCAGCAGCGGCGGCAGCTCGAGGCTCTCGTGGGGCTCGACGTCGACGAAACCGTGATCGGCCGTCGCGATTACCACGGATTCGGTGCCCGAGAGGCGCGCGATCAGCTTGCCGTAGGTCTCGTCGATCCGGCGGAACTGTAAAAACGCCGCGTCGCTTTCGGAGCCGTGGCGATGCGAGGTCCGGTCGAAATCCGGCCAGTACGCGTAGACGAACTTGCGAGCGTCGCCCGACTTCACCACGGCTTCGATCTGGGAGACGAATTCGTCGAGCGTCTCGTACGCGCGCCGCTCGGTATTCGCGCAATGCCACTTGTTGTACACCGAGTCGATGATGTCGTGGTACGTGACCACGAAGGAGCGCACGCCGAGCGTCGCGAAGAGGGACTGCGAGAAGAAAATTCCGTCCGCCGTCACGCCGCGCCGGCTGAGCGGCATCTGGTCGCCGCGGCTGATGAACGCGAGCGGCGAGCCGACGCAGCCCGCGCTCCCGAACAGGCTGAACCAGCCGGTGAGGCCGTGCTCGAGCGGCGTGCGGCCGGTGTACGTGGTCGTGATCGCCGACGCCGTGGTCGAGGGGAAAACGGAGCTCATCGCGCCGCGCCTGCGGCGCGCGAGCTCGCCGCCCGCGCCGCGCCTTCGCAGATAGTTGTCGCCGACGCCGTCCATGACGAGCAGCACGACGTTCTTCGCGCTGGACAGATCGTCCCCGGCAAGCGCGGCGAGGGGGGAATGAAACGGCTTGCCACCGCACGCCGCGGCGATGGAAGACATCAGGTTCACCAGGCCGCCGCCGGCGTAGTCTGGACGCATGGAAGGCGGGATTTTAGGGGTAGATCAGGGGTAGATTAGGGGTAGAATCGGGGCCCTCCCCCGGAGGTTCCACCATGCGGCACGAAGTGCACATCCACGCCGATATTCCGATTCTCGAAGGCGTCTCGCGGCGCCAGCTCGAGCAGGCGTTCGCGCCCTGGCTCGAGTACCTGGACGCCGACGGCATCGCCGACGTCAAGAGCCTCGAGCCGGACGAGCCCGGCATCAAGTACGACGAGAAGGAGCTGATCCTCTACGTCTGCTGGACCGGCGAGATCGGCCGCAGCTTCCATCCCGCGTTCGAGCAGGCGCTCGAGAACGTGGGCCCCTACTGCTACGAGGCGGTCGAGGTCGACCTGACCGTGTATCACGAGAACGGCGACCAGGAAACGAAGCTGCTGTTCGTCGGGCCGACGCCGCACGCGATCCACGAGGCGCAGCGCCGCTGCATGATCGAGGACCTGGTGGCGATCCTCGGCCGCCAGTTCGAGAAAGAAGAGATCAAGCAGGTGACCAC
>CAYOVM010000171.1:0-6874 GCA_964407355.1 uncultured Enterobacteriaceae bacterium
CCCCCTCCAGCGCCTTGAGCGCGCTGCCGATCACGATCGGGGTCTTGTCCCCCGGAAACTCGTACTTCGAAAGCAGCTCGCGCACTTCCACTTCCACCAGCTCCAGGAGCTCCTTGTCGTCCACCATGTCCGCTTTATTCAGGAACACGACGATGTAGGGCACCCCCACCTGCCTCGCCAGCAGAATGTGCTCGCGCGTCTGCGGCATCGGGCCGTCGGCCGCGCTCACCACCAGGATCGCCCCGTCCATCTGCGCCGCCCCGGTGATCATGTTCTTGATGTAGTCCGCGTGCCCCGGGCAGTCCACGTGCGCGTAGTGCCTCTTCTCGGTCTGGTACTCCACGTGCGCCGTGTTGATCGTGATCCCGCGCGCCTTCTCCTCCGGCGCCGCGTCGATCTGGTCGTAGTTCTTCGCCTCGCCGCCGTACTTCTTCGCAAGAATATGCGTCATCGCCGCCGTCAGCGTCGTCTTGCCGTGGTCCACGTGCCCGATCGTGCCCACGTTCACGTGCGGTTTGGTGCGCTCGAATTTGCCTTTTGCCATGAGTTGATTCCGATTTGCCCTGAAGTCGCCTGTCGTTTAAATCACCGCCATCAAACAACTAACCGCTGCCGTCACCTGGTGCCCATGATGCGGATTGAACGCATGACCTCTCCCTTACCAAGGGAGTGCTCTACCACTGAGCTACATGGGCAAATTCTGGAGCGGGTGAAGGGAATCGAACCCTCGTCATAAGCTTGGAAGGCTTCTGCTCTACCATTGAGCTACACCCGCCTGTCCCTGAGCCAAGAAGTAATACGGCCTCAAATTCCGATTCACCCAAAATGCCCGCCTTCGAAGCGTCGTGCCGCATTGCCGCATCACTACCCGAGGCCCGAGTGCTCGGTGGAGGGGGTTGGATTCGAACCAACGTAGGCGCAAGGCCAACAGATTTACAGTCTGCCCCCTTTAGCCGCTCGGGCACCCCTCCGGCGGAACCCGCGATTTTGAGGGCTTTCCTTCAGCTGGTCAAGGATTTGGCGACTGAAATCTCGATCAAGTGCCGTATCGGACCGGCGACGCGAGCTCGCGAAGCGCCGCCAGAGCGCTATAGCATGCGAGCCAGGCGGTTTTCGGGTTCTCCGGCGCGGGGATATTCTCGAGGACGATCGAGAACTGCCCACTGCGGCCCGACACACGGATCGTGTGGGTATTCCGCGTGATCCCCGGGTCGGCGAGGACCGTGAGCCGCGTCCGGTCGAAACCGATACCGGCCATCGACAGGACGGCCGCGATGTTCACGTTCTGGGGAAAATGCGGCACGCCCTCCCGGGCCGGCCCTTCGAAGAGGACCCGGGCGGCCTTCAGCCGGTGCAAGTCGATCCCAAGCGCCTCGACGTAAGGAATGTGCTCCCAGGCCGCGGGCGGCTTGGCGACCTGGATCGAAGCCTCGTCTACCCCGGCGGCGCAGGCGGCTTTCAAGGCGTCGAGGCCGCCGATTCCGCCCGACGGAACGTACAGCAGCGCGCCCGATCGCGCGGCCGTGCGCTCCGCGGCGTTGCGCAACGCATTGTCGGCGAGGGCGCCTGCCGAAAGCACCACGACCTTTATCCCCGAATCCAGCAACGGCAGCAAATATTCACGCACGGCCTCATGCGATGCGGCCTCGAGCACCGCCCCGGGACGGACCTCGATCAGGCCGGCACACGCCGACACGACCGGTATTCCGAACTCCCGCCCAACCGATCGGGCGCGCTCCGAGCCGGGCCGGCCGGCGATCGCCACGATCTCCACGCCGGGAAGCTCGCCGCGACGGACATGATCGAGCACCAATCGGGCAATCGTGCCTGCGCCTAGCAGAGCAATGCGCAATAGGATCTCCAAGGGGAAACGCGGCGATTCTGCCATGCAGTATCATTGACCGCCAAAGGGAGGGGTGCGCCCGTGCGAATTGCCATACTCGAGGATGACCCGGATCAGCTGGCGCTCATAAAGCGCTGGGTTAGCGAAGACGGTCACGATGTCCACGCTTACCAGGAAGGCCGCGAGGCGATGAAGCAGGCCGGCCGGGAGAGCTTCGATCTGTTCATCCTGGACTGGCAGGTTCCCGACGTGTCCGGCGCCGAAGTGCTGAAGTGGCTGCGGGCCAACGTGTCGCGCAGCGTGCCGGTGCTTTTCGTGACGGTGCGAGACTCCGAGCAGGACATCGTCTTCGCGCTGGAGCAGGGCGCGGACGACTACATGGTCAAGCCGGTGCGCCGCCAGGAGCTCGTCGCCCGCATGCATGCGCTGCTGCGCCGCGCGTACCCGCGCGAGGAGCAGAAGCAGCTCTCCTTCCCGCCCTTCGAGATCGACATCCAGCGCGGCGAGATCAAGAAAGACGGCGCCAAGATCGACCTCACGCCGAAGGAATTCGAGCTCACCGTGGCCCTCTTCCGCAACCTGGGACGGCTGATGTCGCGCGGCCATCTGCAGGAGACCGTCTGGGGCCGAAGCGGCGACCTGGCCACCCGCACCGTCGACACGCACGTGAGCCAGGTGCGCAAAAAGCTCGATCTGCGCCCTGAAACGGGCTATCGGGTGGTGCCGATCTACAACTATGGCTACCGCCTCGAGCGGCTGGAGAACGCCGCCGCCGGCTGAACCGGCCTGAAGCGGTTCAGGTACGAGAGGTTCAAGTACGAGTACGCCGTATCAGCAATAGTCAGGGCGTTAACTAAGTCACGACGCCCGGCGCCGCTCCCCTGCTAGGGGCACATAATCCCATGATGCGGCGATTTATCGTGGCCTTCGCCGGGCTCGCGTGCGGATTGCTCGCGGCGTCCGCGGCAGCCCAGGTGCTCTTTCGAAGCGCTTCGAGCGCCATCGCGCCTACGGCTGCGCCGACCTTTGTGGCCGCATCGCAATCGACTCCGCCGCTGAGCTTCGCGACGATCGGCTTTCGGGCGGCCTCATCGGCCTCTTCCGCGACCTCTCCTTTGAGCATCGCGATGCCGGCGGGCACGGTCGAGGATGACATCATGATCGCCGTGGTCGTCGTTACGCCCACCACCACATTCGGAACTGCGGTCGGCGGGATCACCGCGCCGGCCGGCTGGACGAACGTCGAGAACACCGCCCAGGCCACCGATCCTCCCGGCACGCGCATCACCGTGTTCTGGAAGAAGGCCGCGGCGGGCGAAGCGGGGCCCTACAGCTTCACGACCTCCAGCGGCACTGCAAACGGCATGGCCGGCGGCATCCTTTCTTATTCCGGCGTCGACCCGATCGATCCGATCGTCAGCGAGAGCTCGCAGGTGACCACCGGCGTCGGCGCGACCGCGACGGCGCCGAGCCGTGCCACCGGGGGCCTGACCAATACGATGCTGGTGACTTTTCATGCTTACGCATCGAGCAGCACGTGGAGCGTTCCGACCGGCGCCACCACGGGCGCGCTGACCCAGGCCTTTCAGGCGGCGAGCAATCCCCCGCCGAACACGGCCGGCACCTCGATGGTCGCCGCTTATCGCGCCTGGCCGGCAAACACCAACACGGGGACGGTGACTTCTACCGCCGCCGGAGGGGGCAACGAAGGCCTGATCGGCCATTCATTGCTTTTGCGGCCGGCGCAGTCGATCACGATTCCGGCGCCCGCGGGGCTGCAGGCCGAGGACGTGATGATCGCTTCGATCGCAACTCGCGGAAACGTCACCGGCGGTCAGGCGCCGTCGGGCTGGACCTTGGTCGATACGCAAACGACCGGCGGCGGGAACAACGACACCACGCTGGGCGTATTCATGAAAGTGGCGGGGAATACCGAGCCTGCGTCGTACACGTTTTTCACCAGTGGCGTAACTCAGGCAGTGGGCGGGATTTCCGCCTATCGCGGTGTGGACAACGATCTTCCGATCGATGTGCAAGCGGGCCAGGACAACGGCAGCACCCTGAACCATCAGACGCCGTCGATCACCACGACGGTCCCGAATACGCGGCTGGTGGCCACGTTCGCCGCCTCCAGCGCGCGCGCCTGGTCGAGCGCCGCCGGCATGACCGAGCGCCTCGAAGTGCTCGATCCTCCCGCGGGCGCCAACGCCGGGGTGGCGCTCGCAATGGACGACGCGGCGCAAGCGGCGATCGCGACCGTGGGTCCCTTCACCGCATCGCTCGCGAGCAACGCCGATGTGGGCACCACCAATCTGCTCGCGCTTCGCGCGCGCTGCCGCGTCACGATCGCCGCGCCCGCGGGGCTTACGCTCGACGACGTAATGGTGGCGTCGATTTCCGTGCGCAGCTCGGCGGCGACCGTCGCCGCGGCGCCGGCCGGCTGGACGCTCCTCGCCCGCATCAACCAGAACACCGGCAACTCGATATCGCTGCTGACCTACTACAAGGTCGCCACGGCCAGCGAGCCGGCGTCCTATCAGTGGACCTTCGACAACTGCAACTACCTGGCGGCCGGAATCCAGGCGTTCAGCGGCGTCGATACCGCCGCGCCGATCAACGTCTCCGGCGGACAAGCGACCGCCACCTCCACCGCGCATGCCACGCCGAGCATCACGCCTACCGTGACCGGCACGATGCTCGTCGAGGCATTCGCCTTCAGCTCCTCCGCCACCTCGTGGACCGCAGCTTCCACGACCATGAGCCAAGCATTCCATGCGGCGAATCCCGGCGGCGCGGTGACCGCGGGCATCGATGTCGTCGGCTACTTCGAAGGCTGGAACCCGACGATCGCAACCGGGACGCGGACCGCGACAGCGTCCAACGACGCGGACGTAGGCGCTACCTTCATTCTCGCGCTTAAGCCGCTCGTCGCCCAGACCGCGATCGGAAGATTCAACGCGTACGAGACCACTACGGCGGCGGGCGCGATCCTGGGCGTTCTCAAGACCAAAGTTTCCGGAACCACGGTGAGCGTGGACATCATCGCGCTCAACACCGGCCGGACCGCGATCAATACCGCCTTCACGGGGACGGTGCGCGTTCAGCTGATGGACGCGAGCAACAACAGCGCGGCGCTCGACACGAACGGCTGCCGTTCTTCGTGGGTAGCGGTCCAGACCATCACACCCGATCCGGCCTTCGTCGCGGGCAACAACGGGCGCAGAACGATCACTTTCACGCAGGCGAATTCCTATCCCGATGCCCGTCTGCGGATCACTTTCCCCGTCTTCGGGCCGACGACCTCCATCGGCTGCTCGACGGACAATTTCGCCGTGCGGCCGGATACTTTCGCCAACGTTGCAGTCACGGATACGGACTGGGCCACCGCGACGGCGACTTCCGCGCGGGCCTTGAACAACACGGCCGCGACCGGCGGCAATGTGCACAAGGCAGGGCGCCCCTTCAAGATTGCGGCGACGGCCGTCAATGGCGCTGTCACTCCCGTCACGACGACCAACTATTCCGGTTCACCGGTGGCCGTGGTGAGCGCGCTGCTCCAGCCAACGGCCGCGAGCTGCCCGGCCTGCGTCGCGGGCACGGTGACGCCCAACACATGGTCTGCGGCGGCCGGAGTGATCAGCACCGTCACGGCCACTTCCAGCGAAGCGGGTTCTTTCACCATGCGGCTGGAGGATCAGACGTTCGCCGATGTCGACAACAAAGCCGGCGACTCCACCACCGTCGAACGCTACGTTGTCGGACCGAGCCTGAACGTCGGGCGCTTCGTCCCCGACCATTTCGTGCTCACCGCAGGCACGACGCCGATATTCCGGACTGCCGCCGTTGCGGACGGCGCATGCGGCACGCCCCCGAGCGGACCGAAACGCAGCTTCACGTACGTCGGCCAGCCGTTCGGCTATGCGACCGCGCCCACAATGACGATTACCGCCGAAAGGTTCGGCGGCGGAACGACGGCCAACTACAGCGGAAATCTCTGGCAGATCACCGGCGCCGACGTCACCCAGACTTACAGCAACAACTCGGTGGGACCGGCTCTTGTTACGACGGGCGCTTCCGTTCCTTCGATCACCGTGAACAACAACGGCACCGCCACTGCAACTTTCGGTGGGACGCTTTCCTATACCCGTAGCACGACCGCGCCGATCGCTCCCTTCAACGCCAACCTGTCGCTGACGCTGGACGCCCGGGACAACACCGAGACGGGAGCGGGCGTGACGGGCACGCCGCCTTTCCCGATCACTTCGACCGGCACCCTTCTCTTCAACGGCGGGGGCGGCGGCATCGGCTTCGACGGAGGCGACTTCAACCTCGCCACCGACGACGGCAAAACGTTCGTGTACGGGCGCGCGCGACTGTTCAACGCGTACGGATCCGGCACCGTCGATCTGCCGGTTCCGCTGCGCACGGAGTATTACACCGGCAGCCTGTTCGTGACCAACGACAAGGATCACTGCACGAGCTTTTCGAGCGGCAATTTCCAGCTCGACTATCCGGCCGGCAGCACGATCACCAGCACCAATCTCGACACGAGCCACATTGCGATCACCGGAACGGTCCTGTCGGGCGCCGCCAATCTGCGTCTTACGAAGCCCACGCCCGCCCCAGTTTCGCCCGGAAGCGCGCTGATCTGTCTCGACCTCGGTGCCGATCCGATACCGACCTGCACCGCGACCACTTCAGCGAACAAGGCCTATCTTCAGGGCCCGTGGTCGGCTACTACCTACGACGACGATCCGAGCTCGACCGCCGGCTTTGGCATCTTCGGCTCGCAACCGCGAAACTTCATCTTCCAGCGCGAGAACTTCTAGCGCCGCGGATCAATGCAGCGCGCGGATGCGCTGCTCGGCGTAGCCTTTGAGATCCTCGTTCGCCGGGCCCGCGGCGAGCGCGCGGCGGAAGGCTTCGGCCGCTTCCGGGCGGCGCTCCAGCGCCTCGAGCGAGATGCCAAGCCCGATCCACGCGCTCGGCATCGACGATTGCGCCTGCAGCGCCGTGTGGAAGGCAGCCGCG
>CAYOVM010000172.1:0-6806 GCA_964407355.1 uncultured Enterobacteriaceae bacterium
CGAGGACTTCCGCCGCGTCTCCTTCGCCAAGCTGGACGCCCTGCTCGGCCTTTGCGAGACCGCGGGCTGCCGCCGGGTGCGCCTGCTCGACTACTTCGGCGAGCATCTCGGCACGCCGTGCGGCAACTGCGACAACTGCCTCGAGCCGCCGCAGACCTGGGATGCGACCGACGCGGCGCGCAAGGCCCTTTCCTGCATCTACCGGACGGAGCAGCGCTTCGGCGCAGTGCACCTCATCGACGTGCTTCGGGGGAAGATGACCGACCGCATCTCCCAGTGGAACCACGACAAGCTGGCGGTCTTCGGCATCGGCGCGGACCTCGACGAGCCGACCTGGCGCAGCGTATTCCGCCAGCTCGTGGCCTTAGGCTATGCGCGGCCGGATCACGACGCCTTTGGAGGACTGCGGCTCACGGAAACGAGCCGCGCGGTGCTGAAAGGCGAGCAGCCGGTGGAGATGCGCCGCCAGCTTGCGCACGGCGGCAAGAAAGCGAAGCGCCGCGCGGCGCCGGACCTGGCGGGCGTGGATGCCGGCCTGCTCACGCGCCTCAAGGCGTGGCGCAGCGAGCAGGCGCGCAGCCAGTCGGTGCCGCCCTACGTGGTGTTCCACGACAGCACCCTCTCGGCCATCGCCGCCGCCAGGCCGCGCAATCTCGATGCGCTGTCCACGCTCCCCGGCATCGGCGCGAAGAAGCTCGAGCGCTACGGCGCGGCCTTGCTGCAATTGATCGTAGACTGAAAGAAGCCTTCCTAGGCCGCCGCCTTCATCGAGCCCTTGCCCAGGATCCGCGCCTTCTGCACGAGGTTCTGCAGGAGCTGGGAGATCAGCTTCTTCGAGGTCTCGTCGACGAGGTTGCCCTGCTCGTCGAAGGCCTTCGCCGCGTTGCCGATCGTCACCTCGGGCTGGATGACGGCGTCCATGTTCAGGAAGATGAAGCATTGGCGCAGGTGAAGCTGCGCCCGCACGGTGCCGAAAAGGCCGACCGAGGCGCCCATGATCGCGACCGGCTTGCCGTTCCACGCGCTGTCGCCGTAGGGGCGCGAGGCCCAGTCGATGGCGTTCTTCAGGGCGCCGGGAATCGAATAGTTGTATTCGGGCGTCGCGAGCAGGATCGCGTCGGCGGCGCGGATCCTCGCCTTCAGGTCGACGACCTGCTTCGGGGGATTGCGCTCCTCGTCCTGGTTGAAGACCGGGATGCCCTCCAGGCCGAAGGTTTCGAGCGTCACCCCCTGCGGGCACAAGCCCTGGGCGGCGCGCAGGGCGCTCTTGTTGTACGAAGCCTTGCGCAGGCTGCCTGCGATGCCCAGGATGGTGATGGATTCGGCCATGACGGACCTCCTATGTGGAAAAGGCGGACTTCTGGTTGAATACGTGAACCAGCAGCTAGAAACGTGCCGGGAGACGCGCCATGGCGGGAAACGAAGCTCTTGCGGAAAACCAAGCGGAGTTGCTCCGGGTCGAGGCCGGGAAAATCATCTTCCGCGAGGGCGATCCGGGCGATGCGGTCTACGTGGTGCTCGACGGACGGGTCGAGCTGCACGTGAACGGCCAGCTGGTGGAAACGGTGGAGCCCGGCGGCGTCCTGGGCGAGATGGCGCTCATCGAGCAGGCGCCGCGCGTCGCCACCGCGACCGCCCGGACGGCCTGCGACCTGCAGCCGATCTCGGAGGCGCGCTTCATGAGCATGATCCAGCAGACGCCGCACTTCGCGCTGCAGATCATGAAGGTGATCGCCTCGCGCCTGAGGGCGATGAACGAGCGGCTGACGGGAAAGAACAAGAAGGCGAAGAAGCGACCGGCTAGCCGGCGCCCTTCCCGCCGCCTTTCCCGTCCAGCGCGAAAGTCTCGACCCAAAGCAGCGCGCAGACGGTCTTCGCGTCGGTGATCCGCCCGTCGCGGATCATCCGGACGGCGTCCGCGAAATCGACGATCAGGATCTCGAGAAACTCGCCCTGGTCGAGCTTGCGCTCGCGCCTCTCGAGCTTTCGCGCGAGGAAAATCTCGATCCCCTCGTTGGTATAGGCGATCGCGGTGTGGATGACCCCGAGGCGGGTCCACTCTGCCGCGACATAGCCGGTTTCCTCGAGCAGCTCGCGCTTCGCCGTCTCCAGAGGCGGCTCGCCCGGCTCCAGCTTTCCCGCCGGCACCTCGATGAACTCGCGGCGGTGCGGGTAGCGGAACTGGCGCTCGAGGAGCACGCGGCCGTCGTCGAACAGGGGAACGATCGCCACCGCGCCCGGGTGGCGGATGTACTCGCGCGCGCCCATGCTGCCGTCGGGCAGCCGCACCGCGTCGCGGTACACCTTGAGCAGCGCGCCATCGAACACCTGCTCGCTCGAAACGCAGTGCTCGGTGAGGTCCTTCACTGCCGCGTTTTCAAAGTATTCTCAATGACTGAACCGCCTCCAGGCACCACACCATGAGCGTCTGGGGCAGGATGCCGAGGAACAGCAGAATCAGCGCGTTCAAGGACAGAAGGGCGCGCATTTCACGAGGTCCTTCAGCCGGAGAGCCGCCCGCCATCGCGTCGCGCGGTTCATCGAAATACATCAGCTTCACGATCCGCAGGTAGTAGAAGGCGCCGACGAGCGAGAGCACGACGGCGGCAACCGCGAGCCACAGCTGTCCCGCCGAGACCGCGGCCGACAGCACCGCGAGCTTCGCGTAGAAGCCCGCCGTGGGCGGCAGCCCGGCGAGGGAGAACATGATCACCATCATCATGAAGGCGTACCAGGGGCTGCGCTTCGACAGGCCGCGCATGTCGTCGAGCGTCTCGCAGTCGAATCCCGCGCGCGACAGGAACAGCAGCATGCCGAAGGAGCCCAGCGTCATCAGCGTGTAGACGATGATGTAGAAGAGCGCCGCGCTGTAGGCATCCGGCACGTTCAGCTTGTTGCCGCCGATGACGCCCGACAGCAGTCCGAGCAGCATGAAGCCCATGTGCGCGATCGTCGAGTACGCGAGCATGCGCTTGAGGTTCGACTGCGCGATGGCGGTGATGTTGCCTATGGCCATCGACAGCAGCGCGAGCATCGCCACCATCTGCTGCCAGTCCTGCGCGAGCTCGTGCAGGCCGTTCACCAGCAGCCGGATCGCCATCGCGAACGCGGCGAGCTTGGGGCCGGCGCCGATGATCAGCGTCACGGGGGTCGGCGCGCCCTGGTACACGTCCGGGATCCACATGTGGAACGGCGCCGCGCCGATCTTGAACGCGACCCCCGCCACCACGAACACCAGGCCGAAGACGAGGAACGGGCGCATGGGGACCGCGTCGGGACCCGTCGACAATAATGTCCTTATCTGCGAAGAAACTTCCCTGAAGTCGAGCGAGCCGGTCGCCCCGTAGATCATCGACATGCCGTACAGCAGCAGGCCGGAGGACAGCGCGCCGAGGATGAAGTACTTCATCGCCGCCTCCGTCGCGGAGGCCGAGTCGCGGGCGAGCGCCACCAGCGCGTACAGGCAGAGCGACATCAGCTCGAGCCCCAGGTACGCGCTGAGGAAGCTGTTCGCGCTCATCATCACCATCATGCCGAGCAGCGAGAAGAGGAGCAGCGTCACGAACTCGCCGCGCAGCAGGCCGCGGTCGAGCAGATACTGGCGCGAGTACACCAGCGCGACCGAGGTCGCGAGGTACGCGGTGAGCTTCAGCAGGTTTCCCATCGCATCGGCCACGAACAGGCCGTTGAAGATGTAGAGGCCGCGGCCGGTGCCGAGCTGGACGAAGAGCGTCGCGCAGGCGCAGACCGCGAGCAGGATCTGCGCGAGGAGGAAGCTCGCGGTGCGCCGCTCGCTCTTCACGTACAGGTCCACGATCATGATCGCGCAGGTGCCGGCGAGCAGGATGATCTCCGGCAGCGCGGGCAGGAAGTAGTCGCCCGGGGTCATGGATTCCTGCGCCGGGTCATATCTTGGGCACCGCGACGTGGCGCAGCAGCTCGGCGACCGAGCCGTGCATCACCTCGGTGAAAGGCAGCGGATAGATGCCCATGAGGAGCACCGCCGCGGCGAGCGCGAAGAGGACGGTGGCCTCCTTCGCGTTCAGGTCCGTGAGGGCGGCTACGTGGTCGTTTGCGACCGGGCCGAACATGACGCGCTTGTACATCCACAGCGTGTAAGCGGCGCCGAAGACGAGCGTGGTGCCGGCGAAGAACGCGAGCCAGAAATTCGCCTTCATCGCGCCCATCAGCACCATGAACTCGCCGACGAAGCCGCTGGTCGCGGGCAGGCCGCAGTTCGCCATCGCGAACAGCATCATCAGAGCGGCGAACTTCGGCATCGTGTTCACCACGCCGCCGTAGTCGGAAATCATCCTGGTGTGCATGCGGTCGTACATGACCCCGACGCAAAGGAACATGGCCGCCGAGACGAAGCCGTGCGAGATCATCTGCACGAGCGCGCCTTCCACTCCGTACGCGTTGAAGACGAAGAAGCCGAGCGTCACGAACCCCATGTGCGAGATCGACGAGTAGGCGATCAGCCGCTTCATGTCGGCCTGCGCCAGCGCCACCAGGCCGATGTAGACCACCGCGATCAGCGAGAGCGTGATCATCATCGGCGCGAGCGCGCGGCTGGCATCGGGCAGGATCGGCAGGCTGAAACGCACGAAGCCGTAGGCGCCGAGCTTGAGGAGGATCGCCGCCAGCACTACCGAGCCCCCCGTCGGCGCCTCGGTGTGCGCGTCCGGCAGCCAGGTGTGCACCGGCCACATCGGCACCTTCACCGCGAAGGCGAAAAGGAAGCCGAAGAACAGCCAGATCTGGGCGCCAAGGCCGAGCGGCAGCTTGTGCCAGTCGAGGATCTCGAAGCTTCCCCCCGACTTGCCGTACAGGTAGAGCAGCGCGACCAGCATCAGGAGCGAGCCGAACAGCGTGTAGAGGAAGAACTTGACCGCGGCGTAGACCCGGTTCGGGCCGCCCCAGACGCCGATGATGATGAACATCGGGATCAGCGTCGACTCGAAGAAGACGTAGAACAGCACCGCGTCGAGCGCGGCGAACACGCCGTTCAGCAGCCCGGACAGGATGAGGAACGAGGCGTAGTACTGGGCGACCTTGTTCTGGATCACCGACCAGCCGGCGATGACCACCAGCACCGTGATGAAGCTGTTGAGCAGCACGAACAGCACCGAGATGCCGTCCACGCCGAGGTGATAGTTGATGTTGAAGCGCGCGATCCACGGGATGTTCTGCACGAACTGCATGCCCGGGTTCTGCAGATCGAAGCCGGTGAAGAGCGGCAGCGTCACGAGAAAGCCGAAGATCGCGCCGCCGAGCGCGAGCGAGCGCTGCATGTGCGCGTTGCGGTCGCCGCCCGAAATTGCCCCAGCCACGAGGATCAGCACACCGGCGGCGATGGGAATCCAGATCGACAGCGACAGCAGCATGGTCATGAGCGCAGGAGGTACCACATCATCCAGCTCACGCCGGCCAGGATCCCGAACAGCATGAAGAAGGCGTAAGTGTTGACGAGACCGGTCTGGATGAGCCGGATCACGCCCGCGAACCAGTAGGTCACGCGCGCCGAGCCGTTCACGATCAGGCCGTCGATCAGGCTCTGGTCGCCGCCTTTCCAGAATCCCTTGCCCACGATCAGCGCGCCCTTCGCGAACACCCGGTTGTAGAGCTCGTCGAAGCCGTACTTGCGCTCGACGATGGCGTACAGGGGCCCGAGCGCCACCGCGATCTTCTTCGGCAGAGCCGTGTTCTTCATGTACAGGTACCACGCGGTGACGGTCCCTGCGACCGCCAGCCAGAACGGCGGTGACACCAGGCCGTGCAGCGTGAAAGCGAGCAGCCCGTGGTAGTCGCGCTCAGCCTCGAGGACCGAGTCCTGGAAGTAGTCGCCGAAGACCACCGATCCGATGAGCCAGCCCGCGGCCACCGACGGAACCGCCAGCAGCACGAGCGGCACGGTCACCACCGCGGGCGACTCGTGCGGCGGATGCGCTGGGTCGAAGCGCGGCGCGCCGTGGAACGCCATGAACACCAGGCGGAACGTGTAAGCCGCCGTCACGAACACGCAGGAGAGCACGCAGAGGTACGCGAACATCGCGCCCGGCGTCTCGGCGTGGTGCACGGCGTCGATGATTGCATCCTTGGAATAGAAGCCGGCGAGCGGCGGAATGCCGGCGGAGGCGATCGCGCCGATCAGCAGCGTCCAGTAGGTGATCGGCATGTAGCGCTTCAGCCCGCCCATCCGGCGCATGTCCTGCTCGTGGTGCAGGGCGATGATCACCGAGCCGGCCGCGAGGAAGAGCAGCGCCTTGAAGAAGGCATGGGTCATGAGGTGGAACATCGCCGCGGAGTACGCCGAGGCGCCCAGCGCCGCCGTCATGTAGCCGAGCTGAGAGAGCGTCGAGTACGCCACCACGCGCTTGATGTCGAACTGCGTGAGCGCGACGAGGCCCATGAAGAGCGCGGTGATTGCGCCGGTGACGAGCACCACGGATCTCGCGGTCTCGCTCAATTCGTACAAGGGCGACATGCGCGCGACCATGAAGATGCCGGCCGTGACCATGGTCGCCGCGTGGATCAGCGCCGAGATCGGCGTCGGGCCTTCCATCGAGTCGGGCAGCCAGACGTGCAGCGGGAACTGCGCGCTCTTGCCCATCGCGCCGATGAACAGGCAGATGCAGACCACGCTCATCAGCAGCCAGGGATGGTTCGGAATTATTTCTATCGTTTTTTCACCGGCCGAAGAGGCGGCCGTAAACACCGCGTCATAGTCCAGCGAGCCGAAGTACGCGAGCACCAGGCCGATGCCGAGGATGAAGCCGAAGTCGCCCACCCGGTTGACCAGGAAC
>CAYOVM010000173.1:0-3714 GCA_964407355.1 uncultured Enterobacteriaceae bacterium
CGCGCCGGGTCGATCAGCTCGCCGGCGGTGAGGCCGACCGGGCCGGTCCCCGTGCGCACCAGCTCGTCGGCGGCGCAGCCGTGAAGGTGCACGCCGAGCACGAGCGAGGATTCGCCCGAATAGCGCTGCGCGAGCAGCGCGCCGAGAAAGCCCGCGAGCACGTCGCCCATGCCGGCGCTCGCCATGCCGGGATTGCCGCTGGCGTTGATGAACCAGTGCTTGTCGCGCGCCGTGATCACGCTGCCGTTTCCCTTGAGCACCACGTGGGCGTTGAAGTGCTTCGACAGCTGGCGGCTCGCCTGGACCCGGTCCGCCTGAACGCTGGAGACGCTTTCGCCGAGCAGGCGCGCCGCCTCCGCGGGATGCGGCGTAAGCAGGGTCTCGGCCCGGCGGCGGGCGCAGGCATTGCGCAGATCCGCGCTCTCGGAGATGAGGTTCAGGGCGTCGGCATCGAGGACGCAGGCAATGTCGCTCGCGAGGGCGGCGCCGACCAGAGTCTCGGCGCGCTCGCCGGTGCCCAGGCCCGGACCCACGACCAGCGCGTCGAGGTCCTGGCCGAGCACGTCGTCGGCGTGGCGCAGCATGAGCTCCGGCGCGGCGGGATCGACGGCGATGCCTTCCTGCGCCAGAAGCCCGGCGTAAACCTTGCCGGCACCGAGCTTGAGCGCGGCGCGTCCGGCGAGCAGGGCGGCGCCGCTCATGCCCGCCGCGCCGCCGAGAATGCCGAGCGAGCCGGCCATCCCCTTGTGGAAGTTGCGGGGGCGGGGCTTCAGGATTTGGCGGAACAGCTCCGGGCCGGCCACCCAGCCCGTGGGCGGCAGCAGCTTGCGCACGTCCAGGCCGAGCTCGGAGACCGTGGTCACGCCGCAATGGTCCGGACCGTCGAGCGTCAGCAAGCCGGGCTTCAGAGCGATGAAGGTCACAGTGTGCGTCGCCCGCACGGCACAGCCCAGAACGCGCCCGGTGTCGGCGTCGATGCCGCTCGGCACGTCGAGCGCCAGCACCGGGCAGCGCTGCTCGTTGGCGTAGCGAACCAGCCTCGCATGGTCGCCGGCGATCTCGCGCCCGAGGCCGATGCCGAAGAGCCCGTCCACCACCAGGCCCCAGGGCTTGTCCATGGGGATCTCTTCCGGCCGCGAGGCGACGGTCACGCGGAAGAACCGCTCCGTCAGCCGCTCGGCCACGACGCGGGCGTCGCCGCCGTTGTTACCCGGACCGGCGAGCACCAGGACGTCCTTGCTCTTGCTCGAGACGAGCCCGGCCGCGATCGCCGCCGCCGCGGCGCCGGCGCGCTCCATCAGCGGCGGGCGGGCGTCGCCGGCCGCCTGCTCGATGCGCCGGATGTCGGCGCTAAGGTAGACGGGCGCGCTCATCTGCGCATTCTAGTAGTCCGGCAGGGCTATGTGCCGCTCGACTGTCTTGGAATCACGACTGGAACAATGCCCGGATGCCAAAGCTTCGATCCCTGTGCTCGGCTCCGGCTGCGATCGCTTACTGGCTCGGTTTCGCCGGCTCCGCGCAGCGCTCGAACGACTGCGCCAGGATCATCATGTTTCACGGCACGCCGCGGCACCGGGCGCGCCGCTTCGAGAGCGTGCTGCGCTATCTCCAGCGCCAGTTCGACGTAGTCCCGCTCGGCTCGCTGGTCGACGCGATCGAATCGCCGACCGCGCCGCTCAAGCGCAAGGTGGTTCTCACTTTCGACGACGGCTTGCGCAACAACGTCGAGGTCGCGTATCCGATCCTGCAGAAGCTGCGGCTGCCGGCGACGTTCTTCGTCTGCCCGGGGCTCATCGAGCGCGGCCAGTGGCTGTGGAACCAGGAGGCGCGCCGGCGCCTGACGCGCCTCCCCTCGCTGAGCGGGCTGTCCCGCGAGACCGGCGGGCCCGCCGAAGTCGAGGCCTTCGTCGAATGGATGAAAGGGCTCGAGCTCTCCGCGAGGGACGCCGTCGAGAAGCGCATACGCGAGGCCACGCCGGAGTTCAAGCCGACCGAGGCCGAGCACCACGAGCTCGATCTGGCCGGGTGGGACGAGCTGCGCCGGCTCGACCCGCGCATCGTCACGATCGGCTCGCATACCCTTTCGCATCCGATCCTTCCGACCCTGGAGCCGGCCCAGGCGGAGGTCGAAGTCGCGCAAAGCCGCCGGCTGCTCGCGGCCCGGCTGCAGCGCCCGGTCGATTTCTTCGCCTACCCGAACGGCGCCTGGAACCCTGCGATCCACGAGTGCGTGCGGCGGCATTACCGCGCGGCCGTGTCGGTCGAGGAAGGCTGGGTCGGCGCGCTGTGCGACCACCATCTGCTGCCGCGGGTGTCCTCGTCGTGGAACCCCCTCGTGCTGGCGAAGCGCCTGCACCGCGCGATGCCCCAGCCGCTCTCGCCCTCGGCTGCGGCCTATTTTCGCGTGACGCCCACCAGCGCGTCCGGCAGCCAGGTGACGAGCTCCGGAAACGCGGTGATGAGCGCGATGCACAGCACCATCATGAAGAAGAACGGCGCCGAGGCGAGCGCCACGTAGTTGCTGTCGCGGCCGGTCATGGTCTGCAGCACGAAGATGTTGAAGCCGAGCGGCGGCGTCAGCTCCGCGATCTCGACCAGCAGCACGATGAAGATGCCGAACCACACCAGGTCGAAGCCCGCCTTCTCGACCATCGGGATCACGATCGAGGTGGTGAGCACGATCATCGACACCCCGTCGAGCGCGGTGCCGAGCAGGATGTAGATCCCGGCGAGGATCGCGATCAGCATGAACTTGTTGGGCGCGAGCGAGGCGACCCACTCGGCGAGCGCGCGCGGGATGCCGGTGAAGGCCATGCAGGAAGACAGGAAGCTCGCGCCCGCCAGGATGAACATGATCATGCAGGAAAGCCGCGTCGCGCCCATCAGGCTCGCGCGCAAGCTCGCGCCGTCGAGGCCGCCCGACCACCAGGCGATGAGAAGCGCGCCGAGCACGCCGTAGGCGGCGGCCTCGGTCGCGGTGGCCCAGCCGATGACCATCACCCACACGACGAAGACGATGAGCGCGAGGCAGGGAACGAGATGCCTCGCTTTGTAGAGCTTCTCCCTGAAGGAGATGCGTATTTCGTCCGGCGGCGTCTTGCCCGGATTGAGCAGCGCCCAGACGATGATGTAGCCGGAAAAAAGCGCGGTGAGCACGAAGCCGGGAACGAAGCCGGCGAGGAACACCTTGATGATCGACACCTCCGCCGCCACCGCGTAGACCACCATGATGATCGACGGCGGCAGCAGGATTCCGAGCGTGCCGGCGGCGGCGAGCGAGCCGAGCGCGGTCTTCTCGTCGTAGCCGCGGCGCTTCAGCTCGGGCAGCGCCACCTTGGCGATCGTGGCGCAGGTCGCGGCGGAGGAGCCCGACACCGTGCCGAAGATGGCGCAGCCCAGGATGTTGACGTGCATCAGCCGGCCCGGCAGCCAGCCGAGCCAGGGCGAGAGGCCTTCGAACATCTCCTCGGAGAGCCTGGTGCGGTAGAGGATCTCGCCCATCCACACGAACATCGGCAGCGCCGCGAGGGTCCAGGACGCGCTCGAGCCCCAGAACGACTGGAAGAGGTTCACGTCGGGCGGCGTATTGGTGAACACCTGCAGCCCGAGCCACGCCACCGCCGCCAGCGCGATCGCGATCCACACGCCCCCCACCAGCAGGACCAGCAACACGAAAAACAACACCAGGCCGGCTTCGAGCGGCGTCATTGGTTC
>CAYOVM010000173.1:3814-6798 GCA_964407355.1 uncultured Enterobacteriaceae bacterium
GTCTCCGAGAAGTCGCCCGCCGCGCGGCGCGCTTCTTCGGCGACCTGATAGGTCGGTTTTTTCTTTTGTAAAACTAAAATCAATTCGTCGACGACGGCGACGAAGAAGATCGCCACGCCGGCGAGGAAGCTCATCTGGGGGATCCAGATCGGCAGGCGGATCAGCCCCTGCGCGACCTCGTTGAATTTCCAGCTCTCGTAGACGAAGCGGCCGACGGCCCACAGCATGTAAGCGACGAAAAGCGCGGTGAAGGCGAGGGCGAAAAGCTCCGCGCCCCAGCGCATCCGTGCGTTCAGCATGTCGAGCCAGAGGCCGACGCGCACCAGCTCGCCGTGGCGGAAGGTATGGCCGAGCGCGAGGAACGCCGACGCGGCGCACAGCCAGGCGACGATGTCGTCGGCGCCGCGCACGAGGACGCCTGCCTCGCGCCCGAGGGACTGGGCGAGCATCACCACGCAGATGGCGGCGAGGCAGAGCGCCGCGAGCGCGCCGCTCGCGGCGTATAGGCGGTCGAGGAACCGCCGCAACTTGTTATTTGCTGCGGTAAGCCTTGAGGAGCGCCTGACCCTCGGCGCCCGCGGACTTCTCCCACTCGGCCGCCATCTGCTCGCCGATCCTGGAGAGCGACGCCTTCAGCTCCGGGCTGGGCTCGCTCACGGCGACGCCGTTCTTGGCGAGCATGTCGTCGCCTTCCTTCTCGCGCGCCTTCGACATTTCCCAGCCGCGCGGCTCGGCGGCGGCCGCCGCCTTGAGAAGCGCGTCCTGCTGGTTTTTGGGCAGCCGGTCGAACGCGCGTGCGTTCACCATCACGATGTCCTTCGGGTTCCACGCGTTGGTCTTGTAATAGTTCTTCACGAACTCCCAGGCCTTGGTGGTGGTGCCGGTGGCCGACGACGTGACCATCGCGTGCATCGCGCCGGTGGCGAACATCTGCGGCACCTCGGGAACCTGGACGACCGTCGGGCTCGCGCCGAGAAGCTCGGCGAGCCGCGCGGTGAGGGGGCTGTACGTGCGCATCTTCAGCCCCTTCAGGTCGCCGACCGACTTCACCGGGTCCTTGGTGTAGAGGCCCTGGCCCGGCCAGGCGACGGAGTAG
Organism: uncultured Enterobacteriaceae bacterium; assembly: GCA_964407355.1. Lineage (GTDB taxonomy): Bacteria > Pseudomonadota > Gammaproteobacteria > Burkholderiales > SG8-39 > SCGC-AG-212-J23. Next base: position 4,911 of record CAYOVM010000173.1, read on the forward strand.
AGCAGCTTCATGCCGCGCCCCTGCAGCTTCTTCTCGAGAAAGGGCTTCTGCGCCTGGTAGAACTTCCACGCCGCGTCGTAGCCGGGCGCGACGAAGGGAACGTTGTCGGCGGCGAAAATCGGGTCCTCGTTGCCGAACTGGCCGAGCAGGATCTCGCCGATGTTGACCTGTCCGGTCGACACGGCGCGCAGGATGTCGGGATGCTTGATGAGCGAGCCGTTGGAGTGCACCGTGATCTCGAGCGCCCCGTTGGTCGCCTTCTTCACGTCGTCGGCGAAGGCGCGCACGTTGCGGGTGTGGAACTCGCCGTCGCCGTAGGGCGTGGGCATGTCCCACTTGGTTTGCGCGTGGACGCTGCCGCACAGAGCGAGCGCCGCGACGGTGATGAGGCTGTTACGGAACATTGTCATCCCCTGATTCGTAAATGCCTGCGAGAAAACAAATCTTAGCCTACTTCCCTCGCCACCATCCCCGCGAGCGCGAGGGAAGCGGTGAGGCCGGGCGATTCGATGCCGAAGAGATGCACCAGGCCGGGCACGCCGTGCTCGCGCGGTCCCTGGATGTGGAAGTCGGGCGCCGGCTCGCCGGGGCCGGCGGTCTTCGGGCGGATGCCCGAATAGCCGGGAAGGAGGGCGCCGTCGGGCAGGCCCGGCCAGTAGCGGCGGATCGCGGCGTAGAAACGCTCGGCGCGTTTCGGATCGACGTCGTAGGCGATGCGGTCGACCCATTCGACGTCCGGCCCGAAGCGCGCCTGGCCGGCGAGGTCGAGCGTCACGTGCACGCCGAGGCCGCCGGGCTCGGGGACGGGGTAGATGAGGCGCGTGAAGGGATTTTTCCGGGCCAGCGAGTAATAGTTGCCCTTTGCGTAGTATTCCTTCGGGGAGAGCTCCGCACGGTAGCCCTCCACTGAACGCGCGACCGTGGGTGCGCGCAAGCCCGCGCTGTTGATGAGGATGCTGCTTTTCAGCGTCATCGCGTCGTCTCCGCCGACGTGCAAGACGAACCCGTCCGCGACGACCTCGGCGCCGATCAAGCCGCTCTTCAGCGCGAGCATCGCTCCGTGCGCTTCCGCGTCGCCGAGGTACGCGAGCATGAGCGAGTGGCTGTCGATGATCCCGGTCGAGGGCGAATGCAGCGCCGCGACGCAGCGCAGCTCGGGTTCCCAGTCCCGCGCCTTTTCGACCGGAATGAAGTCGACGTCGGTCACGCCGTTCGCATGCGCTTTTGCTTTTATGCCTCTCAATTCTTCGACCTGCTTCTCGTCGGTCGCCACGATCAGCTTCCCGCACCTGCGGTGCGGTACGCCGTGTGCGCTGCAGTATTCGTACAAGAGTTGCTTCCCGGAAACGCAGCTCCGGGCTTTCAAAGAGCCTTTCGGATAGTAGATTCCGGCGTGGATCACCTCGGAATTGCGCGAGCTGGTATGCGTGCCGATGGCGTCCTCGGCTTCGAGGATCACCACTTCGCGGCCCGACATCGCGAGCGCGCGGGCGACCGCGAGGCCGACCACGCCCGCGCCGACTACGACCGCTTCAACCTTTTCCACCCGGAGGAATCTTTGCCTGGAAGCGAGATAGGATTCGATTGTAATGGCTGAATCGCGGAAAAAATCCGGCTGGCAATTCTGGATCGACCGCGGCGGCACGTTCACCGACGTGGTCGCGCGCAAGCCCGACGGGTCCATAGCCACGCACAAGCTGCTTTCCGAAAATCCGGGGCGCTACGCGGACGCTGCGCTTGCCGGCATCAGGCAGATTTTGCGGTTATCCAGCCATCAACCCATCCCTGTCTCGGAGATCGAGGCCGTCAAGATGGGAACCACGGTCGCCACCAACGCGCTGCTCGAGCGCAAAGGCGAGCGCACGGCGCTCTTCATCACGCGCGGCTT
>CAYOVM010000174.1:0-4155 GCA_964407355.1 uncultured Enterobacteriaceae bacterium
GCTACGGAGACCCGCGCGCTCGAGACCAGGTACGGCTTGTCGGTGAGGTTGCCGTCCGTCGAGATCTGGTAGAACGTGTTGTTGGCGGCGGTATTGGTCAGATCGGTGAGGAAGAACTGGTAGAACCGCGACGGGCCGGTGTTCAGCCAGCGGAAGCGGTAGCGGCGAGGGCTGACGTGGAGCACGGGCTGGACCTTGCCGTTCACCAGGAACCGGTCGCCTAGCACGCCATCCAGGTTGAACAAGTCGAAGAAGATCTGACCGGTGCTCGGGTCGATCACCTTGTCGTTGAACACCATCGGGATGTCGTACTGCGGGAAGCTCGGCAGGCGGAAGCCCGTCGTCTCGTCGCCGGTGTCGAAGTCGTTGAACAGCAGATACATCCCCGCCAGCCCCTTGTAGGTGTTCTGGGCGGTGAAGTCGACCCGGTGATCGTGATACCACAGGGTGCTCATCGCCTCCTGGATATCCCCGGTGCCGGGGTGCGTCGAGTTGATGCCGGCGAGCACGTTCGGATAGTGCTGGTCGTAGAACTGGCCGATCTCGAAGTGCATGCAGGGATTGCCGTCGCTTTCCGCCGGGGTGTGGCCGTTGTGCAGGTGCGTCGTCACCGACGGCTTGCCGAACCCGCCGTTCTGCCCTTCGGGCGGCAGCCGGTTGAAGTTGCGCACCAGGACCGGCACGTTATAGCGCTCGACGTACAACGGTCCGGGCACGTTGATCGGATTGTTCTGCTCCGGCGTGCCGATCGCGAATCCCCACATGGTCTGCGGAGCGATGTTCGTATCGGAGGTGATGCTCACCGGCCCGGCCTTCTGGGTGACGGCGTAGAACTTCTGCGGCGGAAACTGCGAGAAGGCCTGGTGCGCGATCGTGCGGCCTTCGCCGGCGGCCGTGTTCGGGATGGCGGTCGGGGTCGGGGTCAGCGCGGTCGGGGTCTGGACCCTCCAGGTGCCATCGCGCGGCGTGGGCAGCAGATCGACGAAAGGCGTGATCGGCGGGCTGACGACGTTGCCGCCGCCGCCGCCGCCGCCAAACTGCGCGAAGGCCTTGCTTACGCTCAGGCCGTCGACGAGCACGCCTGCGCCCGTCATGAGGCCCAGCTTGAGCAGATCGCGGCGTTTTACGCCGGAGGCGACCAGTTCCTGCCGGTTCTTCAGTACATCGCGTTGTTTCTTGGTAAGACGATATTTCAGACGGCGCATGATTCCTCCTCTAAAACTACGGTCAAAGTTGTAGCGTTGGGCTACACGTCTTGCAGTCGCTTGCGGGGACAAGCGGCTAAAGGCTTTTGTCTTTGGCTTTGGCGGGGGAGAGAACCGTCCGGCGTTATCTAAGTTGTTTTTCCCTACTTTTCTATCCCGTGTATTGTCTTGTGGCCTCCTAAGTTTTCGGTGGAAGTGGTGAACAGTTCTATCGAGCGTCTACTGGACGACCGTGGCGCGGAACGCCTCCGGACGATCCAGCGCCATCGCGCGGCCGTCGGCGTCGCGCAGCGTGACCGACGAAATCGAGACCTCCGCCGTCGCGCCCGCGCGGATCGGCCTGAAGGTAAGGATGATGAAATCCGCAGCGGCGGCCGTGGCGACCGTGTCGTAGGCCGCGACGAGGATCGAGCCGTTCGGACTGATGCGGTATTCGAGATTGCCGCCGGTCGAGAAGAAATTTCCGGCCTGCACGCTGATCGCTTCGAGCGCCTTCGCGTCGTAGCTGAGCTGCATCGGCAGGTGGCGCACCGACCGCTTGGAGGTCAGCTTCAGCGCCACGTCGAACAAATCTCCCGTCTGCACTTGCGCAGGCCCCGCCCAACGCAGCAGCGCCGGGCTCGAGTCGGCGGGCGTTGCCGCCGGCGGCGATTCGGCCAGGGCGGAAGCCATGGGAAGGTCCTCCCGCACCCCGAGCGGCACATAAAGCAGCGTCACGTACTCGGGTCGAATCGCCTCGACCCGGTAGCCGCCCTCGAGGCTGTCGCCTTCCTGCACTTCCAGTAGAGCAGTGCCCTTGGCGAGCAGCGTCTTCATTTGACCGCCGACCGCAATCCGGCCCGCAGCGCGATACGGCATCGCCGGCAGCACCGGCTTCGGCGGCTCTGCGGGCGCGGCGGCCGAGGGTAGCGGGGACGGGGAGGCCGGCGGCAAAAACGGATCGGCGCGCGACGCTCCGAGCGTCTCGCGCGCGGGCAGCGCCGCAAAGCCGCTCGCCGCCTCGCGCGACGCGGTTCGACTCTCGGTGCTCGCCCGCTGCGGCGCGGAGGTCGACGACGACGAAGAGCTCAGCCAGCTCACCGCGGCAGCCGCGGCGCCGGTGACGATCAGCCAACCGAAGAGATTTTTCTGGCGCACCGCCATCCAGTAGATTCCAAACCCGAGCCGCCTGCAACCGCTTCGCCCCGGACAGATTGAATAAATCCGGTCGAAACGATCCGACGTATGCCGAGTCCTCCTCGCCCAACATTCCGGCTCCTTTTGTCTGTCGGGCTTCCAAAGCGCCCGCTTTTTTTGCCGACCCGTCGCACCATACGCAAAGGAAAACCCGGTTGCAATATTTTTATAATTGGTGCCAGAGCCGAATTTGCCCCGCGGGAAATCAGTGCCAGAGCCAATTTCCGCGGACTGCATTTCACGCGATTATTTTTTTCGGGTTGACAGCAAAGACGCGCGCTATATAAGTTCGCGGCATGCAACGTTCCTCGCCGAAGAGCAAGATGATCCGCGCCGCGGCAGACCTGCTGACCGAGTCCGGGCTGTCGGCGGTGGACAGCAGACAAGTCGCCGCAGCGAGCGCTACCTCGAACGCCTCGGTGCAACACGTTTTCCCAGGCGGCAAGCTGGAGCTCGCGACCGTCGGTCTCCAAAAAATCGAGCAGGACATCGCGCAGTGGCTGCGCGCGGTGTTCCATCAGCGCGAGCCGATCACCGAGAAAGTGGCGCTGCTCTTCTCCGATGCCGCGAGGAACATGGAAGCGAGCGGATTTACGAAGGCATGCCCGCCCGTGTCGCTGACGCTCGACATGGAGCACGACTCCGAGAAGCTGCGCACGGTCTGCCGCACGGTGTTCATGACGTGGCAAGACGTGATCGCGACAGGGCTCGACGACATACCCGAGGCCGAGCGCGCCGGGGCCGCCGAGCTCATTCTCGCCACGCTGGAGGGCGCGATGGCCCTTTCGCGGGCGGCGGCCTCGAAAGAGCCGTTGCTGCGCGCGGGAAAAACTCTTGGCGGCCTGTTCGGCGAAAAATTCCGGGCGGCGCCGAAACGCCGGGCAAAGCCGCGACGCCGGAAAACCTGACCCGGCCCCGCAAGCCGCGCCGGCGCGATGGCGCGCGCTTATTTGCGGCGTGCCGCTGTTTGCGAAAGCGCGGGCGCGAGAGAAAACAGAGCGAAATTGAGCGGACGCGCTCGGGCAGGCGACGGCGCGCTCCGAGCCAGGTCTCGGAGGCGGTTTGGCTTGCGTCCCCGTCTGCCGGGCCGCACGCGACGTCCGAGCTGCATTTCAATCTGGTCCTTGAACTGATCGCTGCCCAGCACACCGCCTTGCCGGACGGCGGTACGGATCTGCGAGAGCGCCTCTTCCTCCAGCGGTTCGCGTATCAGCGCCGTATACGCGCGGACCCGCTCTTTACTTGTGACGCCCAAGCGCATGTACGTCTCATGATCCACGATCAACGAGCTCTCCGTTAGGGCAAGGTGGTCCTTTGCGCTGGACCACAGGTATTGCTCCGGGGCCTGGACGAGGCCGGCGCGCACTGGATTGAGCTCGATGAAGCGGTACAGCGTAAGCAGATAGGCTTCGGTCTCGATTACGCTCGCGTGGTAGCGGCGCTGCCATAACGTGCCGCTACGGCCATAGGTCTTGTTGATGTATTGAACATAGTGCCGCCCCAAGTACTGCATCATGCTGGAAACGCCTCCCTCGACCGTGGGAGTCGCCAGCAGGTGCACATGGTCCGGCATGAGAACGTATGCGTGGAGGACCACGCCGTAGGCGCGCGCCGCTCGCTCTAGCCAATGCAGATACGTGACGTAGTCGGCTTCCGCGAAAAAGCAGTTTCCACGGTTGTTCCCGCGTTGCACGACGTGCTGCGGGAGTCCGGCAGCCGAGATGCGTTGCAAGCGCGGCACGTTCGCGGCCTCTCTTGTATATTTAGGTGTACG
>CAYOVM010000174.1:4255-6794 GCA_964407355.1 uncultured Enterobacteriaceae bacterium
CCGTTGATGCCGATATACCAGTCCCCGGCCGGCCAGTTCGTCATCCTCGCCGACTCATTGCTGCCGTTGAGGAAGGGCCGCCCGTCCCAGCGGTTCAAGGTCGGAAGCGCGCCCTGGCGCACGTACAAATCCGCGTCGCCCACGGTGCCGAAGATCGAAAAGTCCACGGTGGCATGGCCGGGCGGCACGGTGAACTTGAAGTACTGCCAGCTCCCCGCGGCGCCCGCGAGGCCGCTCAGCTGCCCCGGGTTCGGAAGAACCTGCGTGCTGGCGCCGACCGGCAGGAACCGGCGCGCGTAGGCGTCGCTCTCCAGCGCGACCGGGTCGTACTGCCGCCAGCCGATCGTGATATTGCCGTCCGGATCCATTCCGATGCTGGATCCCTCGTTGTTCTTGTCGCTCGCCGTGCTTACGGCAAAGGGAGCTCCATCGGGCGCACCGGCCGCGGTATAGCTTCTCGCGAGAACGTAAGGATGCATCGACGGATCGACCCCGCGGTTGTCGACGTGCCAGCCGATGACGAAGCTGCCGTTGGAGGCCACTCCCACGCTCGCGGTCGGCTGATAGTAGCTCGATTCGACGCTCACCTGGATTTCGCCGCCGAGCATGGCGCCCGAGGCGTTGTAACGCTGCGCGTACACGTTCCAGCTGCTGCTCCCGGTCTGGCCGTAGCTCGTCCAGGCGACGACGAAGCTTCCGGTCGCGTTCATGCCTATCCATGAGCTCACCTGCAGTCCGGTGGTGAAGCTGTTGACACGGAATGCCGGCCCAAGCGCCAAGGCGGTCGAGCTGTAGCGGCGGGCGAACACGTCCCAGTTGTTGCCGGTGGAACTGACCAGTTCGCTCCAGGTCGCGACGAAGTTCCCCGGCCCGTCGATCGCGACCGCCATCCCGACCGAGTTGCCCGGCGTCGTGCGCACCAGCGTCGCCGGGGCGACAGCGACCCCGTTTGCCTGGAAGCGCTTGACGAAATAGTCGGAGCCGACGCCCCCGGAGGCGGCGCGCTGCGACCAGCTCACGACGAACTGTCCGTTCTGGTTCATCGCCAGACCGCCGAAGTACTGCTCGCCTAAAGTTGCATCGTTCACGCGAAACTCGGGCACGACGACGCTCCCGGCGCGGTTGTAGACGGTAACGAAAATGCCCTGGCCGGATCCGTCCGGCGCCGAGCGCGCGATCGCATAGCTTCCGGAGCCGCTCACCGCCACGCCGAGCGCGCCGAATCCAACGAACCATTCTTCGGTGGTCAGCGGCCGGCCGGCCGCATCGTAGCGGCGCACAAAGCCCCCGTTCCCTCTTGCGGCATCCGCGTACAGGACGGCGGTATCGCCGTTCGCGCCCGTGGAGACACTGCCTCCGGACTGATTGCCAGGCGTATAGACGTTGACGCGAAAGGGATCGCCGTAGGGCTCGCCGGCTGCTGAGGGAGCGAGAAGGGGCAGGATAACGGCAGCCACAACGCATAGCGCCGGACGAAGGGAGAACCTCATGCGACCTCCTGGGATGGATTGTTGTCGTTCTCGCAAGCGAGCCGCGAAAAGCCTATGTCGATCGCGGCGGCGTTTCAACGGGCCGGGACTTGCGGATGGGGCGCGCGGGCTATTACGCCTTTTGATCGTTCTGTCCGGGGTTATAATGCGTCTGCTGAGGAGCGTTGCGTCCCCGGGACCCGGGGATCAGGCTCAGCTAAATTCAACGGCGCTCGCATTGGAAACGGTGCGGGCGCTTTTGCTTTTCGGCGCCCGCTTTTGCTGCAGTCATCAACCAAGCACGGAGTGTTGCCAATGAATTCAGCCGTAGTCGACAAGAAGTCCACCGATTTCCGCGTCGCCGATCTTTCGCTCGCCGGCTGGGGGCGCAAGGAGATCGCCATCGCCGAGTCCGAGATGCCGGCGCTGATGGCGATCCGCGCCGAGTACGCGGCGAAGCAGCCCTTGAAGGGCGCGCGCGTCACCGGCTCGCTGCACATGACCATCCAGACCGCGGTGCTGATCGAGACGCTGAAGGCGCTCGGCGCCGACGTGAGATGGGCGTCGTGCAACATCTTCTCGACCCAGGACCACGCCGCGGCCGCGATCGCGGCGGGCGGCACGCCGGTGTTCGCCTACAAGGGCGAGTCGCTGGACGAGTACTGGGAATTCACCCACAGGATTTTTGAATTCGGCGGCCAAGGGCCGAACATGATCCTGGACGACGGCGGCGACGCCACGCTGCTCGTGCACCTCGGGCAGAAGGCGGAGAAGGATCCTTCGGTGCTGTCGAATCCCTCCAGCGAGGAAGAAATTTCCCTGTATGCATCGATTAAAAAGCGGCTGAAAGAGCAACCCGGCTGGTATTCGAAGATCGCCAAGGACATCAAAGGCGTCACCGAGGAGACCACCACCGGCGTGCATCGGCTCTACCAGATGCACAAGGAAGGCCGCCTGCTCTTCCCGGCGATCAACGTCAACGACTCGGTCACGAAATCGAAGTTCGACAACATCTACGGCTGCCGCGAGTCGCTGGTGGACGGCATCAAGCGCGCGACCGACGTGATGGT
>CAYOVM010000175.1:0-6773 GCA_964407355.1 uncultured Enterobacteriaceae bacterium
CCGGCCAGGTGCGCAACATCGCCGAGGTGACGACCGCGGTCGCGCGCGGCGATCTGTCGAAGAAGATCACGGTCGACGTGAAAGGCGAGATCCTCGAGCTGAAGAGCACCATCAACACGCTGGTGGACCAGCTCAACGCCTTCGCCGCCGAGGTGACGCGAGTCGCGCGCGAGGTGGGCACCGACGGCAAGCTCGGCGGCCAGGCCCACGTGAAGGGCATCGCCGGCGTGTGGAAGGATCTCACCGACAACGTGAACTCGATGGCGGCGAACCTCACCGGCCAGGTGCGCGGGATCGCGAGCGTCGTGACGGCGGTCGCGAACGGCGACCTCAACCGCAAGCTGACGGTGGACGCCAAAGGCGAGATCGCCGCGCTCGCCGACACCATCAACGGCATGATCGACACGCTCGCGCTGTTCGCCGACCAGGTGACCAACGTGGCGCGCGAGGTGGGCAGCGAAGGCAAGCTCGGCGGCCAGGCCCGCGTGCCCGGCGCCGCCGGCCTGTGGCGCGACCTCACCGAGAACGTGAACCGGCTCGCGGCGAACCTCACCACCCAGGTGCGCGCGATCGCCGAGGTCGCGACCGCGGTGACGAAGGGGGACCTGACCCGCTCGATCACGGTCGAAGCGCAGGGGGAGGTGGCCTCGTTGAAGGAGAACCTCAACGAGATGATCCGCAACCTCAAGGACACCACGCGCAAGAACACCGAGCAGGACTGGCTGAAGACGCACCTCGCGCGCTTCACCCGCATGCTGCAGGGGCATCGCGACCTCGTGACGGTCTCCCGGCTGATCCTCTCCGAATTGACGCCGCTCGTGAACGCGCAGCAGGCCGCCTTCTACGTCGCCGACTACCGCAGCGGCGACTCGCAGCTCGAGCTGCTCGCCGGCTACGCGCAGCGCCACGGCAAGAGCCTGCCGAGGAAGATCGCCTTCGGCGAAGGCCTGGTCGGCCAGTGCGCGTTCGAGAAGAAGCGCATCGTGCTCGCCAACGCGCCGTCCGACTACATCCGCATCGGCTCGGCGCTCGGCTCGGGCGCGCCGGTCAACATCATCATCCTGCCGGTCCTCTTCGAGGGGCAGGTGAAGGCGGTGATCGAGCTCGCCTCGTTCGGCAAGTTCAGCGACACGCACCAGACCTTCCTCGACCAGCTCACCGAGTCGATCGGCGTCGTGCTGCACACGATCGCGGCCAACATGCAGACGGAATACCTGCTGCACCAGTCGCAGTCGCTCACCGCCGAGCTGCAGACGCAGCAGGAGGAGCTGAAGAAGACCAACGACCGCCTGGAGCAGCAGGCGCTCAACCTGCAGAAGTCCGAGTCGCTGCTGAAAGGCAAGCAGGACGAGCTGCGCGCGGCGAACGAGCAGCTGCAGGAGAAGGCGCGCCAGCTCTCCGAGCAGATGCACCAGGTCGAGTTCAAGAACCGCGAGATCGAGCAGGCGCGCTCGGCGCTGGAGGAGAAGGCGGAGCAGCTCTCGCTCTCCTCGCGCTACAAGTCCGAGTTCCTCGCCAACATGTCGCACGAGCTGCGCACGCCGCTCAATTCGCTTCTAATCCTCGCGCGCCTGCTCTCCGACAACGTCGGCGGCAACCTCACCCCCAAGCAGGTGGAGTTCGCGCGCACCATCCATTCGTCCGGCGCGGAGCTGCTCGCGCTGATCAACGACATCCTGGATCTCGCGAAGATCGAGTCGGGCACGGTGACGCTCGCGATCGCGCCCGAGCCGTTCGAGGACCTCACCGACTACGTCGAGCGCACGTTCCGCCAGGTCGCCACCGACAAGGCGCTCGCGCTCGACATCGTCATCGACCCGCGGCTGCCGTCGACGATCGAGACCGACTCGAAGCGGCTGCAGCAGATCGTCACCAACCTGCTGTCGAACGCGTTCAAGTTCACCGCCAAGGGCGGCGTGACGATGAAGATCGAGCGCGCGGCATCGGGCTGGAGCCTCGGTCATCCGGTTCTCGGCGCCGCCTCGGACGTGGTCGCCTTCTCGGTGATCGACACCGGCATCGGCATTCCGCTCAACAAGCAGCGCCTGATCTTCGAGGCGTTCCAGCAGGCCGACGGCACCACCAGCCGCGAATACGGCGGCACCGGCCTCGGCCTTTCGATCAGCCGCGAGCTGGCGCGGCTGCTCGGCGGCGAGATCCGCGTCGCGAGCACGCCGGGGCAGGGCAGCACCTTCACGCTGTACCTGCCTCTGCGCTATCAGCCGCAGCAGGAGCCGGCGGCGGCGCCGGCGCGCCCCTTCCCCGGCGCGGACGCCATGAGCTCCGTCCTGGACGAAGCGCCGGCGCCGGCGCGGCCGGGGGCCGCCGAGGGCGCGTCGCCGCAGGCCGCGGGCGGGCTGACCGGCAGGAAGGTCCTGGTGGTCGACGACGACATCCGCAACGTCTTCGCGCTCACCTCCGCGCTCGAGACCCACGGCATGCAGGTGCTGCACGCCGAAAGCGGCAAGGAAGGCATCGATCTGCTCAAGCGCTCGACCGACATCGACGCGGTGCTGATGGACGTGATGATGCCGGGCCTCGACGGCATCGACACGATGCGCATCGTGCGCCAGCTCGAGGGCTACCGCGGCCTGCCCATCATCGCCGTCACCGCGAAGGCGATGATCGGCGACCGCGAGAAATGCATCGAGGCGGGCGCCACCGATTACGTCGCGAAGCCGGTGAACATGGATGTCCTGCTTGCCACGCTCTGGCGCTCGATCGCGGGCGAGAATTCGCCGCCGCGGGAGAACGAGGGCGCCGCCCACTGAGGAGAAACGCATGCCCGAGAAAATCCAGCTGCAGGTGGAGCCGGCGTTGCGCGAGCTCGTCCCGGGCTTCCTCGCCAACCGGCGCAAGGACCTCGAGGTGATCGGCCGCGCGCTCAGCTCCGGCAACCTCGAGGCGATCCGCGTCGTCGGCCACAACATCCGCTGCTTCTCGCGGGTCTACGGCTTCGACGAGCTGACCGCGCTCGGCGAGGAGATCCAGCAGGCGGCCGCCGACGCGAGCACGCTGCGCATCGCGCACGCCCAGTCGCAGCTGGCCCATTACCTGTCGAGAATCGACTTCCCTGAAATTTCTCCTTCTGTTCCCGTAAAAGAGCAAAAGGAAAACCTTTAGGTGTCGAACGAGTTCGACTCGCTGCTCGAGACCATCGCCGGCCTCGCCGCGGCGAACATCGTCATGATCGAGACCCTGCACGAGCACGGCGTGGTCGACAAGACGCACTTCGCGCACGCCTTCGGGCGCGCGCTCGACGGGCTGGACGACGAGCACCGCGGCGGGATGATCGAGCTGACGCTGCGCAACCTGCGCGATCGCTGCATGAACCTGCCCGCCGGCGGCGCGCCCTCCGACGCGCAGGAGTGGCTGCGAAGCTTCATCAAATGAAATACCGGATCGAGCTGCGCGGCGACATCCTGCACGCCGAGCTGCAGGGGCGCGAGACGGCCGGGGACATGCGCGATTTCCTGCATGCCGTGAAGGCCGCCTGCCGGCAGCACGCTTGCCCGCGCATCCTGATCTCCGTCCGCGCCTCGCGGCCCGTGTTCAAGCTGGAGGACTACGGGCTGGCCGGCGAGACGCGCGGCGAGGCGCGCGGCTACGTGAGCGAGCTCGTCTCGCCGGCATGCCGCATCGCGCTGCTCGGCGACACCTCGGAGCTGCAGTTCGCGCACGAGTACATCGAGGTGGTGGCGCGCCAGCAGCAGGTGAACGTCAAGTCGTTCCGCGAGCCTGCGAGCGCCGTGCTCTGGCTCCAGGAGGCGCAGGCTGCGGCGCCGGCGTCGGCCGGCGCGCGGCGCGGCCGCCACTAGACTTTCCTCCGTCCTGCGAGCGCAGTGCCCCCTCCGCTACGGATCGGAACGGTGCTGCAGCTCTTCCCACAGAAACTCGATTTCGTCCAGGCCGAGCTGCAGAACGCGGATGAGCTCGCGGCGCTCGATTTCACGCTCCGGTTGCTCGAGCGAGCGGAGCGTATCGTTCATGAGGTCGCGCACGGCGCGCACCGTCAGCGATACGTGCTTTTGCTGCTGCGTGGACAACAACATCGAAAGCTCACCCCCGGAAGCCTAACCAGTTCCCCTCCCGGGAGTCAAAGTATAGAGCGGGGCAGCCGCTGTAAATCCCCGCAATCGGGTATTCCGCGCGGCCATTCTTGCTGCGGTACCGCGTTCCTGTTAAAGCGCGGTGAGCCCCTTGCGGACCGCGTACCTCGTGAGCTCGGCGACGGTATGCAGGCCGAGCTTGCGCATGATGTTGCGCCGGTGCGCCTCGACGGTCGCGATGGAGATGCCGAGCTGCGAGGCGATCTCGTGCGATCGCTTGCCCTCGGCGAGCAGGGCGAGGACCTGGCGCTCGCGGCGGCCGATCGGGATCGACGAGCTCGCCGGTGCGCTGCCGGCGTGCTCGTCCGCCTGCGCTTCGCGCGCCACTTCGGGGGACACGTAGAGCTCGCCCTGCATTACCGCGCGGATCGCCCGCACGAGCTCGGTCACCGCGGAGGTCTTCAGCAGGTAGCCGTTCGCGCCGCTATTGAGCATCGCCCGGACGAAGCGCTCTTCGCTGTAGATCGACAGCGCGAGCAGCTTCAGGCCGGGCAGGGACGCCTTGAGCCGGCGCGCCACCTCGATGCCGTCGATCTCCGGCAGGCCGACGTCGAGGACCAGCAGATCGGGGCGCAGCTTCAGCGCCTTGTCGATCGCCTCGCGCCCGTTGCCGGCTTCGCCCACGACGCTGAAGTCCGGCTCCCGCGCGAGGAGGGCCGCGACGAGCTCGCGGACCATGCGATGGTCCTCGGCGATAAGCACTCGGATCGTCATATCTTTCGCCCCCGCCCCCTGACGTTGCGACAATAGCCGCGCCGATGTTACGGCGCTAGGGCCTAGTGCACGAAGGCATGTCGGGACGGTTTGGCCGTATGGTAGGCAGAGGTCCGCGGACGTACGGTTCGATTGGGCACTTGCCCAATTCGATGGTGGGTCGTACTGGGATCGAACCAGTGGCCCCTGCTGTGTGAGAGCAGTGCTCTACCGCTGAGCTAACGACCCGGCAGACAGGCGGAATTTTAATCGAAAAGATCCGGCTTCCGGCGATCCGGGCCGAACCAAGGTCTTAAACTGCGCGCATGGTGTTCCGCCAGCTGTTCGACCAGCAATCCTCGACTTACACGTATCTGCTCGCCGATGCCCGGTCGCGCGACGCGCTGCTGATCGACCCGGTGTTCGAGCAGGCCCGGCGCGACGTCGCGCTGGTGGAGGAGCTCGGCCTGAACCTGCGCTGGACGCTCGAGACCCACGTGCATGCCGACCACGTGACCGGCGCGTGGCTGCTGCGCGAGCGCCTGGGCAGCCGGATCGCGATCGCCAGGGCGAGCGGCGCCCGGGGCGCGGACCGCTACCTCGAGGCCGGGGACAAGGTCCAGTTCGGCGGGCGCTTCGTCGAGGTCCGCGCCACCCCCGGCCACACCGCGGGCTGCCTGAGCTACGTGCTCGACGATCGCTCGCTCGCCTTCACCGGCGACGCGCTGCTCATCCGCGGCTGCGGCCGCACCGATTTCCAGGGGGGAGATGCCCGCACGCTCTACCGCTCGGTGCGCGGGGAGCTCTTCCGCCTGCCCGACGCCTGCCTCGTCTATCCCGCCCACGACTATCGCGGCCTCACCGCGACCAGCATCGGCGAGGAGAGGCGCCACAATCCGCGGCTCGCGGAGTCGATCGGCGAGGAGGACTTCGTCGGCTACATGCAGCACCTCGGTCTCGCGCATCCGAAGGCGATGGAACAGGCCGTGCCGGCGAACTTGAATTGCGGAAAACCCGAGAAAACCGCCACCCAGAATCCGGAATGGGCCCCTCTCACCTACACCTTCGCCGGCATCTGGGAAGTGCAGCCCACCTGGCTCGAAGAGCACCTGCGCGAAGTGCAGATCGTCGACGTGCGCGAGCCCGCGGAATTCGATGGGCCGCTCGGGCACCTGCCCGGAGCGCGGCTCGTGCCGCTGGGTCTGCTGAACGAGAAACTGAGCTCGCTCGATAAAGCGCGGCCCGTCGTTACCGTCTGCCGTTCCGGAGCGCGTTCGGCGCGGGCCACCGTGATTCTCGGCGGCGCGGGCTTCGCGAAAGTCGCGAATCTCGCCGGCGGCATGCTGCGCTGGCGCGCGCAGGGCTTTCCCGTGGACGGCGGGACTGAGTAATAATGGGTTTTCCCAAGCAAAAGTAATTCATGCAGGTGAGAACCCGTTTCGCCCCGAGCCCCACCGGCTTCCTCCACATCGGCGGGGCGCGCACCGCGCTTTTCTCGTGGGCCTACGCGCGCCGCCACGGCGGCAAGTTCATCCTGCGCATCGAGGACACCGACCTGGAGCGCTCGACCGCGGAATCGGTGAGCGCGATCCTCGAAGGCATGCAGTGGCTCGGCCTGGACTGGGACGAAGGCCCGTTCTTCCAGATGAAGCGCCTCGCGCGCTACCAGGAGGTGGCGCAGCAGCTGATCGCCGCCGGGCATGCCTACGAAGACTACATGTCGCGCGAAGAGCTGGAGGCGCTGCGAACGCAGCAGCTCGGCAAAGGCCTGAAGCCGAAATACGACGGTCGCTGGCGGCCCGAAAACATAGCGAAGTTCAATCTGAAGAAACCCGCGGGCGCGAAGCCCGTCATCCGCTTTCGCACGCCGGAGGAAGGCAGCGTCGGCTGGCACGACCTGGTGAAGGGGCCGATCGAGTTTCCCAACTCGGAGCTCGACGATCTCGTGCTGCTGCGCGCCGACGGCGTGCC
>CAYOVM010000176.1:0-3221 GCA_964407355.1 uncultured Enterobacteriaceae bacterium
GCGACATGCCTGCCGACGTGCGCGAGCGCATCGTGGCGGTGCAGGAGAAAGCAGGCTTCGTGCCGAACGTCTTTCTCGCGCTCGCGCGCCGGCCGGCCGAGTTCCGCGCCTTCTTCGCCTACCACGACGCCCTGATGGAGAAGGACGGCGGGCTGAGCAAGGCCGAGCGCGAGATGATCGTGGTGGCCACCTCGGGGGCGAACGACTGCCTCTACTGCGTGGTCGCTCACGGCGCGATCCTGCGCGTCCGGGCCCGCAACGCGCTCGTGGCCGACCAGGTGGCGGTCAACTACCGCAAGGCCGACATCACGCCGCGCGAGCGCGCGATGCTCGACTTCGCGATGAAGGTGGCGCTCGAATCGGCTCGCATCGAGGACGCCGATTTCCCGCCGCTGCGCGCGCACGGCTTTTCCGAAGACGACATCTGGGACATCGCCGCCATCGCGGCGCTCTTTGCGCTCTCCAACCGCATGGCGAACTTCACGAGCATGCGGCCGAACGACGAGTTCTACCTGATGGGACGCACGCCGAAGGCCTGAGGCGCTTCAGCGCGGCAGCTGCTTGCCCCGGGTGCTCAGAAGCCGATCGTGATGCCGATGTTGGCGACCGGGAAGTAGCGGTACTTCTTCACGTCGTTCTCGATCCTCGCCCGCTCGTTCTCCAGGTCGCTGCGCAGCTGCGCGCACTGAGCCGCGTTCAGCGAGCCGCCGCAGGATGCCGACAGCGAGACCTTGGGCGAGCCCATGAACATGATGCCAAGATCGAAATAGAAGTTCACGCCGGCGCGGGCGACGTTTCCGTAGCCGATGCCGAGATACGGCGCGACGCTGCGGCCGGCTTTCACCGTGCCGTTCACGCTGGCATCGTTCGAGTTGTACGTCATGCCATTGAGCGTGTAGGTGCCCCCGGTGCTGTTCAGGTCCGCCTTGTTCTGGTTCGCGATCAGGCCGCCGGTGAAGCGGAAACCGCCGGGGAACGGGCTCCAGTCGAGCAGCCCGTTCAGGTTGGAAAGCTGCAGCTTCGCGTCGTAGTTGATATCGGAGTTGTAGTGCGTCTTGTAGCGCAGATAGGAGTAGCCGACGCGGGCGTCCAGGGTCGGCGCGACGTTGAAGCCGATGTCGCCGCCGATACCGGTCGTGCCGGCACGCACGCCGACACCCGCGGCTTGCGCGGAGAAGGCGGTGGCGGAAATTGCAGCGGCGATGAAGATTTTCACGAGGCGCATGGCGGATCCCTTGGATTAGTTTCCGGCGCGGATTGTCGGAGAAGGTCGGGGTGCCGTCCAGGACTTTTGCACGCTCGTCCGGCTTCAATCCGTCCGGCTTCGATCCTTCAGGGACGGCCGGGCATCCCTGAGGAATACCGTGAGGTCGGTCGCGGGCGGGCGCGCGGGCACCTGATAGAAAAAATCCGCGACGTAGCCCCGGTGATAAGTGGTGTGGTTCACCACGTGAAGGAGCATCTCGCCCCGCGTCATCGAGCCCCGGCCGCCGCCGATGAACTCGAAGTGGACCGTTTCCGCGAGCGCGGCGTCGCTCAACGTGTCGCTCCACGCCACATACCACGCGTCGATCTCGTGCTGCAGGCGCGCGAGCTCGGCGAGCGGCGGATGCGTGTCGGTATTGCGGGCCTTGAAACCGTGCTCACGGCCCTCGAGATGCGCCTGGAAGACGCGATCGATGACGTAGATGTGGTTGAGCGTGTGCAGCATGCTTTTGAACACGCTCGGGCGAGGCTTCGTCGCCTCGCCTTCGGGCAGCCGGGCGACGGCTTCGTATATCACTTTGTCCGCCCAGGCCTTGTAACGCGAGAGCATGGGCGCGTTCAGGGGGGTCGTCATGGCGCCGCCAGCGCGGGGCGCTGCTTCCAGATCTGCGTCGCCTGCTCGAAGGCGTGGGCGAGCCGCAGGACGCCGAGGTCGTCGCGGTAGCGGCCGACGATCTGGATTCCGACCGGCAGGCCCTGCGGCGTGAAGCCGGCGGGCACCGAGATCGCCGGATGGCTGGTGATCGTGATGTAGTAGCAGCTCTTCATCCAGTCGAGATAGTTGCCCATGCGCTCGCCGGCGATCTCGCGCGGCCATTGCACGTCCACCGGGAACGGCGGCAGCTGATTGACGGGGCAGACGAGGAATTCGTAGCGCTCCAGGAAGGCGCGCATGCGGTGGAAAAGCGCCGTGCGCGTGATCTCGGCCTCGGCGATCTGCTCGGCGCTGCGCTTCAGGCCTTCCTCGATGTTCCAGAGGACCGTGTCCTTCAGCTTGTTACGGTGATCCTTCATCACCGCGCCGTAGCGGCCCAGAAATCCGACGGCGCGCAGCGTCTCGAAGGCTTCGGTGGCGCCGGTGAAGTCGGGCTGCGCTTCCTCGACGACGCAACCGAGCGAGGAAAATATTTTCCGCTGCGGTTCCAGGACGGCGGTGACGCGAGGATCCATCGGCAGTCCGCCGAGGTCGCGGCTCCAGGCGATGCGCGTCTTCGCGAATGTTCTCTTGAGGTCTTTTTGAAACAGCGATCCGGGCTCGCTGATCGAGGTCGGCGAGCGCGCGTCGGGACCGGCCATGGCCGAGAAGAGGAAGGCGGCGTCCGATACCGTGCGCGCCAGCGGACCGATCACCGAGAGCGTGTCCCAGGCGTTGGCCGAGGGCCAGCCCGGCACCCGGCCGGGCGTGGGGCGGAAGCCCACCACGTTGCAGTAGTTGCCGGGGTTGCGCAGGCTCGCCGCGAGGTCGGAGCCGTCGGCGAACGGCAGCATGCCGCAGGCGACGGCGACGGCGGCGCCGCCCGAGGAGCCGCCGCAGGTCTTCGATGGATCGTAAGGGTTGCGCGTGGCGCCGAACACCGCGTTGAAGGTCTGGCTGCCGGCGCCGAACTCCGGCGTGTTGGTCTTGCCGAGCGTGATCGCGCCCGCCTGCGACAGGCGATCGACGAGCAGGTGGTTTTCCTCGGGAATCTTGTTTTCGTAGACCTTGGAGCCGAAGGTCGTGCGGATTCCTTTGGTGGGAATCAGGTCCTTGTAGGCGATGGGCAGCCCGGCGAAGACGCCGCGCTGCGGCGATTTCTTCCGGCTGTCGAAGCGCTTCGCGGCCGCCAGCGCGAGCTCCGGGACGAAGGTCACGATCGCGTTCACCTTCGGATTCACCCGCTCGACCTGCGCGATGAAGGCTTTCATCACCTCGGTCGCCGAAACCTTGCGCGTCCGGAGCATCTGCGCGAGGGTGC
>CAYOVM010000176.1:3321-6766 GCA_964407355.1 uncultured Enterobacteriaceae bacterium
TCATCGTCACATCAGAACGATATCAAACTGCTCCTGGGTGTAGCCCGACTCGACCTGCAGCGACACCGGCTTGCCGATGAAGTCCGAGAGCATCGCCACCGAGCCCGACTCTTCCTCGAGGAAAAGATCGATCACCGCCTGCGAGGCGAGCACGCGGAACTCCTTCGCCTTGAAGGCGCGCGACTCGCGCAGGATCTCGCGCAGGATCTCGTAGCACACGGTGTGCGCGGTCTTCACCTCGCCGCGGCCCTCGCAGGTCGGGCAGGGCTCGCACAGCACGTGGGCGAGCGATTCGCGGGTGCGCTTGCGGGTCATCTCCACGAGGCCGAGCGTGGTGAAGCCGTTCACCGTCACCCGGGTGCGGTCGCGCCCGAGCGCGCGCTTGAGCTCCTCCAGGACCGCCGCGCGATGCTCGTCCGACTCCATGTCGATGAAATCCACGATGATGATGCCGCCGAGGTTGCGCAGGCGCAGCTGGCGCGCGATCGACTGCGCCGCCTCGAGGTTGGTCTTGAAGATCGTGTCGTCGAAATTGCGGTGGCCGACGAAGCCGCCGGTGTTCACGTCGATGGTGGTGAGCGCCTCGGTCTGGTCGATGACGAGGGTGCCGCCGGACTTCAGGTCGACCCGGCGCGACAGGGCTTTCTCGATCTCCGGCTCGACGTTGTACAGGTCGAAGATCGGCCGCTCGCCGGTGTAGTGCTCGAGCTTGCCGTGCAGCTTCGGCATGTAGGTCTGCGCGAAGGCCGCGAGCTTCAGGAAGTTCTCGCGCGAATCGATCACCACGCGGGCGGTCTGGGAGCTCACCATGTCGCGCAGCACCCGCTGCGCGAGCGAGAGGTCCTCGTAGAGCCGCATCGGCACCGAGGCCGCCTTGGCGCCGCCCGTCTTGCCCGCGCCGCTGCCGGCCGAGCGCTCCCGGATCACGCTCCAGAGGTGGCGAAGGTAGTCGATGTCGGCGCGCAGCTCCTCGTCCGAGGACGCCTCGGCGAGCGTGCGCACGATGAAGCCGCCTTTCTCCTCGGGCGGAACGAGCTCCTTCAGCCGCTCGCGCAGCTGCTGGCGGCCGCTCTCGTCCTCGATGCGCTGCGAGATGCCGATGTGCGGATCGTGCGGCAGATAGACGAGCAGCCGGCCCGCGATCGAGATCTGCGTGGACAGGCGCGCGCCCTTGGTGCCGATCGAGTCCTTGATCACCTGGACGAGGACCGCCTGGCCCTCCGAAAGCACCCGCTCGATAGGAGCGGCGGGCTCATCGCCGGTCTTGCGGTTCTCCCAGATGTCGGCCACATGCAGGAACGCCGCGCGATCCAGGCCGATGTCGACGAACGCCGATTGCATGCCGGGCAGCACCCGCGCGACGCGGCCCATGTAGATGTTGCCGACCAGGCCGCGGCTCGCCGCGCGCTCGATGAGGAGCTCCTGCACCACGCCGGACCCGGTAATCGCCACCCGGGTCTCCTGCGGCGTCACGTTGACGAGGATGTCCTCACCGACGCTCACGCGAGCCGGCCCGGTCTGGATGGTCTCTCACGCGAACCTGCGAGGCTGCGCGCTTGCCAGCCGGTCGAGCATCTGCGCCGTCTCGAAGAGCGGCAGCCCCATCACGCCCGAGTAGCTGCCGCGCAGCTCGGCGACGAAGCGCGCGGCGGCGCCCTGGATCGCGTAGGCGCCCGCCTTGTCGTCGGCTTCGCCGGTCGCGACATAGTCGGCGATCTCGCGGGCGGAGAGCTCCTTGAACCTCACCTCCGAGCGCGACAGCGCGCTCTCGAGGCGGTCGACGTACTGGATCGCGATCGCGGTCAGCACCTCGTGACTGCGGCCCGAGAGCGAGGCGAGCATCGTCGCCGCCTCCTTGCGGTCCGCGGGCTTGCCGAGGATGCGGCCGTCGAGCGCGACGGTGGTGTCGGCGGCGAGCACCGGCGCGTGCGGCAGGTTCCGCTGCAGCATGCGCTTCCAGCCGGCTTCGGCTTTCGCCCGCGCCACGCGCTCCACGTACGCGTCCGGCGCTTCCCCCGCGAGCGGCTCCTCGCTCACCTCGACGCCGGAATCCGGGCGCTCGCGGAAGAGCAGCAGGTGGTAGCGCACGCCGATCTGCGTGAGCAGCTCGCGCCTGCGCGGACTGCGAGAGGCGAGGTAAATGCCGCGGTCGAGAGGAGCGATCATCGCGGCTGAGTATAGATTAAGAGCGGTGGTATGGATGGCCGGCGAGAAGCGTCGCCGCCCGGTAAATTTGCTCGATGAGGACTATTTGCGCGAGCGCGTGCGGCAGGGTGAGGGAAGAAAGCCGCAAGAGGAATTTCGCCTCATTTTTCGTCTTTTCATCCAAGCCGTCCGCCGCGCCGATGACAAAGGCGGTCGGTTCATTCAGGAGCTTCGAGAACTGGACGGTGGTGAGATCCTTGCCTCGCTCATCGAGAGCGACGATGCGCGCGCCCTTGGGCAAGGCTGCGCTCAGCCGGCCGGGCTTGGTGTCGATCCTCGAAATTTCATACCCCTTGGGCATGCGCCGGGCGTAGTCGGCGCAGGCGGATTCGGCCCAGGCGGGCAGCCTAGCGCTTACCGCGACGACGTGGAGCCTGGGCACGGGGTTTGGGCTTCGCGGGCTTGCGCCGGGCGGGTTTCGGCGCGGCCGGCTTCGTTTTCGGCTTCGGGGTTTGCAGCTTCACGCTCTTGCCGCCCCAGATCTCTTCCAGGTTGTAGAAGCTGCGCACCGTCGGATGCATGACGTGCACCACCACGTCGCCCAGATCGAGCAGGACCCATTCCGAGCTCGCCGCGCCCTCCATGCCGTAGACGCGCTCGCCGAGCGCCTCGAGCTTCTCGCGTACGTTGTCGGCGAGCGCCTTCACCTGGCGGGTGGAGTCGCCGCTGGCGATGATCACGCGCTCGAACATCGAGGGCAGCGCGGCGGTGTCGTAGACGACGATGTCGTGGCCCTTGATGTCCTCGAGCGCGTCGACGATCGCGCGCTGCTTCTTGCGAAGGTCCATCATGCGTAGAGCCCGTGTGTCGCGATGTAGGCGGCGATCGCCGGGGGCACGAGGCCGGAGAGGGATCCGCCGCGCGCGGCGCGGGCGCGGATCTCGCTCGCGGAGATCGGCAGCGGCTTCATCGGAACCATCTCCGCGTCGTTGCCGATCGCCTTGAAGCCGGGGCGGGCGAAGACCGCGATCCGCGCCAGCTTCTTGACCTCCTCCGGGCGATGCCACGTCGGCAGCGCGGCGTACTGGTCGGCGCCCATCAGGAGATAGACCTGCGCCGCAGAGCCGATCTCGGAGCGCAGGCTGCGCAGGGTGTCGGCGGTGTAGCCGGACACGCCGGGCGCGAGCTCGCGCTCATCGAGGCGGTAGCGCGGCTCGCCCTGGAGGGCGAGCTTCAACATGGCGACGCGATGCTCCACGGACGCCACGGGAGGATTGCGATAGAGCGGGGCGCCCGTCGG
>CAYOVM010000177.1:0-6748 GCA_964407355.1 uncultured Enterobacteriaceae bacterium
GTACAGGCTTTCGGCGATGGTGTGATGCACCGCGCCGAAGAACCAGTTGTAGCCGTCGGGCGCGCGCTTTGCCACGTTGCCGGCGCCCAATGTGCCGCCGGCGCCGCCCTGGTTCTCGATCTGCACCTGGTGGCCGAGGGTCTGGCCGAGCTTCGCGGCGATCGG
Source organism: uncultured Enterobacteriaceae bacterium (assembly GCA_964407355.1). Classification (GTDB taxonomy): domain Bacteria; phylum Pseudomonadota; class Gammaproteobacteria; order Burkholderiales; family SG8-39; genus SCGC-AG-212-J23. Next base: position 166 of record CAYOVM010000177.1, read on the forward strand.
ACGGGCGAATGTATCGGTGCCGCCGCCCGCGGGGAACGGATTCATGAACACGATCGGCTTGGTGGGCCAGGCCTGCTGCGCCGGCGCCGCGAAAGCCGCAAGCGCCAATGCGCCGCCGATCAGAGCGCGACCGCCAAAGCCCGTCCAGTGCGTGGTTAACCGCATGTGCTCCTCCTCATGACTTCTCCTCCGACAAGTTTTTGTGTGCTCGCCCGAACTGCCGATATTAACAGGCGATTCCTCGACCGAATTGCATCGTCTCGCTGCTAGCGGCCCTTGAAGTCGGGTTTGCGCTTGGCCAGGAACGCCGCCACGCCTTCCCGGAAATCCTCGGTGTCGAAGCAGGCGTAGCTTTCGTCGAGCTCAGCCTGCGACAGCGGCTGCGGCTCGCCCAGGCGCCGCACGAACTTCTTGTGCCAGCGCGCGGCGAGTGGCGCGCCCTCGGCGATGCGCCGGGCCGTCGCATACGCTTCTTCCTCCACCTTGCCGTCGGGCACGACGCGGTTGACGAGGCCCTTCTCGTAGGCTTCGCGCGCGCTCCAGATCCGGCCTTCGAGCAGGATCTCGAGCGTCGCCGCGCGCCCGACGACGCGCATCATGCCCTGCAGCTCGTCGTAGGCTTCCACCAGCCCGAGGCTCTTCACCGGCACGCCGAAGCGCGAGGACTCGGCGCAGATCCGGATGTCCGCCTGCGAGGCGACGAGGAGCCCGCCGCCGACGCACGCGCCCTGGATCAGCGCCACGACCGGGTGCCTGCATTCGGCGAGCGCGCGCATGCCGCCCGAGATTCGCGTGGCGTATTCCCTGGCCTGCTTCGAATTGGCGCGCTCGGCGGCGAAGCTCGCGATGTCGGCGCCCGCGGCGAACGCCTTCTCGCCGGCGCCGCGCACCACGATGCAGCGCAGCGACTCGTCCCGGTCGAGCTTTTCCATGTGGGCGCCAAGCTGCTCCCACATCGCCAGCGAAAGCGCGTTCAGGCGCTCCGGATTGGAGAGCGTCACGGTGGCGATATCGCCCTTCCGGGCGACGAGGATCTCGCCGCTCACCGGCGCTTCAGCCGCGCGATGAAGGCGGCAATAAGAGGCCAGAAAAGCAGGATCAGCGCGAGCGTGGTGATCGAGCCGACCAGGCCGTTCGACCAGAACACCCGCATGTCGCCGCCCGCGCCGATCATCGACAGCCGGAACGAGTCCTCGGCCCGGTTGCCCAGCACGAGCGCGAGGGTGAAGGGAGCGAGCGGGATGCCGATCTTCTTGAACACATAGCCGACGACGCCGAACCCGAGCATCAGCCAGATGTCGAACATGGCGTTCTGGATGGCGAACGCGCCGATCGCGCACGACACGATGATCATCGGCGCGATCGCCGAGAACGGCACGCGCAGGACGGCGGCGAACAACGGAACGGTGCTCAGCACGAGGATGAGGCCGACGACGTTTCCGAGATACATCGACGCGATGAGCCCCCAGACGAAGCCCTTGTGCTCGACGAAGAGCAGCGGCCCGGGGTTGAGTCCCCACACCATCAGGCCGCCGAGCAGGATCGCCGCCGTGCCGGAGCCGGGAATACCGAGGGCGAGCATCGGCAGCAAGGCCGAGGTGCCCGACGCGTGCGCCGCGGTTTCAGGCGCGAACACGCCCTCGATGCGGCCCTTGCCGAACGACTCCGGCTCCTTGGAGAAGCGCTTCGCGAGGTTGTAGCCCATGAAGGAGGCCGCGATCGCGCCGCCCGGCGTGATGCCGAGCCAGCAGCCGATCGCCGACGAGCGCAGCAGCGTCATCCAGTAGCGCGGCATCTCCTTCCAGACCTTCAGCACCACGCGCGGGCTGATCTTGGCCGCATGGCCGCGCAGCGCGAGGCGCTCTTCCATCGTGAGCAGGATCTCGCTGATGCCGAAGAGGCCGATCACCGCCACCAGGAAATTGATGCCGCGCAGGAGATCGTTCAGGCCGAAGGTCATGCGCAGCTGGCCCGACACGGTGTCCATGCCCACGCCCGCGAGCAGCAGGCCCAGGGTCATCGAGATGATGGTCTTGTGCTTTTCCTCGCGCCCGAGCCCGACGAACGAGCAGAAGGTGAGGAAGTACACGGCGAAGAACTCCGGCGGGCCGAAGCGCAGCGCGAAGGAGGCGATGCCCGGCGCGAGGAAGGTGATCAGCATCACCGCCACCAGCGAGCCGATGAAGGACGAGGTGAACGCCGCGGTCAGCGCCTCGGCGGCCTTGCCCTGCTGCGCCATGGGATAGCCGTCGAAAGTCGTCGCGACCGACCACGCCTCCCCGGGGATGTTGAACAGGATCGAGGTGATCGCGCCGCCGAAGAGGGCGCCCCAGTAGATGCAGGAAAGCATCACGATGGCCGAGGTCGGGTCCATCGTGAAGGTGAGCGGCAGCAGGATCGCGACGCCGTTCGGCCCGCCCAGGCCCGGCAGCACGCCGACGAAAATGCCGAGCACGAGGCCGACCATCATCAGCGCGAGGATCTTCCAGGTCATCAGGACCTTGAAGCCGTAGAGCAGCAGGCCGAGCGCTTCCATCGCCGCCTAGCGGCCGAACAGGGCTTCGAGCGGCCCCTTCGGCATGATGACGTCGAACGCGACGTCGAAGACGACGAACATGACGAGCACGAAGAGGATCGCGGTGAGCAGCGCCTTCCAGGCCGCGATGCGCCCGATGAAGATCATGAAGCCCGCCACCAGCAGGAAGCTCGCCACGTAAAGCCCCAGCCATTGAGTGACGAGGCAGAAGACGAGCGTGGGGACGAAGACCTGGAACACGCGCGCGAGCTGCTCCCGCGTGACGAACACCTGTTGCGCCTGCTTGCGCGCGACGAATTCCTTGGCGATGCCGTAGAGGCAGGCCCCGGCGAGGATCAGCGACAGGTAGAACGGGAAGTAGCCGGCCTGCGGGCCGGTCGAATCCCAGCCCATGCCGGTGCGCCAGTTGTCGAACGCGAGCAGCCCGGCGAGCGCGAGCAGCAGCAGGGAGACGACGACGTCGACCGCCCGTACGCTGACCACCGGCTCCGATCCGCCGGCCGGCGCGGTCTCCCCGGCGCCGGCCCCCCCGCCGTCGGATTGCGACATCCGGCTAGTTCGCGACGAAGCCCGCTTCGGTCATCAGGCCCTTGTTGAGCTTGTCGTCCTCTTCCAGGAAGTTCAGCATTTCCTTGCCGGAAAGGAAGATCGGCTTGAGCGCCTGCTTTTCCATGTAGTCCTTGTATTCGGCCGTCTGCGTGAGCTTCTTGAAGACATCGACGTAGAAGGCGGTCTGCTCGGCGGTCACCTTGCCCGGCAGGAACATGGCGCGCAGCATCAGGTACTGCACGTCGACGCCCTGCTCCGCGCAGGTCGGGATGTCGTTCCACGATTGCTTGTCCGTGACCTTGGTCTTGTACTGGATGCGCTCCTTGTCGAACACGCACAGCGCCCGCACCTGGTTCGCGCGCCAGACTTCCAGGTTCTCCGACGGGTTGTTGACGTTCGACTGGGTATGGTTGCCGACGAGCTGCGTCGCCGCCTCGCCGCCCGACTTGTACGGCAGGTAGGCGAACTTGGCGCCGGTCTTCTTCTCGAGGAACACGGTGAGGACATGGTCCTCCCGCTTCGAGCCGGTGCCGCCCATCTTGAACGGCGGGTTCGCCGCTTTGGCCGCGTCGGCGAATTCCTTGACGCTCTTGTACGGAAGCTGCGCGCCGGTCCACAGCACGAACTGGTCGAGCGCGATCACCGAGACCGGCGAGAGCTCGCGCCAGTTGAACGGGATCTTGGCCGACAGCGGCAGCATGTAGATGAGCGAGTAGGCGATCAGCACCTTGTGCGGGTCGCTGGTGCTGTTCTTCATGTACATCAGCGCTTCCGCGCCCGAGGCGCCGCCCTTGAGCGAGACCACCATCGGCTGCTTCATCAGGTTGTTCTTCTGGATGGCGGCCTGCATCATCCGCGCCATCTGGTCGGACGCGCCGCCGGCGCCCGCGGCCACCACGATCTCGACCGGTTTGGTCGGCTCCCAGGCGGCGACCGACGCGGTGCTGAACGAAACGCCGGCAAGCGCGGCCGCGCAGAAATGAAATGCTTTCCTCATGGCACTCCTCCTATATTTTGGTTGCGGGCGTGCTTAAGCGGCCTGGCGGGCGGGCGTCTTTGCGCAATCGGAAAGGTACGCCATCGCCGCGCGCACGCCCTCCGCTTTCACGGGGACGCCTGCCAGCTCCAGCCCCATCTCCACGCCGGCGAGCGTGCCCATCAGCGTGAGGTCGTTGAAATCGCCGAGGTGGCCGATGCGGAACACCTTGCCGCCGAGCTTGCCGAGGCCCGTGCCGAGCGACATGTCGAACGCCTCGAGGATCACCTTGCGCACGCGATCGGCATCGTGGCCCGCGGGCGTCATCACCGCGGTGAGCGAGCCCGAAAACTCGCGGGGATCGAGCGCCAGCACCTCGAGGCCCCAGGCTCGCACCGCGCGCCGCGTCGCCTCGCCGTGGCGCTGGTGGCGCGCGAATACCGCCTCCAGGCCCTCCTCGTCGAGGAGCATCTTGAGCGCTTCGCGCAGGCCATAGAGAAGGTTGGTCGCCGGCGTATACGGAAAATAGCCGTTCTTGCCGTTGGCGAGCATCTCATCCCAGGCCCAGTAGCTGCGCGGCAGCCTCGCGCTCTTCGACGCCGCGAGCGCCTTGGAGGAGATGCAGTTGAACGACAGGCCGGGCGGCAGCATGAGGCCCTTCTGCGATCCCGCCACCGTCACGTCCACGCCCCATTCGTCGTGGCGGTAGTCGAGCGAGGCGAGCGACGAGATGGTATCGACCATGAAGAGCGCGGGATGGCCCGACGCATCGATGGCTTTCCTCACGTCCGGAATGCGGGAAACCACGCCCGTGGAGGTTTCGTTGTGGACCACGCATACCGCCTTGATGCGCTTGCCCGTGTCGGCGCGCAGCTTCTTCTCGATCGCTTCCGGATCGGCGCCGTGGCGCCAGTCGCCCGCCAGGTACTCGACCTCGAGGCCCATTTTTCCGGCGAGCTTCTGCCACAGCGTCGCGAAATGGCCCGTCTCCGCCATCAGCACTTTGTCGCCCGCCGAAAGCGTATTGACGAGCGCCGCCTCCCACGCACCCGTTCCGGAGGCGGGATAGATCACGACTTCGCCGCGCGTGCTCTTGAAGACGCGCTTCATTCCGGCGAGCACCGTCTTGCCCAGATCGGCGAAGTCCGGGCTGCGATGATCCATGGTCGGAAAATCGATCGCGCGAAGAACCCGGTCCGGCACGTTGGTGGGTCCGGGAATCTGCAGGAAGTGGCGGCCGGCGTGGCGTGACATGGAATTCCCGAGTGACTTTTTTGCATTTTGAATACAAAATCTCTTTCGTGCAAGACGCGCAGACGATTACGGCGATCGGCAGACGGCCGCTGCATGAAGAGGCGGTGCAACGTCTGCGCGACATGATCGTCCACGGAAGATTGAGCCCGGGGGCGCGGTTGAACGAGCGGTTGTTGTGCGAGCAGCTCGCAATCTCGCGCACGCCCTTGCGCGAAGCCATCAAGCTGCTCGCGGCGGAGGGGCTCATCGACCTTCTCCCCAACCGCGGCGCCGTGGTGTCTACGCTCGAGCCGGCGCGGCTTTCCGAAACCTTCCTGGTCATGGGCGCCCTCGAGGCGCTGGCGGGCGAGCTTGCCTGCCGGCACGCGACGCCCAGGCACCTCGCCGAAATCCGCGCGTTGCATGCGCAGATGCTGGCCATGCACCAGCAGGGCGACCGCGCCGGATACTTCCGGCACAACCAGGCGATCCATCTGAAGATCGTCGAGGCTTCGGGAAATGCCACGCTGAGCAACACCTACCGGCAGCTGAACGCCAACGTGAGGCGGGCGCGTTACATGGCGAACCTTTCGAAGGAGCGCTGGGATGAAGCGGTGCGCGAGCACGAAGAGATCCTCTCGGCTCTGGAAGCGCGCGACGTGGCGCATCTGAAGCGATTGCTGCAGGACCACCTGGCGAACAAGCTTGCGAGCGTCCTGACGGCCGCCGAGAAAGCCGCTTGAACGCTCCAACATTTCCGATCCGGGTCGCCAAGCCCGGCCCCGGAAGCTCGGCGCTGGCGCAGCGGCTTCGCAAGGAACTGGACGCCGAGGTTCTGTTCGATGCCGCGAGCCGCGGCCGCTACTCGACCGACGCGTCGATCTACCAGGTGGAGCCTGTCGGGGTCGTGGTGCCGCGCACCGAAGAAGCCGCGCGCGGCGCGATCGCTATCGCCGCGAGCGAGGGCGTTCCGATCCTGCCGCGCGGGGCGGGCAGCTCGCAGTGCGGGCAAGCGGTCGGCGCGGCGCTCGTCATCGACCATACGAAGCACCTCAACAAGCTGATCGAAGTCGACGCGGCGGCGCGCGTCGCGCTCGTCCAGCCCGGCATGGTGCTCGACAGCCTCAATGCGCAGCTGCGCAAGCACGGCCTGTGGTTCCCGGTCGATGTCTCGACGAGCGCGCAGGCGACCCTCGGCGGCATGGCGGGCAACAACTCCTGCGGCTCGCGCTCCATTGCCTACGGCAACATGGTGCACAACGTCCTCGCGATCGACGCGGTCACCGCCG
>CAYOVM010000178.1:0-1828 GCA_964407355.1 uncultured Enterobacteriaceae bacterium
ATCATAATGCGTTAAAGGGGGAAACATGCTGACGATTCTGACCAATCTGAAGTTGATCGCGGCCACGGCGGTGGCGATGGCGATGCTGGGAGTGGGCTACAAGATCGGCTCGCACCAGGTCGACGAGCTCAAGCGCGAGATCAAGGAGATCAAGGGTGTCGGCGAGAGCGAGGAGGCCCGGCGCAAGAGAGTCCAGGCGGAGCTCGACAAGGAGCTCGCGGCGGTGAAGACCGAGCACGCCCGCCAGATGGAGCGGCTGAAGGCCGAGGGCGAGCGCAACGCGAAAGAGCTGAGCGCCGCGCTCGCCGGCAAGGACAGCCGGATCGCGGATCTGCAGGCGCAGATGGGCGTGAACAAGGCCCGGATCGCGAAGCTCACGGCGGACATGGCGAAGGCCTCGCCGGAAGAGCAGGCCAAGATGAAGATCGAGATCGACGGCCTGCGCGGGGAGATCGCGACGCTCACCAAGAAAGCCGACGCCAACGAGTGCCTGGTGCTCGCCGTGCCCGAAGCGGTCATGGGCCGCTGGGCGAAGGGGAGCGAGCAATGAAGCGAATCCTGATCTGCCTCATGGCGGCCGCGGCCTGCGGCTGCGCCCCGATGGCGGTGCCGGTGGTGAAGCAATCGCTCACCTGCGACGTGGACGCCGATCTGCTGAAGGCCTGCGGCGAAGCCGCGAGCATCAAGGAGGGCATCACCTTCGGCGAGATGATCGCCGTGTCGAGCCGCGACCGGCAGACGTTGAAGCAATGCGCGCAGGACCACAAGGCGCTCGCGGCGGCCGTCGCCAAGTGCAAGGAAGGCATCGACAAGTACAACGCGTCGATCAAGGCGGACGAGGCGAAGTAGCGACGCGATGATTCGGGCCGGCCATCGCGTGCTGCGCCGGGCGCTCGTCGCGGCGCTCGTCTCGCTGCCGTGCGCGCCGGCGGCGCCGGCGCAATCGGCCGCCGAGAGCGCCGCGTGCGAGAACGCCAGAAGCACGGCCGCGATGCGCGAATGCGAGATCGCGCGGCTCAAGCGCGCCGAGGCGGGCATGCAGGCGGCGTACAAGAGCTTGAGCGCGAAGCTCGATCCGCGCGGCCAGGCGAAGCTGCGCGCCGCGCAGGAGGCGTGGCTCAAATACCGCGCGGCCGAGGCGGACTACCAGGCCGACGCCGCGCGCGACGGAACGCTCGCGCCGCTGCTCGCCGCGAGCGCGCAGGCCGATTTGACGGAGTCGCGCCGCAAGGAGCTGGAGAAGGCGGCGCGGGAGCTCAAGTAGCACTCGAGAACAACGGGAGAACGACCATGGCCAGTTTCGACGCTTTTTTTCCGACATTGCTCAAGCACGAGGGCGGTTTCGTCAACGACCCGGTCGATCCGGGCGGCGCGACCAACAAGGGCGTCACCATGGGGACCTTCCAAAGTTGCGCGAAGAAATACCTCGGCATCGAGCCCACGCTCGACAACCTCAAGGCGCTCACCGACGCGCAGGCCGGAAAGATCTACAAGGCGCTGTACTGGGACGAGGTGCGCGGCGACGAGATCGCGCTGCAGGAGCTCGCGAACATCGTCTTCGACTTCCAGGTCAACGCCGGCGGCAGCTCGGCGAAGCTCCTGCAGAAAGTCCTGAACGACCTCGGCGCGAAACCGCCGCTTTCCGTCGACGGCGACGTGGGCCCCGGAACGATGCGCGCGCTCAACGCCGCCGACCAGAAAGCGGTCTACCGCGCGTTCAAGCAGGGCCGCATCGCCTATTACCAGGACCTCGTCGCCCGGCGCCCGCCGCTCGGCAAATTCCTGAAAGGCTGGCTGATCCGGGTGAACTCGTTTCCGGATCTGTGAC
>CAYOVM010000178.1:1928-6647 GCA_964407355.1 uncultured Enterobacteriaceae bacterium
CACGAACGCGGCCGGACCCTCGATCTGCGGGCAGTGGCCGCAGCCGGCGATCTCCTGGAAGCGCGCGCCCGGGATTCCCGCCGCGAGCTCGCGCGCGAGCGCGGGGGGCGTGGTGGCGTCCTCGCTGCCGGCCATCACCAGCGTGCGGTTGCCGATGCCGACGAGCGCGCCCGAAAGGTCCACCTTCGCGAGCGCGAGGCAGGCGTTGCGAAAGCAGACGGGATCGGCCTTCGCGAGCGCGCGCTTGCGCTCCTCGACGATGTCGGGATGCGCGGCGATGAAGGGCTCGGGAAACATGCGCCGGATCGCGATGTCGAGCGCGCCCGCCATGCCTTCCTTCTCCACGCGCGCCGCGAGGCCGCGCAGGGGCACCTTCCCCGGCTCGGGGAACGCGGCGAGCGCGGGCGCGGCGATGAGCCGGCCGAAGCGCTCGCCGTGGCGCGCCGCGAGCGCGACCGCGATGAAGCCGCCGAAGCCGTTGCCGAGGACGTCGGTCTCGCGCGGCAGGGCGAGCGCGTCGAAGAGGCCGGCGATGCGCTCGGCGTAATGCTCGACGTCGGTGCCGGCGGGCGACGAGGCGCCGTAGCCGGGCAGGCTCACGAGCGAGACGCGGTGCCTGCGCGCGAGCAGCGGCACCACGCGGTCGAACGCGCTGCGCTCGGCGAGCAGCGAATGCAGCAGCACGAGGTCGCGCCCCGCGCCGAACTGCTCCACTTCCACTTTTGCTGTGCCGACCTGGATGACGGACATCGGGACCGCCGCATCAATTGAGAGCGTGGCATCATATGGCAGAGGAGGAAACCATGAAATACAACCTAGCGAAATCCCCGTTCGTGGCAAAACCGCTGTTCGCCGTCCTGCTGGCGCTCACACCGCTCGCAGCCCTGTCGCAATCCTTTCCCTCGAAGCCGATCCGCATCATCGTGCCTTTCACCCCGGGCTCGGCCACCGACACCATGGCGCGCCCGGTCGCCGACAAGCTGCAGCAGGCGCTCGGCCAGAGCGTCATCGTGGAGAACCGCCCCGGCGCCGGCGGCACGATCGGCATCGCGGCCCTCGCCAAATCGCCGGCCGACGGCTATACGCTCGGGATGGTGTCGACCGGGCACGTGGTGAACCCCGTTCTCTACGCCAGTATCCCGTACGACACGCTCAAGGATGTCAGCGGCGTCGCGCCGGTCGCCGGCCAGCCCTGCGTCCTGGTGGTCTCGCCGCAGCTCGGCGTGAAGACGGTGAAGGACCTCGTCGCGATGGCGAAGGCGAAGCCCGGCCAGCTCAACTACGCCACCGCCGGCGTGGGCAGCGCGGCGCACATCTGCGCCGAGAAGTTCCGCGCGGCGGCGGGCATCGACACGGTGCACGTGCCGCTCAAGGGATCGCCCGAGTCGCTCACCGAGACGATGGGCGGCCGCACGCACTACACCTGGACGCCGCTCAGCACCGCGGTGGGGCAGCTCAAGGAAGGCCGCCTGCTCGGGCTCGCGGTGAGCACCGCCAAGCGCTCGGCGCAGTTCCCGGCGATTCCGACCATCGCCGAGGCCGGCTTTCCAAAGGCCGAATTCAACTTCTGGGTGGGAATGCTCGCGCCGGCCGGCACGCCGCGCGAGGTCCTGAACAAGCTGAATGCCGAGATCCAGAAAGCGCTGGCGGCGCCCGACATGAAGGAGCGGCTCGCCAACCTCGGCAACGAGCCGATGTTCATGTCGCCTTCCGAGTTCGACGCCTTCCTGAAGGAGGAGTACACCGTGCTCGGCGAGGTGATGCGCGCCTCCGGGGTGAAGGCGCAGTAAAAAAAAACGGCGGCAGGACTCGTGAGCACCTACGAATCCACGGTCCTGCAGCCCATCCTGGGCAATCCCATCCTGGCGCGCTGCAACTACGGCAGCCTCGCCCGGCTGCTTCCGCATGTAAGGCAGCAGCGCGTGAATCCCGGGGAGACGATCTTTCGCGAGGGCGACCACGCCGATTACCTGTACCTTCTCCTGGAAGGCGAGGTCAGGCTGGAAGCGCCCGAAACGTCGCGCGCGGCGCAAGCGAAGACGGTCATCGTGAGCAGCGGGCATTTCGGCGAGGAAAGCGGGACCGAGATCCCGAGCTACACGACCAACGCGGTCGCCGCCACCGGGGCGACGCTGCTCGCGATCCCCCGGGACAAGCTCGCCCCGGTGCTCTCCGCGAACCGCGGCGTGCGCAGCGAGCTTTATTTCTCGCTGATGCACCGCTTCGGCGGCGCCCCCGCGGCGCGCAAGGAATCGCGCGCCGCGGCGCAAGCCCCCGCCAGGGACGCGGGCTGGCTGCCGGTCGCGGGATGGCTTTGCACGATCGCGGCTCCGGCGCTGGTGCTCGCCTTCGGCGACCGGCTCGGGCTCGAGCAGAGCGCGGTCGTGTTCCTCGCCGTCCTCACCGCGACGATCACGATGTGGGTGTTCGGCCTCACCGACGAATACGTGCCCGCGCTTTTCGCCCTGCTCGCCACGCTGGTCCTCGGCCTCGCGCCGGCGCCGACGGTCCTTTCCGGGTTCGCCTCCGACGGCTTCTTCATGGCGATGAGCATCCTCGGCCTGGGCGCCCTGATCGTCGCCTCCGGCCTGAGCTACCGGCTGCTGCTCCTGCTCCTGCACTATCTTCCCAACCGGCGCGCCTGGCATCACGCCGGGCTGGTCCTCGCCGGCGTGCTGCTGACGCCGGTGGTGCCTTCCATGAACGCGCGCATCGCGCTCGTGGGACCGTTCATGACCGACATGGCGGACATCCTGCGCCTGCGGCCGCGCAGCCCGGCGATCACCGCGATGGCGATGGCGGCGTTCAGCGGCGCGACGCTGCTCTCGCCGGTGTTCCTCACCAGCAAGTCGGTCAACTTCGTGGTGCTGGGCCTGCTTTCCGAGCAGGCGCAGCAGGATTTCACCTGGCTCGCCTGGCTCGTCGCGGCGGCGATCTACGGCGCGGTCGTGATGGCCGCCTATTTCGGCCTCGCGCTCCTCCTCTTCCGGCAGGATGCGGTCTCGCCGCTCGCCAAGGGCCAGGTGGCGGCGCAGCTCAAGCTGATGGGGCCGCTCAAGAACCGCGAGATCGCGGCGATCCTCGGCGTGCTTCTCTTCATCGCCGGCGTGATCACCTCCTCGATCCACCGCGTGCAGGCCTCGTGGCTCGGGCTCGCGATCCTCTACGGCCTGCTGCTCTTCGGCTTCCTGCGCAAGAACGAGTTCAAGGAAAAAATCGACTGGCCGCTGCTCGTGTACCTGGGCGGGCTGGTCGGGATCATCGCCGCCTTCAACTACCTCGGGCTGGACAAGTGGGTGGCGGCCTACCTCACGCCGCTCGGCGCCTACATACGCGGCGACCTCCGCCTGTTCGTGCTGCTCCTGCTCGGCATCGTCCTCGCCATCCGGCTCGTCGTTCCCATCAGCGCCACCATCGTGATCTGCGCGACCACGCTGATGCCGCTGGGAGAGCTCTACGGCGTGCATCCCTGGACGATCGGCTTCATCATCCTGGTTTTCGGCGAGCTCTGGTTCCTGCCCTACCAATGCTCGTACTACAACCAGTTCCGCAACGTCACCGGCGGCGTGAACGGCTATGACGAGCGCACGTTCCTTCTCGGCAACGCGCTCATCAACGCCCTGAAGATCGGGGCCGTGTTCCTCTCGCTTCCCTACTGGGCCGGCGAGGGATTGCTGTGAAGAGGAAGCTCCAGCACGCCGTCGCGGGGGCTTTCGCCCTGTGCTGCCTCGCGCTCTTCGCCTGGTGGAACGCGACCAAGCCGCGGGTGCTCGTCCTGCACAGCTACGACACCGAGTACGCGTGGTCGAGGGAAGTGAGCGTCGGCCTGCACCGGGTCCTCGACCGCAAGAACGGCTATTCGATCCGCTGGCACTACATGGATACCAAGCGCCATCCGTGGCCGGACTTCTTGCGCCGCGCGGGAATCGGCGCGCAGCGCGTGGTCGAGCAATGGCGCCCGGACGTGGTGATCGCGATCGACGACGACGCGCAGAAGTACGTGATGAAGAGCTACGTGAACGATCCGAAGATCCGCATCGTGTTCGCCGGCATCAATGGCGATATCGGCGCCTACGGCTACGACCGCGCGCCAAACGCCACCGGCATCGTGGAGCGGGTTCCCTGGAGCGCGATCCGCGAGACGCTGCTTGGCTCCAGCCTGGCGGGCAGGAAATCGGAGATCCGCGTGCTGCACCTCGGCGATCTCTCGGAATCGGTAGCGCACGACGCCGAGCAGTCGCGGCACTTCGACTGGTGGCCGGTGAAGCTGGCGGGCGTGCACCTGGTGGAGACCTTCGACGAATGGAAGGCGCGGGTGCGCGCGGCGGAAGGCAACGCGGACGTGATCCTGATCAGCAACTACCGGCGCCTCGTGGACGCCTCAGGCAGCAAGCGCCTGGTGGACCCGAAGGAAGTGGTCGCGTGGACCGAGGCCAACTCGAAGCTGCCGCTGATCGGCCTGAACGGCTACTACGCGGAGGACGGCGGCATGCTGTCGGTCGCCGCGTCGCCGTACGAGCAGGGCGAGGTCGCCGCCGGCATGGCGGTCCGCATCCTCGACAAGCGCGCCTCGCCCGACACGATCCCGGTCGAGACCACCCGCCAGTTCATCGTCTCCATCCGCGCCGCGAGCCTCGCCGCCCGCGACATCCGGCTGCCGGTGTTCTACGAATCCTTCGCGCGCGCGACGAACACCTATCACTGAGCATTCAGGTATTG
>CAYOVM010000179.1:0-6644 GCA_964407355.1 uncultured Enterobacteriaceae bacterium
CCTGAGGCTAGTGAAACGAGCGGGCGAAGGTCCGGCCGTTGAGAAGCTCGAGCGCTTCCGGGCGCTCGTCGATGAGCTGCACCAGGGTGTCGCGGATCTCTTCGCAGATGAGCCTCGCCTCGCCCAGGCCCGGCGCCGGATACAGGCCGACCTCGGTGAGGAACAGGTTCGACTGCAGCGAAGCCGCGCCGCCGTCGAGCACGCCCGGGCGGTCATGGACCGCGAAGCCGCAGAGCGACGGGAAATCGTCGAACAGCGTGACGATGCTCTGCTCGAGCTGCGCAGCGACGTGCTTCATGCCTTCGTCGCCGGCGGTTCGGATGGTCGTTTTCATGGCCCTACAGTACTGCCGGCGCAGCGCAAGGGCTAGTCGGGAAATGACAAAACTCGCTCGGGATTCTTGAAAGTTTGTGAGAGGCGCGCCGGCTTTTATGATGGCGTCCGGCGATTCGTCTTCACTCCGGCTTCGCGCCGGAATCTTTCACCAGCCGCGCCCACAGCTTCGAATCTTCCGCGATGAACGCGGCGAACTCCTGCGGCGATTTCGAGCCCACCGCCTCGGTGCCCTCCTTCGCCAGCGTCTCGTTGATCCTCGGCAGCTGCAGGACCTCGCTCGTCGCGACGAACAACTTCTTGAGGATCTCCTCGGGCGTCCCCGCCGGCGCGAAAAAGCCGTACCAGAACGAGATCTCGTAGTCCGGCAGGCCGGCCTCCGCCATGCCCGGCACGCCCGGCACGAGCGGCGTGCGGTTGCGGCTCGTGACCGCGAGCGCCTTCAGCCTGCCGGCCTGCACGAGCGGCAGCACCGAGGGCGGCGTGGCGAACGAGAGCTGGGTATCGCCGGCGAGGACCGATTGCACCGCGGGTCCGCCGCCCTTGTAGGGGACATGCACCATCTCGACGTTCGCGAGGCGCATGAAGAGCACCGCCGCGAGATGCGGCGCGGCGCCGTTTCCGGAGGTGGCGTAGTTCAGCTTGCCCGGCGACTTGCGCGCGATCTCGATCAGCTCGCGCAGCGTGTTCGCGCCCACGCCCGGATTGACCGCGACCACGAGGGGCGAGGAGCTCACCTTGGTGATCGGCGCGAGATCGCGCCTCGGGTCGAACCCCGCCTTCGGGCTGATGATCGGGTTCACGAGGATGCTCGACGGGCTGGCGATGAGGATCGTATAGCCGTCGGCGGGCGAATTCTTCGCCACGTACTCGGCCGCGATGCTCGAGCCGGCGCCGGCCCGGTTCTCCACGACGATCGACTGGCCGAGCGAGCGCGCGAGCGGGTCGGCGATCGCCCGCGAGACGAAATCCGCCGCGCCGCCGGGCGCGAAGCCGACCACCAGCTTCACCGGCCGGGCAGGATAGCCCTGGGCAATCGACTCCGTGAAGCAAGCAAGACCGAGTAAGGCAAGAGCAACGAAACGAAATTTCATTTGCGGCGTTCCAGGTCAGTGCTCGGGTGAAAGCGCACGCCAGAGCTCGTAGCAAATCGTCACGGGCAGGGACGCCGCAGCGACGACCGCGGCGATGAGGACCGGGCGCGGACTGCGTATCTTGCCACGCATGTGCAGCACGACGTGGCCGAGCGCGGCCCCCCACACCGCGGCCGGGATGGCGGCCGCCGCGGCGATGAACGGAACGAGGAGGAACCCGAAGGTCGCGCCGGCGCTTCCCGCGGCAAAAACCCCCTGGAGCGACAGCGCCGAGGCCGCGAGCGCGCCGCCGATCCCCGCCCACAAGGCCCACGCGGCTTCCGGCCGCGTGACCCAGCGGTTCATTCGATCTTGAGCAGCGGAATGCTCTTCGCGTCGGCCGGCGCCTTGATCGAGAGCACGTACGCGTAGATGTCGGCGAGCTCCTTGTCGGACAGGTGCTGCTTGCGGTAGGCCGGCATGTCCTGGCGCGGCGCGCGCACCTGGCGCTCGAACCCGGCCCAGGGGAACGGATTGGGCGTGAGCTTCGGGCCCGCGCCGCGATCGGCGCCCTGCCCGACGCTGCCGTGGCAGGTGTAGCACTGGTACTTCATGTACGCCTTGTAGCCCGAGTCGACCGAGCCGGCGGGCGCCTGGTCCTGAGCGATCGCGCCCGTAACCGTGAACAGCGAAATCAAGAGAATTCTTTTCATGTCAGCGCCCCTGCGAGACGACGTCGACGAGCGCGGGCTCGCCGCGCTTGACCGCGGCGACGGCGCGCGCGAGCGCCGGCCCGACCGCCGCCGGATCGGTGATCGGACCCTCGGCGAACACGCCCTGCGCGCGCGCGAGGGCGGCGAAGTCGATGTTCGGGTCCGTGATGACCGTGCCGATCCCGGCCGTGTCCATGCGCCGGTTGTGCAGCCCCGCCATCTTCTGCAGGTGCATGACTTCCTGGTGGTAGGCGCGGTTGTTGTGCATCAGGAACAGGATCGGAATCTTGTGGTGCGCCGCGGTCCACAGCACGCCGGGCGCGTACATCAGGTCGCCGTCGGGCTGGATCACCGCCGTGAGGATGCCCTTGTCGCGGTTGGCGAGCGCGGCGCCCACCGCCGCCGGCGCGATGTAGCCGACGCCCGCGGCGCCGGAATGGCCGAGGAAGTTGTGGTGCTTCGTCGCCGGCCACAGGCGCGCGGCCCAGGAGCCGAAGCGCGATTCGGCGAGGCACCAGTTGTCCCGCTGGCCCTTGAGCACGTTCCACAGCTCGGCCGCGAGGCGCGCCGTCGAGACGGGGCTCGCGTCCCACGCCATCGCCGCGTCCCGGCGCGAGCGCTCCTTCATCTCGCGATGCTGCGCGCGCAGCTTGTCGGCGCGGCCGGCAAGCACGGATTTTCTCGCGCTGCTGAGCTCCTTCGCCACGGCATCGGTCAGCGGGGCGAGGGTCGCCTGGGCGTCGCCGCTGATGGTGAGGTCCATCGGGCAGAAGCGCTGCAGGTCCTGGTAGTTCGCCTTGGTCACGTGCTCGCTCAGCGAGACGTGGATCAGCTTCACGTCGGGCTTCGAGAGCCGGCGGTACTCGTGGTGCGGATCGCTGATGGTGTTCAGCTGGCCCCAGGGATCGGCGACCTCGAGGAAGAGGACCAGGTCCGCCTCGCGCACCAGCGCGCGTCCGTCGGCGGTGCGGTTGAGGTAGTGGGTGGTGGGGAAGTTCATCCGCCCGAGCAGATCGACCACCGGCGCGTTGAGCGTCTCGGCGAGCTCGACCAGGCGCGTGATCCCTTCCTGCGAGCGGGCGACGCGGTCGGCGATGATCACCGGGCTGTCGGCCGCGGCGAGCATCTTCGCCGCCTCTTTCAGCGCGCCGGCATCCCCCTGCGGCGGCGCCGAAAGCTTCAGCTTCGGGATCGAGAGCTTCTTCTCGTCCTCGATCGCGTGCTCCTGCAGGATGCCGTCGGCGATGATCACCACCGGCTCCATCGGCGGGGTCATCGCGAGGCGATAGCCGCGCACCATCGATTCGGCGAAATGCTGCAGCGACGCCGGCTGGTCGTCCCACTTGGTGAAGTCGCGCAGCAGCGCCGCGGGATCCTGCACGCAGTGGAACCATTCGACCCCCGGACGCCGCTGCGCGGCGTCGGAGAAATTGCCGCCCATGATCATCATCGGCACCCGGTCGCACCACGCGTTGTAGACGGCCATCGCGGCATGCTGCAGGCCGACGCTGCCGTGCGCGAGCACGCCCATCATCTTGCCCGATGCCTTGTAGTAGCCCTGCGCCATGGCGACCGAGGATTCCTCGTGCATGCAGGTGAGGAACTCGGGCTTGCGGTTGCCGCCGTAGTTGACGATCGACTCGTGCAGGCTGCGGAAGCTCGAGGCCGGATTCGAGGCGATGTACTCCATGCCGACCGACTTGATGACGTCGACCATGAAGTCCGAGCCCGGCCGGCTGATGATCTTCTCGCCTTTGGCGGGGGCTGCGCTCTCCTTTTTCGCTTCCGGCTTGGCGCCCTGCGCCGCGACCGTGGTCGCGGCGAGGGTGGTGCCGAGGGCCGCCGCGCTTTTCAAGAACGTGCGACGGTCGAGTGCGTCCTCGCGTGTGTTGCCTGCGTCATCGCTCATGCATTCCTCCTTTAATGATGTCGTTTCCTGATGTTTGTTTCCTGATGTTGTTTCCAACCGTCAGCGGATCGCCGCAGGCGCCACCGACGAGCCCGAGGCCCCGAAGATCTTCAGCGGCTGCATCGAGAAGGCGAACTCGTAGACCTTCTTCGCCGCGAGCTCGTCGAGCTTCATGTTCTCGAGGATGTGGACGCCGTTCACGACCAGGAAGATCTGGTGCCCGGGAAGGCTCAGGTTCGGGTCCGGGTTCGGCGACACCTCCACCGGCCAGTTGTCGGAGCCCACGAGCAGCGGGTCCTGCTTGACCAGCCACTCGGCGGCCGCGACGCCCACCCCCGGCGTGCTCTTCACGAAGCGTGCGTTGTCCTTGCCCCAGAGCTTGCCCCAGCCGGTGTTGATGATGATCGCGTCGCCCGGCTGCAGCTTGATGTTGCCCTGGCGCGCGAGCGCCTGCTGCAGGTCCTGCGGCGTGATCTCGTAGGCGTCGCCGAGCATCTCGACCCCCTTCGCGCCGGCGACGTCGATCAGCACGCCGCGCGCGAAAAAGGCGGGCGCGTTCTGCACGCCGAGCTTGGTGAAGCCGCTGCGCGTGGCGATCTCGCTCACCTTGAAGCAGTTGTAGAGCGAGTCGCCGTGGGTCTGGTGCGCGAAGCCGTCGAACTGCGTGCCGACCTGGCCGATCTCCGAGGTCACCACCTCCTCGTTGCTGCCGCGCGTATTCCGGCCGGTATTCATGAAAGTGCGCTTGGTGTGCAGGTTGAAGATGCGCGTGCCGAAGAACGGCATCTGCGGGCCGAGCACGTGGCTGAGCTCGATCACCTCGCCCGTCTTGATGAGCCGCGCGCCGCGCAGCACCACCTCGGGGTTCTTCATGTGGTTGCCGGAGCCGCGCTCGTCGCCGGCGCCCCACTTCGAGGGACAGCGCTGGCTCTCCGGCGGCACGTTCCACTGCGCCGCAGCAGGTGCTTGAGCCGAAGCGCTATTCATGAAAAAGAGCACGAGGGCCGACAGCGCGAGCGCGGCCCGATTGAGCAATGTCACGGTTCCTCCTCCCCTGGTCATTGCAATTCCAGCAGGCGGCTATCGTACGCCAGAATCGCATGCGAGAATCGAAGCCGCCATGACCAGCCGCCGCAATTTCCTGGGCATCGCCGGGCTTGCCGCGGCCTGGCCCGATGCCGCCCTGTCCCAGGCGAAGCCGAAGCCGCCCAAGCCCAAGCCCGAGGGCGTGCTCGTCAACGACGTCCACTCGCAGCTCAACACCACGCGCGTGTTCCGCGTAATGGAACCGGAATCGATCGACGGCGTGCGCAGCGCCTTCAATCTCGCGCGCAAGGAAGAAAAGCCGATCTGCATCGCCGGCGGCCGCCACGCCATGGGCGGCCAGCAGTTCTGCACCGACGGCGTGCTGATCGACATCCGCAAATTGAACAAGGTGCTGTCGTTCGACGCCGAGCGCGGCCTGATCGAGCTCGAGTCGGGCGTGCAATGGCCGCGCCTCTACGAGTACCTCGTCTCCGCGCAGGCCGGGCGGCCGAAGCAGTGGACGTTCAGGCAGAAGCAGACCGGCGCCGACCGCCTGACGATGGGCGGCTCTCTCTCGGCGAACATCCACGGCCGCGGCCTGACGCTGCCGCCGTTCATCGGCGACGTCGAATCGTTCCGGCTGATCGACGCCAAGGGCGACCTGCACAACTGCAGCCGCAGCGAGAACCCGGAGCTGTTTCGCCTGGCGATCGGCGGCTACGGCCTGTTCGGCTTCGTCTACTCGGTGACGCTGCGCCTCGCGCAGCGCCGCAAGCTCGAGCGCGTGGTCGAGGTGCGCGAGGTCAACGGGCTCGCCGGCGCGTTCGCCGATCGCATCACCGAGGGCTACCTGTACGGCGACTTCCAGTACGCGATCGACAGCAAGGCGGAGGACTTCCTGCGCCGCGGCGTGTTCTCCTGCTACCGGCCGGCGCCCGACGACGCGCCGCTGCCCGCGGCGCGGCGCGAGCTCTCCGAAGCCGACTGGGTCGAGCTCCTGCTGCTCGCCCACTCCGACAAGAACGCGGCGTTCCGCCGCTATTCGAGCTACTACCAGGCGACCGGCGGCCAGATCTACTGGTCCGACGAGCAGCAGATGGCGATCTACCCCGACAACTATCACCGCGACATCGACCGGCGCCTGCAGGCGCCGAAGGGCACCGAGGTGATCACCGAGGTCTACTGCGAGCGCGACGCGCTCGAGCGGTTCATGGCCGAAGTGCGCCAGTACGCGCTCAAGGACCAGGTCGAGATCATCTACGGCACGGTGCGCCTGATCGAGCAGGACAAGGAGAGCTTCCTCCCCTGGGCGCGCAAGCCCTACGCCTGCGTGATCTTCAACGTGCACGTCGAGCACTCGACGCGCGGCCTGATCAAGGCCGGCGACATCTTCCGGCGCCTCATCGACATCGGCCTGCGCTTCGGCGGCGGCTGGTACCCGACCTACCACAAGCACGCGCTGCGCCGGCAGGTCGACTTCGCGTATCCGCAGATGGCGGATTTCCTCAAGCTCAAGCGCAAGTACGACGCGGCGGAGTTCTTCCAGAGCGACTGGTACCGGCACTACAAGAACATGTTCTTCCGGCAGTA
>CAYOVM010000180.1:0-6630 GCA_964407355.1 uncultured Enterobacteriaceae bacterium
GGCATTCGTCGGGCGAGTCGCTGCGCGGCAGCCCGTGGGTGAACGACTTCTACGAGTTCATGGGCGAGCACGTGTTCGACGCCGACCTGTCGGTGTCCGTGCCGATGCTCGATTCGCTGATGGAGCCGCGCGGCGTGATCGCCGAGGCGCAGGCGAAGGCGGCGAAGGCGTTCGGCGCGCGCCGCACCTACTTCGCCACCAACGGCACCTCGACCGCGAACAAGGTCATCTTCCAGACCCTGCTCGCGCCCGGCGAGAAGCTGCTCCTCGACCGCAATTGCCACAAGAGCGTGCACCACGGCGTCGTGCTCTCGGGGGCCCACCCGGTCTATCTCGATTCCGCGCTGAACAGGAAGTACGGCCTTTACGGTCCCGTTCCCAGGAGAATTCTTTCGAGAGAAATCCAAAAACACCCCGACGCGCAGGCGCTGATCCTCACTTCCTGCACCTATGACGGCCTGCGCTACGACCTCGCGCCGATCGTAAGAGCGGCGCACGAGAAGGGCATCAAGGTCATCATCGACGAGGCCTGGTACGGCTTCGCGCGCTTTCATCCGGAGTTCCGCCCGACCGCGCTCGAGGCGGGCGCCGACTACGCCACGCAGTCGACGCACAAGGTGCTCTCGGCGTTCTCGCAGGCCTCGATGATCCACATCAACGATCCGGCGTTCCGCGAGCACCTCTTCCGCGAGAACTTCAACATGCACACGTCGACGAGCCCGCAGTACGCGCTCATCGCGAGCCTCGACGTCGCGCGCAAGCAGGCGGTGATGGAGGGCTACAAGCTGCTCTCCAGAACCCTGGAGCTGGCGGCCGAGGTGAAGAACCTGATAAATTCCACCAAGGTTTTCCGCGTGCTGGAGCTCGACGACCTGCTCCCGGAGCAGGTGCGCAACGACGGCATCCGGCTCGACCCGACCAAGGTCACGATCGACATCTCCGGCTGCGGCTACACCGTCGAGGACCTGCAGAAGGAGCTCTTCGAGCGCTACAACATCCAGGTCGAGAAATCGACGTTCAACACGCTCACGCTGCTGCTCACCATCGGCACCACGCGATCCAAAGTGAGCCGGCTCTACGATGCGCTGATGCGCATCGCGCGCGAAAACAGGGCCCCCAGGCGGTTGGTGCAGACCCCCGAAATACCGGCTTTCACGAAACTCCGATATCTGCCGCGCGACGCCTACTACTGCGGCGGCGAGCTGGTGCCGGTGTTCGACGACCGCGAGCGCGTCAACAAGGAGCTCGCCGGCCGCGTCTGCGCCGACCAGATCGTGCCCTACCCGCCGGGCATCCCGGTGCTCGTGCCCGGCCAGCTCATCACCTCGAAGATCATCGGCTACCTCGGCGACCTGCTCCGCTCGCACAAGCGGATGGAGATGCATGGCGTGGTGTACGAGGGCTACCTGCCCTGCATCCGGGTCCTCAGGCCGCAGGAAGAAAAGGGACTGCAGAGACTCTCCTGAGCGGCGCATGCGCCGAGGGGCCGCGCGGTGGACGCCTTCCTGGGTATGGGGTAGTGGTGCACCCTCATGCATACGCGCCTCGCGGCAGCGGCGCTCGCCCTGCTCCTTGCCTTCCCGTCCCCTGTCGCACGAGCCCAGGTCCCGCACATCGAGTACCGCGTCCGGATCGAGGCGCCGCGCGAGCTTGCCGGCATGCTGCGCGAGGGGCTCGCGCTGGAGCGCTGGCAGGGCGACCCGCAGATGACCGAGGCGCTGCTGGAGCGGCTGACGCTCGAGGCCCGCGAGAATGTGCGCGAAGCGGTGGCGACGCGCGGCTATTTTTCGGCCAGGGTGAGCTCGACGATCGACCGCTCGACGAAGCCGTGGACGGTGGTGCTGAGGGTCGAGCCCGGAGCGCCGGCCCGCGTCGCGGGCGCCGAGATCTCGTTTTCCGGCCCGGCGACGGCCGACCCCGAGGCCTCGGGTCTGCTCGAGCGCATCCGGCGCGATTGGAAACTGCCGGCCGGCGCTCGCTTCACCCAGGACGCCTGGGACGACGCCAAGCGCAACGCGGTCCGCACGCTCGCCGGGTGGCGCTACGCGGCCGCCGAGGTGGCGGATAGCCGCGCGCTGATCGATCCGCGCGCCGGCGAGGCGCGCCTGAGCGTGCAAATCGCGAGCGGGCCCGCATTTCGCTACGGCCCCTTGCAGGTGCGCGGCACGCAACGTTATCCGGAAAGCATGGTGGCCCGGCTCAGTCCGGTCAGGGCCGGCGCGACCTACGACCGCGAAGAGCTGCGCCTGTACGAGCGGCGCCTGCTCGGCACCGGCTATTTCCTGAGCGCGCAGGCCGGCATCCTGACGGAGCCGCAGAGCGCCGACGCCGCGCCGGTTCGCGTCGCAGTGATCGAAGGAAACTCGCAGAACGTGGAGACCGGGCTCTCGTTCAACACCGACGTCGGCCCGCGCGTCGAGACGCGCTACCGCAACATGGATATTTTCGACAGCGCCTGGCGCTTCAAGAGCGAGCTGCAGCTCGACAGCCGCATCCAGCAGGGCCGCCTCGACCTCGATGCGCCGCCGTACGCCGGCGGCCAGTGGGAAAACGGCTTCGCGCAGGCGCGCCGGAGCACGATCCAGCACGAAACCACCACGGAGCTGGCCGGCGGCGTCGCCCACAACTGGGGGCTCGGCGGCGCTCCGTCCGCGCTGTACGTCTCCGGCCACCTCGAGGAGCAGCGGGTCTCGGGACTGCTCACCGACCATCGCCACGCGGTGTTCTCCGGCTATCGCACCCAATGGCGCGACACCGACAGCTGGGAATCGCCGCGGCGGGGCTACATCGTGGAGCTCTCCGCCGGCGGCGCGCCCGCCGTGCTCGCGTCGCAGCAGTTCACGCGCGGCACCGCCCGCGTGGCTCTCTTCGTGCCGCTGGGCAGCGACGATTTTCTGCTGCGCGCCCAGGTGGGGGCGGTGATCGCGCCGACCACGCTTGGCATCCCGTCGAGCTTCCTGTTTCGCACCGGCGGCGACCAGACGATCCGCGGCTACGCGTTCGAGAGCCTCGGCGTGCGCCGGGGCGACGCGGTGCTCGGGGCGCGCTACCTGGCGGTGGGAAGCGCCGAATACATCCACTGGTTCGGCGAGAGCTGGGGACTCGCCGCCTTCGCCGACGGCGGCAATGCGTGGGACGGCGGACGCTTCGAGCCGGTGCTCGGCTACGGCACCGGGGTGCGCTTTCGCACGCCGATCGGCCCGGTGCGCGGCGACGTCGCGTACGGCGCCGCGGAGCGCCAGTGGCGGCTGCACTTTTCCGTGGGCTTGACCTTCTGATGCGCCGGGCGGCGAAATGGCTGCTCGCGCTTGGCGGCGGGCTCGTCACCGCGGCGCTGGTCGCGCTCGGCAGCGCGTTGTGGTGGCTGACGCAGACCCCGGAAGGCCTGCGCTGGGCCCTCGCGCGCGCGCAGGCTGCAGACGGCCGCGTGGCGATCGACGGCGCGCAGGGCACGCTCGCGCACGGAATCGAAATCGCCCGAATTTCGTGGGCCGACGGCGGCACGCGCATCGAAGCGCTCGCGGTGCGCGGGCGGATCGATCTCCTGTCGCTCTTGGCCGCCACCCTGCGCATCGAGGGCCTGCGCGCGAGCGCCGTGGACGTGCGCATGGGGCAGCAGGCTGCCTCCGGCGCGCCGCCGGAGCGCCTCGCCCTGCCGCTCGCCTTGAGCATTCCGGAGGCGGCGGTGGACCGGCTCGAAGTGCACCGGGACGGGGAGAGCTACGTCGTGTCGCGCCTGCGGTTTACGTACGAGGCGGGCGCGTTCGGCCACGCGCTGCGCGACGCGAGCGCGCAAACGCCGTGGGGCCTTCTCTCGCTCGACGCGAGCATGGCGGCGGCCGCGCCGTTCGCGCTCGAGCTCGACGCCGCGCTCGAGCGCAGCGAAGGAAAGGTGACGGCAAAGGCACGGCTGCTGCCGTTCGCCGGCCCCAGGATCGAATCGCTCCAGGCGGCCATTTCGCGGCTCGACCTCGCAAGCATTGATGCCGCTCTTCCGCGCACCGCGCTCGAGATCCGGCTGGACGGCGCCAGCCGCGCCGGCTCGCTCCTCGCCGGAAAGCTCTCGGCCGGCAACTCCCTCGCCGGGCCGCTGGACGAGCGCAAGCTCCCGCTTCGCTCCGTCCAGGCGGACTATTCGCTGCGCGGCGCGAGCGTGCATCTCGCGAATCTCAGGGCGGCCGCGGCCGGGGGCACGATCGCCGGCAGCGCGACGCTCGAGGCGAAACGCGCGCGGCTCGACCTGCAGCTCGCGAAAGTGGACTTGCGCGCAGTCCTGTCGACGCTACGGCAAACGCAGCTCGCGGGAGCGCTCGGGCTCGACCTCGCGCCGGACAGGCAGTCGGCGCGCGCCCGCCTCGCCCAGGACGACATGCGCCTCGAGGTCGATGCGCAACGCAAGGGCGAGCGCGTCGAAGTGAGCTCGCTCACGTTCTCCAACCTCGATCCTTCCCGGTTCGGCGACTACCCGCAGGCGGCGCTCGATGGCAGCGCGCGTCTGCGCTTCTCGGGTCGCCGGGCGCACGACGTGGAGGCCCTCGTGCGCTGGGGCGAGAACGAGCTCTCCGCGCGCGGCAGCTTCGGCGCGGCCGGCGACCGCCTCGCGCTGAGCCTGAGCGCGCCGGCGCTGCCGCTGGACGGATTCGCCGGAGACGTGCAGGCCGAGGCCACGGTCACCGGGACGTTCAGCGAGCCGCGGCTTTCGGTCAGCGCGCGCGCTTCGCAAGCGCTGATCGGCGGACGCGTCCGGGCCGATGCGATGAGCGCCCGGTTCTCGGGCACGCTTCGCGAGCACAGCGTCGAGCTCGCGGCGAGCGGCGAGGGCTTCGCGCTCGCCGCGAAGCTCGCCGGCGGCTGGCTTGGCGAGCGGGGATGGGAAGGCCGGCTCACCGAGCTGCGCAACGCGGGCCGCTGGCCGCTCGATCTCGCGGAGCCCGTGCCGGTGCGGATCTCGCCGCAGCGTGTGCACGTCGAGCGCCTGCGCGCGCGGCTTGGCGAGGGGCAACTCGAAGTCGGTGCGCTCGAGTGGACGCCGGGGCGCCTTTCCACCCGCGGCGAGTTCGCGGGGCTTCCGGCAAGCTGGCTGATCGTTCCGGCGGGGCTGGGCGAGGCGCTGCGCTCGACGCTGACGCTCGATGGCGCCTGGTCGATCGAATCGACGCCGCTTCTCGACGGGCGCATTTCGGTCCGGCGCGCGGGCGGCGATCTCACCGTCCTCAAGCCCGAGGCGCTCGCGCTGGGGCTCACGCAGGCCGGCGCCGTGGTGGAGTTCGATCGCGGAAAGGTCGCGGCTTCGCTCGATCTCGTCTCGAAGCTGGGAGTCGTGCATGCGAAGGGCAGCGCCGCCGGCACGGCCGCGGACTCGGCGCTCAGCGTGAGCGCGCAAGCCAACGTCGACGATATCCGCGCGCTCGCCGGGCCGCTCCCGGCGTACGTGCGTATCGCCGGGCGGGGCGCCTTGACGCTGGAGGCAAGCGGTACGCTCGGCGAGCCGCAGCTCGCGGGCGGCGCGAGCGCGGATGGGCTCAGCGTGCAGCTGCCGCCCTACGGCGTTTTTCTCGAGGACGGCAAGCTGCGCGCCAGGCTCGAAGGCGATGCGCTTCGGGTCGAAGAGCTGTCGCTGCGTGGCGGCGAGGGGCGGTTCACGGCCAGCGGCGCCGTGCCTTTGAAGAGCGCAGCGGGACCCGCGGCGCTCAAATGGACCGCCGAGCGCCTCCAGCTCCTCGGCCGGCCCGACATGCGGCTCGTCGTTTCGGGCGAGGGCGTGGCCGGGCGCGACGGCGGGAGCGTGCAGCTCCAGGGAAAGCTGCGCGTGGACAGCGGGCTGCTCGAGCGCGGCTTCAGCCGCCTGCCGCAGCTTGGCAGCGACGTCGTCATCGTCGGCGAGAAAGAAAGCAGCCAGGCCGGAAAGCGCACGAACATCCCGCTCGATCTGGACGTGCTGGTCGACCTGGGCGAGCGCTTTCGCGTGCGCGAGGCGGGCTTCGACGGCCTGCTCAGGGGCGAGGTCCATCTCTCCGCGGTGAGCGGCGGCGAATTGCGCGCCTTCGGCAGGATCTACGCGGCCGACGCCACCTACCGCGCCTACGGGCAAAGCCTTGCGGTCGATCCCGGCAGCGTGATCTTCAACGGCCCGATCGGCAATCCGGCGCTGCAGGTGACCGCCATGCGGCGCAACCAGCCGGTGGCGGCCGGCGTGCGCATCACCGGCACGCTGGAGCAGCCGCACGTCGAGCTCGTCTCCGAGCCGGAGGTGCCCGAGGGCGCGAAGCTTTCCTGGCTCGTTCTCGGGCGGGCGCCGAGCGACGCGAAAGGCGCCGACCTCGCCCTCCTCCAGACCGCCGCCACGGCGCTCCTCGCGCGCGGCGACTCCGTTCCGATCACCACGCGGGTGGCGGACGCGGTCGGTTTGGACGAGATCGCGCTGCACGGCTCGGGCGAGCTCGCCAACACCACGGTGGCCCTGGGCAAGCGGCTCTCGAAGCGCCTGTACCTCACCTACGAGCAGGGCGTAGGCGCCGCGGCGCAAAGCCTGGCGAAGCTCGACTTCTCCCTCACCGACCGCATCTCGCTGCGCGCGCAGACCGGCAACGCCTCGAGCGGCGCCGGCGTGTATTACCGCTACTCGTGGGA
>CAYOVM010000181.1:0-2129 GCA_964407355.1 uncultured Enterobacteriaceae bacterium
GCCGCGATTTGAAATTGTGCACACCCACATCGCCCCGGCCGGTGATAGGCTGCGGACGCATTGCCTTGGCCCACAATACCGACCAAAAAGGGAGACTGAAATGATTACCCGACTTCGCCGGTTCATCTGCGGCATCCTCGTTGTTTCGATCGCGGGCATGGGTCTGCCGTTGCCGGCCTCGGCCGGCATGGTGGCGACCGATACCGCCCTCGCTGCCGCCGCCCGGGACCATCTCGGCCGCATCGTCGATCGCGCCGAAGTGCGCGCCGCTCTTGAGGCTCGCGGCGTGAGCTCGAGCGAAGTGAAGGCGCGCGTCGCCGCGCTCACCGATGCCGAGGCGCTCCAGCTCGCTCGCGAGGTCGACAGCCTCCCGGCGGGCGCCGATGGCGGAGTAGGCGCGATCGTCGGCGCGCTCGTGCTGGTCTTCCTCGTCCTGCTGATCACCGACCTGCTCGGGCTGACAAAAGTCTTCCCGTTCACCAAGCCGATTCGCCACTAGGCGGCGTCATCGGCTAGAAATGAAAACGCCCCGCTCGCGGGCGAGAGGGGCGTTGTACTGCGGGTTGCTGCGTGACTACCTACTGAAGGCAGCCGGCCTAGATACGGGCCGAACTCCTTGCGTCAGCCCTAGCGATCGATGCTCCCGAAGCCGAGGGTTGATCCATGGGTAGAGTTCTGCCGGCCGGTGTTGCCTTGGTCATCTCTCACAGGATCACCTCCTTTCGAAGTTGCCAGACGCTAGTGTAGCAAATCGATTTCGCCGCAAATCCATTCCGCCACTCAGGTCTTCGCCTGGGCTTGGAGCGCCTCGGCGAGCGCCGCCGCGGCGGTCGCGGCGGCAAGGCGGCCGTCGGTCTTCTGGCTCTCGGCCACGCCGTGCAGGGCGGCAGCGAGCTTCTGCCGGTCGGCGCTCGTCCACTGGGGCGCCTTCATGAGCTCCGGGATGACGACCGCCATCAGCCAGACGACTTCCCGGATGGCGCCGGTCACGCGCTCGTCCACCAGCTCGTGCGCCTCGGCTTTCGTGATGCCCCTCTGTGCCATGTCGTTTCTCCATTAAACTTCGCGCCCAATGGGCCGGATTCTCGCACTCCTTTCCTTCGTCGCAGGCCTTGCCGCCTTTCCGGCGGCCGGGCAGGTCCCGGCCGTCGCGACGCGCGACGGCTTGCCGACGCTCGCCCCCGTGCTCGAGAAGGTGATGCCCGCCGTGGTGAACATCGCGGTGCTGCAGCGAAGCCCGGAAGAGCAGAACCCGATGCTGCGCGATCCGCTCTTCCGCCGGTTCTTCGGCGTGCCCGGCGAAGCGCGGCCGCAGATCGCGGCCGGCTCCGGCGTGATCGTCGACGCGAAGAACGGCTACGTCATCACCAACGCGCACGTCGTCAAGGACGCGCGCGAGATCGCCATCACCCTCAAGGACAACCGCCGGCTGCCGGCGAAGCTGGTGGGCGCCGACCCCGGAACCGACATCGCTTTATTGAAGGTGGAGCCGAAAAACCTCGTGGACACGAAATGGGGCGATTCCGACGGCCTCGCGGTCGGCGACTTCGTGATCGCCATCGGCAATCCCTTCGGCATCGGCCAGACGGCGACCTCCGGCATCGTCTCCGCGCTCGGCCGCAGCGGCCTGTCGATCGAGGGCTACGAGCATTTCATCCAGACCGACGCGTCGATCAACCCGGGCAACTCCGGCGGCGCCCTCGTCAACCTGCGCGGCGAGCTCGTCGGCATCAACTCGGCGATCATCGGTCCGGCCGGCGGCAACGTGGGCATCGGTTTCGCCGTGCCCTCGGTGCTCGCGCGCGCGGTGATGGACCAGCTCATCCGCTTCGGTGAAGTGAAGCGCGGCCGGCTCGGAATCAGCATGAAAGACGTCGAAGGAAGCGAAGGCGCGCAGCTCGCCGATGTGCAGGCCAGGTCGCCGGCGGCGCAGGCGGGCCTGAGGGCCGGCGACGTGGTGACGGCCCTGAACGGCCGGCCGGTGCGGAGCGCCGCGGAGCTGCGCGCCCGGCTTGCCGTGGTGCCGGTCGGGGAGAGCGTGGACCTTCGCCTGCAGCGCGGCAACGAAGCCCGCACCGTGAAAGCGCGCATCGGCGAGCTCGAGAAAGGCCAGCTCACGGGCGGCCAGA
>CAYOVM010000181.1:2229-6618 GCA_964407355.1 uncultured Enterobacteriaceae bacterium
ACGAAATGCATGGTGGTGAACATGGAGCGGTCGTCCTCCATGCCGATGGCGTCGATGTTCGAGCCGGCCTCGGCGATCTCCGAGGCGACTTTCGCGAGCACGCCGCGCTGGTTCTCCACCATGACGTGGATCGCCGCCTGGAAGAGGCGGGTCGTGCGCGTATCCCACTCGACGTCGATCCACTGGTCGGGCTCGTTCTTCCTCGATCGCGCGATGCTCGAGCAATCCGAGGCGTGGACCACCAGCCCCTGGCCTTTCTTGATCGAGCCGGCGATGGAATCGCCCGGGATCGGGCGGCAGCAGGTGGCGAGCTGCACCGCCATGCCTTCGGTCCCGCGAATCGTCACGCTGCCCGCGGTTTTCAGCTCTTCTTTGGAATCGCTTGTCCTGAGGAGGCGCCGCGCGACCACCGCCGGAAGGCGCTTGCCCAGCCCGAGATCCGCGAGCACCTCGTGCTTCGAGCGGGCGCCGCCGTCGCGGATCACGCGCTCCCAGCTCGCATCGTCGATCTCGCCGAGCGCGCTCTTGAGGGTTTTCAGGGCCTGGTCGAGCAGGCGCTCGCCGAGTCCGGCGGACTCCTCGTACTGCATGGTCTTCAGGAAGTGGCGGATGTTGGAGCGCGCCTTGCCGGTGCGCACGTACTGCAGCCAGCCGGGGCTGGGCTTGGCGTGGCTCGCGGTGATGATCTCCACCCGGTCGCCGTTCCGCAGCTCGCTCCTCAGGGGCACCAGCTCGCCGTTGACCTTCGCCGCCACGCAGCGATTGCCGATGTCGGTGTGCACCGCGTAGGCGAAATCCACGGCGGTCGCGCCGCGCGGCAGCGACAGGATCCGGCCCTTCGGCGTGAACACGTACACCTCGTCGGGAAACAGATCCACTTTGACATGCTCGAGGAACTCGTGCGGATCGCCCGACTGGTGCTGGATCTCGAGCAGCGACTGCAGCCAGCGATGCGTCTGCTTCTGCAGCTCCGAGAGCCGGTCGGTGTCGTCCTTGTACATCCAGTGCGAGGCCACGCCCGTCTCGGCGAGGCGGTGCATCGGCTCGGTGCGGATCTGCACCTCGACCGGCACCCCGTAGGGTCCGATGAGGTCGGTGTGGATCGACTGGTAGGCGTTGCCCTTCGGGATGGCGATGTAGTCCTTGAACTTCCCCGGGATCGGCTTGTAGAGCGAGTGCAGGGCTCCCAGGGCGAGATAGCACGCGGGGATGTCGGCCACGATCACGCGGCAGCCGAAGATATCGTGCACCTCGGAGAACGAAAGGCGCTTCTCGATCATCTTGCGGTAGGTCGAGTACACGTGCTTCTCGCGTCCGAACACCGTGGCCTGCAGGCCGCTTTCGGCGAGCTTCTTCTTGATCGCCTCGAGGGTCTTGCTGATCATCTCGCGGCGGTTGCCGCGCGCCGCCTTGGTGGCCTTCGCGAGCACCTTGTAGCGCAGAGGATAGAGGTGCGAGAAGGCGAGCTCCTGCAGCTCGTGATAGAGGGTGTTCAGGCCGAGCCGGTTGGCGATCGGCGCATAGATCTCCATCGTCTCGCGCGCCACGCGCCGGCGCTTGGCCGGGCTCACCGCGCCGAGGGTGCGCATGTTGTGCAGCCGGTCGGCGAGCTTGATGAGGATCACGCGCACGTCGCGCGCCATCGCCAGCAGCATCTTGCGGAAATTCTCCGCTTGCGCGTCGGCGGCCGACTGGAACTCGATCTTGTCGAGCTTCGAGACGCCGTCGACCAGCTCGGCCACGGGCTTGCCGAAGGTGTCGGAGATTTCGTCCTTCGTGACCTTGGTGTCCTCGGTCACGTCGTGCAGGAGCGCCGCCATCAGCGTCTGGCCGTCGAGGTGCCAGTCGGCGAGGATCTCGGCGACCGCGAGCGGGTGCGAGATGTAGGGGTCGCCGGACTGGCGCCGCTGGCCGGCGTGCGCCGCCTCCGAGAAGCGGTATGCCTCGGCGAGGCGCGCCACGTCTTTCGGTCTCAGATAGCCGAAGCGGCCCGGGTCGAGCAGGGGTGCGGCGGCAGCCGCAGGCGGAGGAGCCATAGGGGGAAGATTAACCTTCTCCGCCCCCGATGGGAGAGGCAATCTACAGCGTCGGCAAAGCGGGCGGCGTCGGGTTCTTCTTCAGGACTTCGGTGCCGATCTTGCCGCCCGCGATCTCACGCAGCGCGATCACGGTGCTCTTGTCCCGGTTGGGCTCGACCAGGGGCGAGGCGCCCGCGCTGAGCTGGCGGGCGCGGTAGGTCGCGGCCAAAGTCAGATGGAAGCGGTTCGTGATTTTCTTCAGGCAATCGTCGACGGTAATCCGGGCCATGGCGGCTTTCTCAGGCTTGGGTGCGTTCGTTTCGGATGATAGTCCCCAGCTGCTGCCGGGCGGTATCAAAGTCTTTGTTAATTATAGCGTATTTGAACTCGTGCTGGTGGCGTAACTCCTCGCGCGCATTCTCGAGGCGGCGCCGGATGACCGCGTCGGAGTCCTGCGCCCGCGTGCGCATGCGCCGCTCGAGGTCATCGAAGGAAGGCGGCAGGATGAAGATGCCGACCGCATCCGGATAGAGCGCACGCACCTGCCGGGCGCCCTGCCAGTCGAGCTCCAGGACGAGGTCCTCGCCGCGCTCGAGGGCTTCGAGGATCACTTGCTTGGAGGTGCCATAGCGATTGCCGTGCACTTCGGCGCTTTCCAGGAACTCGCCCCGGCCGCGCATCGCGAGAAACGTGGCGTCGTCGACGAAGTGGTACTCGCGCCCGTCCTGCTCCCCGGGCCGCGGCGCGCGCGTGGTGTAGGAGATGGAAAGCTTCAGCGCCGGGTCGTCGGCGAGGAGCGCCTTGATGAGAGAGCTTTTACCCGCACCGGAGGGCGCGGTGATCACGAAAAGCTTGCCGGCGCGCTTCTTCATTCGATGTTCTGCACCTGCTCGCGCACCTGCTCGATGAGCAGCTTCAGCTCCAGCGCGCAATCCGCGACCGCGGCGCTGGCCGCTTTGGAGGCGAGCGTGTTCGCCTCGCGGTTGAGCTCCTGGGCGAGAAAGTCCAGGCGCTTTCCCGCGGCGCCGCCCGCCTTCAAAGTGCGCTCCACCTCGCTCAGATGGGCGCGCAGCCGCTCGAGCTCCTCGTCGACGTCGACCTTGCCGGCGAAGAGGGCGATCTCCGAGCGGATGCGCTCGTCGTCCGCGGTGGCGAGCGCTTCCTTCAGGCGCTCCCCGATCTTCGTGCGGTAAGCGGCGATGGACTGCGGCACGAGCGGTGCGACGGCCTCGACGCGGCTGCGCATCGCGGCGATGCGCTCGTTGATGACCGTGGCGAGCTTCGCGCCCTCGCGCGCGCGCGCCGCCAGCAATTGCTCGAGCGCCTCGCGGCACAGCGCGCGGGCGATCTCGTGCGTGCGCTCGTCGTCGGGCCGCGGCTCGGAAACCATGCCCGGCCAGCGCAGGATATCCGCGACCCGCAGCGGCGCGGCATCGGGGAACGCCTTACGCGCCTGCTCGCTCAGCGCCTTCAGGCGCGCGACCGAATCCGGATCGAGCGTCTGCGCGGTGCCGGGGCCGGCGGCGTCGTTCAGGTACAGCCGGCAATCCACCTTGCCGCGGGAGATCCGCGCGACGATCGCTTCCCGCAGCGCCGGCTCGAGGGAGCGCAGCTCCTCGGCGATGCGAAACTGCAGATCGAGGAAGCGCGAGTTGACCGAGCGCAGCTCGAGGCTCAGCCGGCCTCGGGGAGAGTCGGCCGACGCCGCGGCGTAGCCGGTCATGCTCTGGATCATCTGACAAACTGTGACAATGCGCGTGACATTCGCGGGATGCTTGTGAGTTTGCGAGCCGCCCTCCGTGACAATTGCACGGGGAGCGCGCAGGGAAATACAGGGGCAGGCGGTATCATAGGGTAGATGCCATCGCAAGCCAACCAGCCGCTGCCCGACGGCACCCAGCTCGAGAACTATCGCGTGCTGCGGGTGCTCGCGCACGGCGGCTTCTCCTTCGTTTATCTCGCGCACGACGAGAACGAGACCCCGGTCGCGATCAAGGAATACCTGCCCTCGACCCTCGCGCTGCGCGTCAACGGCGCGCTCAACCCGAGCGTGCCCGAGGAAGACGCGGCGACCTTCCGCTACGGCATGAAATGCTTCTTCGAGGAGGGCCGCGCCCTCGCCGGGCTGTCGCACCCCAACGTGGTGCGGGTGCTGAACTTCTTCCGCGCCAACGACACGGTGTACCTCGTCATGCGCTACGAGCGCGGGCGCACGCTGCAGCAGCACATCGTCGCCACGCGCGGCGCGCTCGAGGAGGTGTGGATCCGCAAGACCTTCGCCGAGCTCCTCAACGGCCTGCGCGAGGTGCATTCCAACAAGCTGCTGCACCTGGACATCAAGCCGGGCAACATCTACGTGCGCAACGACGGC
>CAYOVM010000182.1:0-6612 GCA_964407355.1 uncultured Enterobacteriaceae bacterium
CGAGCAGCACGCCGTAGAAAAAACCGCGCTGCAGCAGGCAAAGCGGGCAGGGCTCCAGGCCTTTCGCGAACTGCAGGAAATAGCCGAAGGCGAGCAGCAGCGCGCACGCTAATGCGCCGAGCGCGAATGCCGCGCGCAGAGTGAGCCGTTCGGGGGGCATGCGGATCAGAGGAGCGTCATTATGCGCCAAGCGGAACGGCTTGCCGTGCTGATGCCGCAACAGGGCGGCGGCAACAATGCCGTCCATGATGAAACGCAGGGCACAGCTGGGAGGGCCGGCGGCGCTGGCGCTGATGAGCGCGATCGCCGCCGCGTGCACCGTCATCGCCGGCGATCCGGTCATCGGCTGGCCCGAGCTGCAAACGGTCGAGCATTACGTTCCGCACCACGAGATGCGCGAGCGCTGCTCGCGCTATGTCGGCTTCGGCATGCTGCCGGAGGCCTGCGCGGAATTCGACTTCGCCGCCGGGCGCTGTGACCTGTGGTTCAGCGCCGATTTCCCGCCGGCCGCGTATGTGGTGGAGCATGAACGGCAGCACTGCCGCGGATACGAGCACGCGGGGGAGCATGACCTGCGCGAGATCCTGACGCGGTACCTCGCGGCTCTGCAGCCGGAGACGCCTTCGGCTTCCCAAGGCTCTTCGGCCCACGTGAGCGCTCGCTGACACCAAAAAACGCCGGCTGCAAGGGCGGGCACACCCCGTGGACTGCATTATTTCGCCTTCCGTAACTTTTTTTTGAATGGTTTCTGGTAATTAGACCAGCGGAAAAGGGTTGTCACTGTAGGGGATTCTCGCTACCCTGCGTCCCTGAAAGTCATCTGCAAGGGAGACAAAACATGAGCATCCTCAAAGCGACATTCGCAGCGTGCGCGCTTCTCGCATGCCAATTCTCGTTCGCGCAGGCTGTCAAGCCTGATCCGAAGGTCCAAATCGCGCAGGGCGCGCCGGGCGCCGGCACTGCAGGCACGACCAGCGGGACGGCGGGCACGGCCGGCGGGGCGGCGGGCACGGCGG
The DNA here is from genome assembly GCA_964407355.1 of uncultured Enterobacteriaceae bacterium. GTDB lineage: Bacteria > Pseudomonadota > Gammaproteobacteria > Burkholderiales > SG8-39 > SCGC-AG-212-J23. Next base: position 1,017 of record CAYOVM010000182.1, read on the forward strand.
GCGGGACGGCGGGCGGCACAGCCGCCGGCGCAGCGGCCACCGCAACCGGCACCGCCGCAGGCGCGGGATTTGGCGTCGGCGCGCTCGCGATAAGCGGTGCGGCTGCGGCAGCGATCGCGGCGACAGGCGCCAAGAACGACACCGCCACGACGCACACCGCGGTTACGCACACTCCGTAATACCCCGTCGAAGTTTTCGGCAAAGGCCCCGAAAGGGGCCTTTTCATTTTCAGGGCTTCGGATAGACGCAGGCGGCATTGCGCACGCCGCGCTTCACCAGGTCGCTCACAAGAAAGTCGCAGCTCGCTTTCGCCGTCCCCACCGGCCCGGCGATTGCGATGCGCAGGCCGGGCGCATGTACGACGTGCTGCGGGATGGGCGCGCCTTGGAAAAGGGAGAGCTCGAGGCCTTCCAGCGAACGCGCGCAGCGCGCATACAGCACCTGGCATTGCTTGCATTGCGCCTTGAGCGGCCCGAGGAAACGGTCGTTCGCTGCGCCGCACGCGCCGCGCTCGCTCGTCGGATCCTGCACCGCGGTGTAGGTAAGCCCCTCGGGCGCGAGCACCTGGACCACGGGATGGTAGGTCTGCGAAGCCACGTGCAGGTGCGCGAGCCACGCTCCGGCGACGATCAGCACGATGACGAGAATCGCCTGCTTCATCGCCGGATCAATAGACGCCGGGAATCAGGCGCGCGGTGCGCGCACTGTAGGACGCATACTCGGGAAACGCGGCCAGGAGCACTTTTTCTTCCTCCCGCATGCGCCAGAGCTGCACGCCGAACTGCACGGCCACCAGCGACAGCGCCACGGCGGAGCGATATTGAAGCAAGGCGCCCAAGGCGGCAACCGCCTCGGCGAGATATAGCGGGTGGCGGATGCGCGCGTACAGGCCGCCGGTCACGAGGCGGCGCGCCTCGGGCATCACCGAGAGCGAGCGCCCTAGCTGCAACAGCGCGATGGAGCAAAGGGCGCTTCCCGTGAGCACCAGGACGAGCGAGGCGCCGTCCCAGAGCGGGTCGGGCGCGGCGCGCGGCAGGAGGAGGAGGGCGTAGAGCAGCAGCACGCCGGCGAGCGCGGCGCCGCGGGGCAGCCAGCCCTGCGCCTTGCGCACCGGCCGGCGCCGCGCGAGGGTCATGGCGGCGATGAGCGCGAGAAACAGCATCGTGGCGACGTTCGCGGTGATCGCGAGCGCGCCGCGGGCCGTCTCGAGCGCCTGCCATTCGCGCACGAGAAAGAACGCCGCGAGCAGGGTGAGCGGCAGGCGCATCAGCGCGTCGTACAAGGGATTCACCGGCAGGCTCACCAGCACGGCGTCCAGCTCTGCGGCAGATCCCAGAGCACATCGCCCGTCCTCGCTTCGACGCCGGCGACCTGGTGCGGATAGCGCCCGGCGTCGTCGATGCGCACGCCGACGCGCTCGGTCGAGACGGCGACCACGGTGCCGCGCACCCAATCGCCCAGGGCGATCCCGACCGGCATCTGGCGGCACACTTTCTGGCCCTCGCGCGCCACCGCGGCGCGCGCCTCTTCCTCGAACTTGATGCGCGCCTCCATCATCGGCGTCGGCGGCCCGGTCATCACGTCGCTTTCCCAGGGGCCGGCGTACGCATCGCCGCTCGGCCAGCGATAGACGCCGAAGCCGTGGCGCCGCTCGTTGACGAACCCGCCTTCGTAGCGCTCGCCGGTCCAGGGCGCCGCGCCCCAGGCGTAGACGCCGTAGCCCTCCTTGCGATCCTCGACGAACTCGCCTTCGTAGGCGTCGCCGTTGGGCCAGCGCTTCTCGCCTTTGCCGTGCTTGCGGCCGGCCTTGAACGCTCCGCGGTATTGCGCCGTTCCCGAGGCCGAGCCTTCGCCTTCGGCGAGCCCGTTCACGCACGGCCCCGCGTAGCTCGCCTGCAGCTCGGGATCGAGCACGCGGCAGGCCTGCGCCGCGGCGAGCGGCGACGCGGCAGCGAGCACCAGGAAACGGGCAAGCAGCAGTACTAAACGCACGGCGCTCGCGACCTTCATTCGAGGGTCCAGGAAAGCGTTACCGTTCGCGGGCCGACGGCGACGGCGGGGACATTCCGGCTGCGGCGCGAGTCGCGCCTTGCCTGCCAGGCGAGGTGGCCCAGCCCGTACCCGAGGAGCGCGCCGCCCACAGAATCGGACAGCCAGTGCTCGCGGCTGCCGACGCGCGCGGCGCTGGTCACCGCGGCGAGGGCGTAGAGCGCGGGCAGGTCGAATTCTTCCGCGTAAGGAGTCACCGCCGCCCACATTACCGCGGAATGGCGCGAGGGGAAGGAGTGGCGGCGGTCCTCGGTCGCCCCGGGATGGAACTCTCGGCTGCCTTCGCCCGCGCTCGGGCGCGAGCGCCCGAGGCCGTACTTGAGCGCCTCGGTCGCCACCAGCGCGAGTCCTCCGGCTTCCAGCGCCGCGACCCCGGCGTCGGAGAGCCGCGGCCGGGAATCGTCGAAGGCGGCGAGCGCCGAGAGGCCGAGCGCGCCGAGCGGCAGCGCATTGCCGAAACGCACGCCTTGCCTCGACCATTTCGAGTCCTTGTGCCGCTCGGCGAAGTTCTCGGCGCGGTTGTCGAAGGCCGCGGCGCCGAGCAGCATCGCCCCGCCGAGCGCGGCGGTTTGCAGCCAGTCGACGCCGCCGGCCGCGCGGCGCGCGCTGAAGAGGTCCTGGCCGGCGAAGTCGGGCCAGATCCGCTCCCGTCCGGTGCCGAGCGAGGGCAGGTTGTAGTCGTCGTCGCGGTCGCCGAAACCCGCCAGCCCGTCGCGCTCGCGCATCTGCCGCACCGGGCGCTCGACGATGCGGTAAAGATCCCCGGGCGAGGCCACCATCTGCCCGACGTCCCGCGTCCAGGGCGCGAGCGCGAAGCTCGCGACCGCCGCGTTGTCGCGCGTGAGCAGGGTCTCGAGCGGGATCGACATGAAGATGCCCTTGTCGTAGTACGGGCTGGAAGGCGAGCCGGGCGAAGTGATGTCGCGGCCGTTGGTCACCGTGTACCAGGCGCCCACCTCCACGCCCGAGGCGAAGCGGCGCTTCAGCTCGGCGCGCACGCCTTCGTCTTTCGCAAGGAAGCGGCCGACGCGCAGCGTCCCCGTCACGCCCTGCGCCATCCGGTAGTTGAGCGAGGCGAGCGCGGTGACGGTCGAATAGTCGCGAACCCCCAGCCAGCCCTCGAAGTCGCGCTGGCGCAGCCAGTTGGCGTCGATGTCGACCGCCCAGTTGCCCTGCGCCGGCATGTAGAGCAGCTGCCCGCCCGCGCCGCCGAACATCTCCTCGTAGATGCCGCCCGAGAGGCGGCCGTAGACGCGCTCGGCGGGCTGGTAGAACTTGTTGACGAGCAGCCGCGTCATCTTGAAGCGCGAGGCGCGCTTGTATTCGGCGACGTCGGAGCGCACGTGCGGAAGGGTGCTGTTCGACGGCTGGGTGACGTCGCTCACGTCCTCGTAGAGCGTGAGCTTGGTCTCGCCCACGAGGAACAGCTGCTCGCCGATGGCGCGGTCGTAGGAGGCGATCGCCGAGACCTCGAACTTGAACGCGCCGCTCGGGTCGTTGAGGTACGTCGAGAGCCCGGGGCGCACCAGCAGGCGCCCGCCGAGCACGTTCTCGCCGCGCAGCGCCACGACGTCGGCGCCGTCGCGCGCGATCACCACGCCCTCGGGCAGCGGCTCGTCGAAGGCGGCGAGCGTCTCGCTGCGGTCGAGCTCCTCGCGGTTGCGGGCCGGATCCGCGTACTCGATCGCCACGTACGGCGCGAGCTGCTCGCGCGAGGCCATGCCGTTGAAGTAGCGCTGCAGCAGAGGCACGTTGATGAAGGTGTAGGTGACGACCGGCAGCGTGCCCTGCAGGTAGGTGACGCGGATCTCGCGCACTTCGAGCGGTGCGAACGAAAGCAGGGTGCGCGCCGCGCGCCCCACCGCGCGCGGCATCGAGGAGATGCGCGAGTTGGTGAGGGTCGCCTCGAGCCGGCCATGCTCGTAGCCGAGGGAAATCTCGCGGAAGTCCTGCTCGACGAGGGCGCGCGCGAGGCGAGCGCGGTGCGCGCGGCTGTCGCGCCATTGCTCCTCCGTCGGCCGCGGATTGATGCGGGTGTAAGGCGCCGGCTCGTCGATCTTCGGCACGAACTCGCGCTTCTCGAGCGGCACGCTCACGTAGGCATTGAAGCCCGGCTTGCCGTGCGCGGAGAAGAGCTTCACGCCGAAGCTGTCCTGGCGGTATTCCACGCCGAGCGCCGGGGACTTCTTGTAATCCCCCGCCCCGGAAAGCGACGAGCCGACGTCGCGCGCATAGTTATAGGCGTCGTACTCGGCCACTACGCTCCAGTTCGGCGCCGCCTGCGGCGTCCAGCGCGCGCCGCCGAAGAGCCCGTCGATCCGCCCGGTGCCGTAGCCGAGCGTGAAATCGAGCTCGCCCACCTGCTTGGAGGCGGCGCCGTACAGCGCGCGGAAGATCCCGGTCCCGCCGCCGACGTCCTGGACGCCCAACGCGACGGATGGCCACCAGCCGCGTTCAGGGAGAAGCCGCAGCTTGGTGTCGAAGGATTTGTCCTTGAAGTCGCCGTAGCCCGTGCCGAAGTTCGGATCTTCGGCCTGTGAGAAACCGGGCGTGTGGAAGATGCGGGTATAGCGAAAGGAGCCCTCGAGCCAGGGAAACATCGTGATGCCCGACCACAGCGCCTCGTAAGGCCGCATGAAGCTCAGGCCGGTGCGCCAGGAGCCCTCGGGCGCGAAGCGCGCGTCGGGCATGCTGATGAGGCCCGTCTGGCCGGTCACGCTCGGCTCGGCGCCGAGCGCGGGCTCGAGCGCCGCGCACAGCACGGCGAGGGCGAGCGCTTTCTTACGGGAGTGAAGCACGCGCGATTTTCCCTGCATTCCCCAAAAAAGAAAGGCCCCATGAGGGGCCTTTTTCGTGAGCCGCGCCGCGTTACGGCGAGTGCGTCGTCGCGGGCGTGTGCGAGGTCGAGGTGCTGTTGCTGGATGACGCTGCCACCGCCGCCGCAGCGGCGCCGATCGCGGCCGTCACGCCGACACCGACGCCCATGCCGACCCCTACCCCGCCGGTAGCGGTCCCCGCGCCCGCGGCGGTGCTGAGCGTGGTAGCGGACGCGCCCGCGCCGAGCGCCGCGGTGCTCAGCGTGCTGAACGCGGAGGACGCCGCCGCCGGAAGCGCGGACGCCGGAATCGCCGTCGCCAGGGCGCTCGACGACGCCACCGTAGCGATCGATCCCGCGCCGAAGGCCGCGGTCCCCGCGCTGGTGTTCGCCGCGATGGCACCCTGCGTGACGCTGAGGTAGAGCGGATTGACGATCACCGCCATGAAGTCGGTGCCCCGGATGCCGATGGTGGCCTGCGGCGTACGCATCTGGAAGGCCGACTGGCTGCGCCGGCCGAGCACGCCGGTCACGAAGCGCGCCCCGCCTCTCAACAGATCGAAGACCATCCGGTCCGTCGAGGGATTCGCCGCGTTGAACCGATAGTCCACGACCTTGAATTCCGTGTTCTGGCCGAGCACCACGCGCTGCCCGTCGTCGAAGCGCACCACGACCTGAGCGTCGGGCCCGGTCGTGATCACGCTCCCGGGCGCGACCTGCTGGTTCTCCGTC
>CAYOVM010000183.1:0-2067 GCA_964407355.1 uncultured Enterobacteriaceae bacterium
CCCGTTGACGCAGGAGTAATCCTTGTTGCACGACGATTGATTGATCGTGCGCTTGCGGCCGAGCTCGGTCTCGAGCGGCTCCACCGACAGGCAGTTGGATTTGGCGCTGCAGTCGCCGCAGCCCTCGCAAACCCGCTCGTTGATCACGGCGCGTTTCGCCGGGTCGGGATATTCGTTGCGCTTGCGGCGGCGGCGCTTCTCGGAGGCGCAGGTCTGGTCGTAGATCAGCGCCGAGACGCCCGGCGCCTCGCGCAGCTCGCGCTGCACCGCGTCGAGCTCGCGCCGGTGGCGCACCGTGACGCCGGGCGCCCAGTCGACGTTGGCGGGATATTTTTCCGGCTCGTCGGTGACGACGATGATCGGCTTCACGCCTTCGGCGGCGATCTGGCGCGAGATGATCGCCGGATCGAGCGGGCCGTCGTGGTGCTGCCCGCCGGTCATCGCCACCGCGTCGTTGTAGAGAATCTTGTAGGTCATGTTGACCTTCGCCGCCACGGCGGCGCGGATCGCGAGCAGGCCGGAATGGTAGTAGGTGCCGTCGCCGAGGTTCGCGAAGATGTGCTTCTCGTCGGTGAACGGCGCCTGCCCGATCCAGGGCGCGCCTTCGCCGCCCATGTGCGTGAAGGTGGCGGTGTTGCGGTCCATCCAGACCGCCATGAAATGGCAGCCGATGCCGGCGCTCGCGCGGCTGCCCTCCGGCACGCGCGTCGAAGTGTTGTGGGGGCAGCCGGAGCAGAAGTACGGCTGGCGCACCGCGGTCACGCGCGGTTTCGCCAGCGCCTTTTCCTTGAAATTCAGGAACGCCAGCCGCTCCTTGAATTGAGAACCGAGCTTCTCCGATAAACCCAATTTATCGAGGCGCTGCGCGATCGCGCGCGCCACCATCGCGGGCGAATGCTCGTAGTGCGCGGGCAGCAGCCAGGTGCCCGCCGGCTGGCCTTCCGCGCGGCTCCACTCGCCGTTGTCGTCGAACTTGCCCACGACGCGCGGCGCGCGCTTTCCGGCCTCCCAGGTATAGAGCTCTTCCTTGATCTGGTATTCGATCACCTGGCGCTTTTCTTCCACCACCAGGATCTCTTCCAGGCCCTCGGCGAAGCGGCGCGCGCCCTGCGGCTCGAGCGGCCAGGACATGCCGATCTTGTAGACCCGCAGCCCGATGTCCCGGGCGACACGCTCGTCGATGCCGAGGTCGGCCAGCGCCTGCATCACGTCGCCGAAGGATTTGCCGGTGGTCGCGATGCCCAATCTCGGTTTGTCGGTATTCCAGACGATCTTGTCCAGTCCGTTTGCCCGTGCATAGGCGATCGCCGCGTAGACCTTGTAGTCTAGGATGCGCGCTTCCTGCTCGAGGATCCCGTCGGGCCAGCGGATGTTCAGCCCGCCTTGCGGCAGCGCAAAGTCCGCGGGAATCCTGGCGCTGATCCTCTGCGGATCGAGAATCACCGAGGCGCCCGACTCCACCACGTCGGTGACGCACTTGAACGCGATCCACAGACCGCAGAACCGGCTCATCGCGAAGCCGTGCAGGCCGAGATCGAGATAGTCCTGCACGTTCGCCGGATTCAGCACCGGGATCAGGCAGGCCTTGAAGATGTGCTCCGACTGGTGCGCAAGGGTCGACGACTTCGCGGCGTGGTCGTCGCCGGCGAGGACCAGAACGCCGCCGTTCTTCGAGGTGCCCGCCGCGTTCGCGTGCTTGAACACGTCGCCGCAGCGATCGACGCCCGGGCCTTTTCCGTACCACATGCCGAAGACGCCGTCGTACCTCGCCCCCCGGAACATGCCGACCTGCTGGGTGCCCCAGAGGGCGCTCGCCGCGAGATCCTCGTTGACCCCGGGCTGGAATTTCACATGGTGCTGCTCGAGATGCTTCTTCGCGCGCCAGAGCGCCTGGTCGAGGCCGCCGAGCGGCGAGCCGCGGTAGCCGGAGATGAAGCCCGCGGTATTCAGGCCGGCGGCCTGATCGCGCTCGCGCTGCAGCATCATCAGGCGTATGAGCGCCTGCGTGCCGGTCATGAAAACGCGGCCGCGCTCCAGCGTGTACTTGTCGTCGAGGGTGGCCTTGGC
>CAYOVM010000183.1:2167-6545 GCA_964407355.1 uncultured Enterobacteriaceae bacterium
GCCGGGGCATTCATCGAGCGGTCGAGCCTAGCATAGAGCGTTAGACAGCGGCGCGGCCCTTGATTCGCGGCTTGGGCCAGGCCGCCGGCCGCAGCTCGGCGGCGGCAATGGGCCGGTCCCAATAGGGTTCCGGCCCGAAGGAATCGGCGAGAAACTCGACGAAGGCACGCGTTTTCGCGGGAAGAAAACGCCGGTGAGGGTACACCGCATAGATAGCCACGTCGCTCGCGAAGGTATAGCCCGGAAAGAGAGGAATCAGCGACCCGTCCGCGAGCTGCTCGCGTATGTCCCAGGTGGATTTCAGCGCGATGCCCAGGCCCGCGAGCGCCCACACGCGCAGCACTTCCCAATTGTCGCAGGCGTAGCGGCCCGACACGCGCACCGCGCCGCTGCGTCCGTCGGGTTCCTTGTAGTCCCAGGTCATCGCGAAACCGGTGGTCATAAGGCAGTTGTGGCCCGCAAGATCCTGCGGCGTGTGCGGGGTGCCGTTTCGCTTCAGGTAATCAGGGCTCGCGCACACGACACGGCGGTTCGGAGCGAGCTTGCGCGCCGCGAGCGAGGAGTCCGCCAGGTCGGCAATGCGCACCGCGAGGTCGAAGCCTTCCTCGATCACGTTGACGGTCCGGTCCGACAGGCTCAACGCGAGCTGCACGTTGGGGTAGCGTGCGGCGAAGCGCGGAACCAGCGGCGCGACGTGCAGGTGGCCGAACGAGGCCGGCAACGCCACTTTGAGCGGTCCACGCGGCTCCGCGCGGCCCGCGGTCACGGCCGCGTCCGCCTCTTCGATTTCTGCGAGCAGGCGCGCGCAGGTGTCGTAATAGGTCGCGCCCTCGTCGGTGAGGTGAAGGCTTCGCGTGGTGCGGTTGATGAGGCGAACGCCGAGCCGGGATTCGAGTGCGGCCAGGCGCCGGCTGATGACCGCCGGTGAAAGGCCGAGCTCCCGGGCCGCAGCCGAAAGGCTGCCGGCGGCTACGACCTTGGAGAACACGGACATTTCGGCGAGGGTGTCGGCCATTTGTGCTTTTTATGCAAAAGTGTTTTACAAAGAGCGGCTATTCTAACTCGTCACGCAAAGACCTACTATTTGCTGCATCGCAATAACGCGACTCTCAACGTCGCGCCGCCGCGGATCCTCCTCCTCCTCTTCTGCGTCGGAATTGCGTTAAAGGGGCAGACTCAAAAGGTCTGCCCCTTTCTTTTTTGGCGCGTCCGCAGTTAAAGAATCCATTCGCAAATCGCTCGTAACCCTCGAACGCAGTAGATAATCTCCCTGCAGCGGGGGACCTTCCCGCACGGAGGGGGCATGGGACGTCCCGAGAAGATCCGCCTCGGCGATTTGCTGGTCGCGCAGAAAATCATTTCGCAGCAGCAGCTCGGCCTCGCGCTCGAGAACCAGAAGAAATCCGGGCGGCGCCTCGGCCGGGTGCTGATCGAGCAGGGCTTCGCCACCGAAGAGCAGATCTGCGAGGCGATCTCGCGCCAGCTCAACATCCCCTACGTCAACCTGAAGTTCTACAACTTCAACGAGCAGGTCGTCCGGCGGCTACCCGAGGCCCAGGCGCGCCGTTTCCGCGCCGTGGTGCTCGAGGATCGCCAGGCGTCGTGCCTGGTCGGCATGGCCGATCCGACCGATCTCTTCGCGTTCGACGAGGTCGCCAGGCTGCTCAAGCGCGATATCGAGGCCGCGGTCGTGAGCGAAGCGCTGCTCCTCCAGAACATCGACCGGATTTATCGGCGCACCGACCAGATCAGCGGTCTTGCGAAGGAGCTCGAGCGCGACCTGGGCGATTCGTACGTCGACTTCGGCGCCCTCGGCGCCGGCGCGGGCGCGGAAGAGGCGCCGGTCGTCAAGCTGCTGCAGTCGGTGTTCGAGGACGCGGTGCAGGTCAATGCGTCCGACGTGCATATCGAGCCGCTCGAGAGCCGCTTGCAGATCCGCTTCCGCATCGACGGCGCGCTGATGCCGCAGACCCAATCGGACCTGAAGATCGCGCCGGCCCTCGCGCTGCGGCTGAAGCTGATGGCCGGCCTCGATATCTCCGAAAAGCGCATGCCGCAGGACGGCCGCCTGATGGTCAGCGTGCGCGACGAGAAGATCGACGTGCGGATGTCCACGATGCCGTGCCAGTACGGCGAGACCGTCGTGTTGCGGCTGCTCAATCGCCGGGCGACGGTGCAGTCACTGGACAAGCTGGGGATCTCCGAGGACATCCGCGGGCGCTTCTCGGAGATCATCCGCCGCAGCGCCGGCATGATCCTCGTGACGGGTCCGACCGGAAGCGGCAAGACCACCACTCTGTATGCCGCGCTCGCCGAGCTCAACACGCCCGATCGAAAGATCATCACGGTGGAAGATCCCGTCGAATATCGCCTGGCGGGGATCACCCAGGTCCAGGTAAACGAGAAGATCGACCTTAGCTTCGCGAGGGTGTTGCGCTCGACGTTGCGCCAAGACCCGGATGTCATCCTGATCGGCGAGATCCGCGATGAGGAAACCGCGCAGATCGGCCTGCGCGCCGCGCTCACAGGCCACCTGGTGTTCTCCACGCTTCACACGAAGGATGCGGCGAGCACGCCGCTTCGCCTGATCGACATGGGCGTGCCGAGCTACATGGTCGCGACCTCGATTCATGCGGTGATCGCGCAGCGGCTCGTGCGCCTCATCTGCGAAAGCTGCCCGGTGGATGTCGTCCCCGACGCCGAGGAAGGGCGCTGGCTCGAGGCCATGGTCGGTCCGCAATGGCGCGCTCAACGTTACCGCCGGGGCACCGGCTGCTCGCATTGCAACGGCCTGGGCTATTCGGGCCGCTCCGGGGTCTATGAAATGCTCGAGATGACCGGGGATCTCGTGCGCGCCGCGAACCTCGCCGACCCGAACGCGTTCATGCAGCGCGCCGAGGCCCAGCTTAAAGGCCGTACGCTGACCGACCGCGCGCTGGCGCTCGTCGCCGCCGGGCGGACTACGGTGGCCGAAGCAATGAAAGTCGCGGTCCAGCTCGAAGAGTAATGGCGACCTTCGCCTACCGCGGCCGCGGCTCGCGCGGCGAGCTGGTGACCGGAAAGCTGGAAGGCGCCGACGCAAGCGCGATCGCCGATCAGCTGCTGAACACCGGCATCACGCCGGTCGACATCCGTGCCGCAGCGGGAGGCGCGACCGACTCCGACGCCCCCAGCGCTCTCGGGCGCCTTTTCGCACCCAAGGTCACCCTGGTGGATGTCATGCTGTTTTCCCGCCAGATGTACACCCTGTCGAAGGCCGGCGTGCCGATCATGAGAGCGCTCGCCGGACTGCAGGAATCGGCGACCAATCCGACCCTGCGCTCCGTCATCGCCGACCTGCGCGTCAGCCTCGACGCCGGCCGCGAGCTCTCGAGCGCGATGCGCAAGCATCCCGATGTCTTCTCGGCCTTCTACGTCAGCCTCGTGCGCGTGGGAGAAACCACCGGAAAGCTCGAGGAAACGTTCAACCGCCTGTTCGGCTACCTGCACTTCGAGCGCGAAGTCCGCGACCGGATCAAGACCGCGCTGCGCTATCCGACGATTGTCGTCGCTGTTATCTCCGTAGCGATCGGGGTCGTCAATTTCCTGGTCATTCCCGCGTTCGCGAAGATTTTCGAGACGAACAAGGTGCAGTTGCCCCTGCTCACCCGGATACTCGTCGGAACATCGGACGCATTTCTCGCCTACTGGCCGGTGGTCCTGGCAGGCATCGCGCTCGCCATCTTCGCTTTTGTTTCTTACATACGAACCGAGCACGGACGCTACGGGTGGGATCGCGTGAAGCTCCGTATCCCCATCATAGGCGAGATCGTTTTCAAAGCGACCCTGGCGCGCTTCGCGCGCGGCTTCTCGATCGCCACGAGCTCCGGCGTGCCGATCGTGCAAGGATTGACGGTCGTCGCCGCTGTCGTGGACAACACCTATCTTGCGCGCCGTATCGAGCAAATGCGTGAGGGCGTGGAGCGGGGCGAGAGCGTGCTTCGCACGGCGGTCACGACCGGCGTCTTTACCCCGGTCGTGCTGCAAATGATCGCGGTCGGCGAGGAAACCGGCGAGCTTGACGATCTGCTGAGTGAGGTGGCCGACATGTACGAGCAGGAAGTGGAATACGCCGTCAAGAATCTCAGCGCCAGCATCGAGCCGATTCTCACCATCTTCCTCGGGATTCTCGTGCTCATCCTTGCCTTGGGCGTGTTCCTGCCGATCTGGCAAATGGGCAGCGTGATGCTGAAGAGATGATCGAAGCATCGCTAACGTGTACTGGCGCCGCCACCTAAGTGCGCTGGAACTCGGGATATCCGCCGCGTTGATAGCGGTTGTGCTGGCGGTGTTTCTCGATCGGGTCCTCTACTACATGGAGCTTGCCGAACGTACCGTC
>CAYOVM010000184.1:0-6490 GCA_964407355.1 uncultured Enterobacteriaceae bacterium
CGCCGCCGGAAGGGCAGGTCACCTCGATCAAGTACTGCGGCGACACCTACACGGTGGACACCGCCGACGGGAAGAGCCAGAAGATCTGGGAGTTCAATCTGCGTTTCAAGTCCGACTCGAGCAAGCTCGGCCCGGCGCCGGGCAAGCCGGTGGCCGTCGGCGCCGGCATGCAGGGCGACCGCGCTTCGATCGTATTTTCCTCGCCAGGAGAAATCAGTGCGGCGATCAAGCAAAGCTGTCCGTAGCGCAGCCGTGAGGGCCGCGGCGCTGCTTGTGCTGATCGCTTTCTCGATGACCGCCCGCACAACTGCCGCGGCGGGAGCTTTACCGTCGACGGCAGCGCCGACGCAAACAAATGCGCAGCATTCGGCGCCGTCGAAACCCGTGCAATGGAATGCATTGCCGCTCCAGCATGCCATCACCACGAAGCGCGGAACGGGCCGCAGGAAAATCGCTGTCCTTGCCGACCCCAATTGCGACTATTGCCAGAAGTTCGAGGCAGAGTTGCTCAAGCTCGATGACATCACGATTTACGTATTGCCTTATCCGGTCGTTCGTTCTCAATCAAAACGGCAAGTAAAATCCATTTGGTGTTCGAAGGACCGGGCAAAAGCATGGGCGGATTTCATGTTCCGCCGCATAGAGCCACCTGACGCAGGGCCTTGCAACGACCCGGTCGACGAGATCGTTGCATTCGGGCGCCGCCGTGGCATCGACGCGACGCCAACCTGGTTCCTCGAGAACGGCGAACAGTACAGCGGCATGAAGCGCAACGAGGAACTTCGCCAATTGCTGGACCGCGCCTCGCCAGCTGCACGGTAGCTGGAAAAAATGCGCCTCCTGGCGATCTTTAAGCTGACGGCGTCGTTTTTCGCCGCTCTGTTTGTTTCGGCATGCGATGAGCAGAGGAGCATCGGCAAAGCGGATCGGTCGGACCGCGCGCAGGTTGTGTCAGGTGCAAAGGTATACGCGGACAACTGCGCCGCCTGTCACGGCACGAAGCTCGAAGGCCAGCCGAACTGGCGTGAGAAGCTTCCCAGCGGGCGCATGCCGGCCCCGCCGCACGACGAGAGCGGGCACACCTGGCATCACACCGACGAAGTGCTCTTCGGCATCACCAAATACGGCGTGACCCCGAAGTACGCGCCCGCCGGCTACCAAAGCGACATGCCGGCATTCGCCGGCAAGCTCTCGGACGACGACATCTGGGCCGTGCTCTCGTTCATTGAGAGCCACTGGAAGACGAAAGAGCTGCTCGAAGCGCGCGCCGAGATGATACGGAACGCGAAGCGATGACCATCTCGTGGTTTCGCGACCGGCGAGCCTGGGTATTCATCGCATGCCGCTATCTACCCTGGTTCGCCGGGCTCAACCTTGCCTGGGAAGCACTTCAGATCCCGCTGTACACAATCTGGACGGAAGCGTCCGCCGGCTACATCGCCTTTGCCATCTTCCATTGCACGCTGGGCGATATCCTCATCGGGTCTGCATCTCTCGCGCTCGCACTCATTCTCGGGCGCGAGGGAGCGCTCGCGCAGTGGCGCTGGCGGCGCATCGTCGGCCTGATGCTGCTTCTCGGGCCCGGCTATACCATCTTCAGCGAATGGCTGAATACCACTCTATTTCGCTGGAGCTATTCGGAACTGATGCCGACGCTGAACATCGCGGGATTCGAGCTGGGAGTGTCGCCGCTGCTCCAGTGGCTGACCCTGCCGCCGCTCGCGTTCTATCTGGCGCGCAGAAACCAGAACGCGCGTCAGCCGGTCTCGAGATAGGGAAGCCTTACCCTTCACCTTATCGGTGCCCGGATTCCGCCCGCACTACCGCTGCGTTGCGCCGCGTCCCGGGTCCGTACCGCCCGATTCCGGTCCTTTTCCCGAACCGCTTCGTTTGAGGATCCGCACGAGCACTACCAGGATCGTGACCAGCAGGGCGATGACCAGCACCCAGCCGAGCAATCCCAGGCCCATCATCCAGCCCATCATCGAGCCCATGCCGTCCATGTCCATCATGACGGCCCCTCAGTGCGCCGAGGCGCTCGGCCGCTGCTCAGGGCGGGACCGGCTGCGCTCGGAGGCCACGCGGCGGCATTCCTGGGCGCAGCGCCGGCAAGCCTTTGCGCATTCCTGGCAATGCGCCATCTGATACTTGCTGCATTCTTGCGCGCAGGCATCGCATACGGTCGCGGAGACCTCGCAAATGTCGGCGGCAAGCTCGCTCCCGCGGGCCATATAGCCGACGGCGAGCCGGCAGATCTCGGCGCAGTCGATGTCGAGCTGGATGCAGCGGGCCATGCTTGCAACGTCTTTCTCCTTGAGGCATGAGGCAGCGCAGTGATCCGCGGCGAGGGCACAATCGTTGCAGGCGTCGATGCAGGACTTGAAATGCTCGTGAGCCATGCCGGTCTCCTTGAAGGGCGAGAAAGAGCGCGAGCGACGGGTTGCCCGCTGTTGCATCGGACAGCCGTGCACCGCAGCCGTTCCGGCCTGAGGCGGAGTTTTCCCGGTGGTCAATGGCGTGTATACGGCTCATAGCCCGTGTGGCTGCAGCTATCGGGCGCTTGAAGTGCCTGATAGTTGCGCTATGATGCAACTATGCATGTTGTAAGCATCCAGCCGGAGCTCATCTTTCAAGCGCTCGCCGACCCAACGCGCATTCGCGTTCTTCGCGTCCTCGCGGCCACCAGCGAGGAGGTTTGCCTCTGCGAGCTGGTCGATAGCCTGCTCGAGCCGCAGTACAAGCTGTCGCGGCACCTGAAGCTCCTGCGGCAGGTAGGCCTGCTCTCGGCAGAGAAGGACGGACGGTTCGTCTATCACCGCCTCGTCATGCGCGCCGGACATCTGAAAAGCCTTTACGCCACGATTCGCGCGCTGCCGGATAGTGGAACTTTTGCGGCAGACCTTCGCCGCTTCAAAGAGCGCATGCGCCTGCGTGAATCGGGGCGCTGCCGCATCGGCATCCAGACGGCATCCCTGGCTGCAATTCAGCCCGAGTCGCGCTCCAAGAGGAGAGCATGAATAGCCCCCACGAGCTTTCCGGCACGCCGGCCTGCACATCCTGCGCGGGCGACACGCCGCCCAAAAAGGGCGCACCAGTTGTCTATCGAATCGACAACATGGACTGCCCGACCGAGGAAGCGCTCATCCGCAACAAGCTTTCCGCGATGACCGGCATCGAGGCACTCGGTTTCAACCTGATGGGCCGCACGCTCACCGTGACCCACACCCTGGACTCGCCGCAGCCCATCGAGCGGGCGCTTTCCGAGATCGGCATGAATGCAAAGCGCGTAGACGTGCCAGAGGCGGCAAGAGCCCTGGGCGCCGTTGCGCGCTACCGGATCGAGAACATGGACTGCCCGACCGAGGAAGGGCTCATCCGCCAGAAGCTGTCGGGCATGGCGGGGGTCAAGAGTCTGGAATTCAACCTGATGCAGCGCACGCTCGCCGTCACGCACGAGCTCGCTTCGACTTCGTCCGTTGAGCAGGCCCTTGCGCAAATTGGCATGAATGCGGAGCCGCTGGCGGAAAAGGCTGCCGGCACGAGAACGATGCTGGGTATTCCCAGAATGGATTGCCCGACGGAGGAAGGGCTGATCCGCGCCAAGCTCAAGGACATGCCCGGCATCGCGGGCCTCGAATTCAACCTCGTGCGGCGCACGCTGACGCTTGTGCACGAGCCAGCAGCGCTGCAGCCGGCACTCGCGGCGCTCGCTGAAATCGGCATGCCGGCCGCGGTGCCGGCGGCGGCCTCGCAGGAGCCTGCCCCGGAGCCTCAGCGCACCAACTGGTGGCCGATGATCGTTTCAGGGGTCGCGGCCGTAGCGGCCGAGATCGTCGAATGGAGCGTCGGCGGCTTTCACTGGGCCACCGTCGTGCTCGCCCTTGTCGCGATCTTCACCGGCGGCCTTCCCACTTACAAGAAAGGCTGGATCGCCCTCAAGAACGGCAACCTGAACATGAATTCCCTCATGTCCATTGCCGTGACCGGGGCGATGATCATCGGCTACTGGCCCGAGGCGGCGATGGTGATGTTCCTGTTCGCCCTCGCCGAGGTGATCGAGGCGAAGTCGCTCGACCGTGCACGCCGGGCGATCCGCGACCTGATGGACCTCGCGCCTGATCGCGCGACCGTGCGCCAGGCCGACGGCTCGTGGACGGAAGTGGACGCGAAGGAGGTTACGGTCGGCGCGGTGGCGCGCACGCGGCCCGGCGAGCGCATCGCGCTCGATGGCGTCGTGATGTCCGGACATTCCACGGTCGACCAGGCGCCCATCACGGGCGAGAGCCTGCCGGTCGAGAAAGGCGAGGGCGATCCGGTGTTCGCCGGCACCATCAACCAGGCCGGCTCGTTCGAGTACCGGGTGACGGCGCTGGCGGGCAACTCCACGCTCGCGAGGATCATCCATGCGGTCGAGGCTGCGCAAGGCAGCCGCGCGCCCACGCAGCGGTTCGTCGACAAGTTCTCGCGCGTCTATACCCCTGCGGTGTTCGCGGTGGCGATCGCGTTCGCGCTCGTGCCGCCGCTCGTTTTCGGCGGCGCATGGATGGACTGGATTTACCGCGCGCTGGTGCTGCTCGTCATCGCATGTCCCTGCGCCCTCGTGATTTCGACGCCGGTCACCATCGTGAGCGGCCTCGCCGCGGCGGCGCGCCGCGGGATTCTCATCAAGGGCGGCGCCTACCTCGAGGAGGCGCGGCATCTCACGCTGCTCGCTCTGGACAAGACCGGAACCCTGACGCACGGCAAGCCCCGGCAGACGGATTTTCAGCCGATCGCCGGCCAGGGCGAAAGCACGGTGCGCTCCCTGGCGGCGAGCCTCGCGGCGCGCTCAGACCATCCGGTTTCCATGGCGATCGCCAAAGCGGCAGAAGAGGCCGGCATCCGCGCCGGCGAAGTCACGGACTTCAAGGCGCTGCCCGGACGCGGGGTCGAAGGCCGGATCAACGGCGCGCTCCACCGTCTCGGCAACTACCGCATGCTCGAGGAATGCGGGCTCTCCGACGCCGTTCTTGAGGAATCGCTCAACGCCTATGAGCGCGAAGGCAAGACGGTCGTTTATCTCGCCGACGCGTCTCAGGTCCTCGGGTTCTTCGCGGTTGCCGATACGCTCCGCGAGACGAGCCGCGAGGCCGTCGCGGAGTTGCACAAGCTCGGAGTGAAAACGGTCCTTCTCACGGGAGACAACCAGCACACGGCGGCTGCCATCGCGAAGCAGGTCGGCATCGACGAGGCGCGCGGAAATCTCCTGCCCGAAGACAAGCTGCGGATCGTGGAGGAACTGGGCGCCAAGGGGGCCAAGGTCGGCATGATCGGCGACGGCATCAACGACGCGCCTGCGCTCGCCCGCGCCGACGTCGGCATCGCGATGGGCGCGGCCGGGACCGACACGGCCATCGAGACGGCGGATGTGGCCCTTATGGACGACGACCTGCGCAAGGTGCCCGCATTCCTGCGCCTATCGAGGCGCACAGCGGCGATCCTCAAGCAGAACATCACCCTTGCGCTCGGCATCAAGGCCGTGTTCATCGCCATGACGCTGGCAGGCACCGCGACGATGTGGATGGCGGTGTTCGCCGACATGGGCGCGAGCCTGCTCGTGGTCTTCAACGGCATGCGGCTGCTCCGGAAGTGAGCGCGACCGCTCGGCAGTGGCGCTGGGCGCTCGCGCTTGCCGCGGTGCTCGTGCTCGCCGACGTGCTTACCAAAGAGATCATCCAGGCGAGCTTCGCTTACGGCGAGCGCCTCGCCGTGACGGAGTTCTTCAACCTCGTGTTCGTGCTGAACCCCGGCGCTGCCTTCAGCTTTCTCGCCGGTGCCGGCGGCTGGCAGAAGCCGGTCCTGCTCGGGTTCGGTCTGCTCGTCTCGATCGTCCTCGCCGTCATGCTGGTTCGCAATCCCATGGGCCGGCTGGTCGCCTTCGGTCTTGCCGCGGTGCTTGGCGGCGCGCTCGGCAACGTCATCGACCGCGCGCGCCACGGCGCCGTGGTGGACTGGCTCGATTTCCACCTCGCCGGCTGGCATTGGCCGGCATTCAATGTAGCCGACATCGGCATCACCGCCGGCGCGGCGGCGCTCATCCTCGACGCGATGTTCGTCGCGCCGCGCAAAAGCGCGCCGCAAGGCACGCAAGGATAGCTGTGAGCGATCCTACGCAACGCCATGGGAATACAGTGCGGCCATCACCATTGACGATTGGGCTCTACCATGGGAAAGGCGGTTGGCAAGCGACCTTCGCGGGTTCGCGGTGCTGAAAGCGCGCTTGAGCACGAATTGGACGAAGCGCTGCGCGAGACCTTTCCGGCCAGCGATCCGATCGCCGTCGATACCGCCGAGGCGCATCGCGCGAGATTGACATCGGCAAAGCGGGGACCGGGGCGCAGACCGAAACGATCGATGACAAAGCGCCGAGGCCGCTGACACCGCAACGAGAGCCTCAACGCACCGTCCAGTCCACCCAGCCTGCGTAGGCGGTGAGGAGCACCGTTGCTCC
>CAYOVM010000185.1:0-1507 GCA_964407355.1 uncultured Enterobacteriaceae bacterium
CGGTGGCCCGGTCGTTGTCGTCGACGAGCTTGGAGAGCGGCCGGCCGACGAGCTCGTCCTGGCGAAAGCCGAGCGCTTTCTCCCAGGCGATGTTGACGACTTTCAGTACGCCGTCCGACGTGACGATCCCCAGCAGATCCGACGACTCGTGGAACGAGCGGTCGCTCTGCCTGCGTCCTAACTCCAGCATCTCCCTACCCCCTTACTGCCCGAGATCCCCCGATCTCAGAGCGGAGTATAGGCTACGGGTGGGCAAAAGGATTAATTCAGCTTGCCGGTGGGCAAGATCGGCAGGCGGGCGACGGGGACGCCCTCTTCCACGAGCTCGTCGTGCTCCTGGTCGGTCGCCTGACCCCGGATGGGCCGGGCCGGCGCCTCCTGGTAGTAGATGCGCCGGGCCTCCTCAGGGAAGTTCTTGCCGACATCCTCGGTCTTGGTCAGCAGCTCGTCGAGCATCCGCGAATACAGCATCTGGGCGATCGCGAAGGGATCCTTGCCTTCCATCTCCGGGGTCCGCTCCGAAGCCTTTGCCGCCTTGGCGGGCTCCTGGGCGCCTAAATTGATTCGCGCGGCCGAGGGGACCCGCCGGACCTCGGCCGAGCCGCAGCTCGGGCACTGGATCAGGTGGCGCGCCTGCTGCGAAGCGAACTCGGCAGCCGACCCGAACCAGCCCTCGAAGGGGTGGTCCGCGGCGCAAAGTAGATCGAAAACAATCATTTGAAGCCATTCTACATACAATGCGGCATGCGTTTGAGTCCCCTCCCGTGACCCATTTGCTGTTTCTGCACGGCCTTGGCGGCGGTCACCACGCCTGGGACCGGCAACTGCCGTTTTTCGCCGCGCGGGGCTATGCCGCGCACGCCTGGGATCAGCCCGGCTACGGCCACAGCCCGATCGTCGAGCCGTACGACCTGGAGCAGGTTTGCGCTGCGTTGAAGCGCCTGATCGAATCGCTCGGCGGCGAGCCGGTGATCCTCGTCGGGCACAGCATGGGCGGCTACATCGCGCAGGATGCCTACGCGCGCTTCCCGCACCTCGTGAAGGCGCTGGTGCTGGGCTTTACCACCCCGGGTTTCGCCGACCGCAGCGGCGAGTTCGCGCGCCAGTTCATCGCCGCGCGCGTCGGCGCGCTCGATCAGGGCAAATCGATGCCCGAGCTTGCGGCGCAGCTCATGCCGACGATGCGTGGCGCGATCTCCGATGCCGAGGGATTGGCGCGCGCGCAGGCGATCATGGGCGGAATCGCGCCGGCGACCTACCGCAAGGCGGTCGAGCTGCTTACCACCTTCGATGGCCGCAGCCGCCTGAAGAAGATTTCCGTTCCCACGCTGCTCATCGCGGGCAGCGATGACAAGACCGCGCCGCCCGAGGTCATGCAGCGCATGGCGAAGGAGATCGCCGGCACCGAGTTCGTGGTGCTGCGCGGCTGCGGCCATCTCGGGCCGATGGATCAGCCCGATGCGTTCAACGCCGTCCTGGAGAGCTTCCTGCGGCGGCGCAAGCTGTA
>CAYOVM010000185.1:1607-6486 GCA_964407355.1 uncultured Enterobacteriaceae bacterium
CGGCGAGAATGCCCCTTCACCACCGAAATTACGGCCCCGCGCGGACCATCGCTCCCAAAGGGCGCCTGGATCACGACAACTGCGAGGCGTTCCGCGCCGACCTCGCGCCGCACCTCGAGGCCTGCGCGAAGAGCGGCCAGCCGATGGTGCTCGATCTTTCCGGGCTGGAGTATGTGTCGAGCGCCGGGCTGCGCTGCCTGATGCTGGCGGCCAAGGAAGCGCGCGCCGGCGAGGGACGCGTCGTGGTCGCCGCGATGCAGCCCGTCGTGGCGGAGATTTTCAAGATCAGCCGCTTCCACCTGGTGTTCGAAGCGTTTCCCACGCTGCGCGAGGCGCTCGCTTCCCTGTCGCCGCAGGCGGCGGAAGCCTTCGACCGCGGCTGATGCGCATCCGGTTCTGGGGGACGCGCGGCTCCATCCCGGTCGCGCTAACGCCGGCCGACATCCGCGACAAGCTGGCGCACGCGCTCGTCGCCGCCTCGGGCCGGCGCTTCGACTCTTTCGGCGATGCTTACGCGTTCGCGCAGGAGGCCCTGCCCTTCTCGGTGACCCACACCTTCGGCGGCCACACATCCTGCGTCGAGCTGCAGACCGGCCACGACGAGTACTTCGTCTGCGACATGGGCAGCGGCGCGCGCGCGTTCGGCGAGCACGTCCTCGCGCGCCAGGGCGGGCGGCCGGCGACGGTCAACGTGTTCATGTCGCACATGCACTGGGATCACATCATGGGCTTCCCGTTCTTCGGGCCCGCCTATGTCCCGGGCACGGTGATCCGGATCTACGGCTGCCATCCCGCGCTCGAGCACGCCTTTCGCCTGCAGCAGTCGCCGCCGTGCTTTCCGGTGACCTTCGATCAGCTGAGCGCGCAGATCGAGTTCATCCTGCTCGCGCCGGGCGAGACCCGGGAGGTGAGCGGCCTCGAGGTGACGCCGAAGCTGCAGCGCCATTCGGGCGACTCGTTCGGCTTTCGCTTCCAGGCGGGCGGCAGGAGCATGGTGTACAGCACCGACTCCGAGCACAAGCTGGAGGATCCGGCCGAGACCGAGGCTTTCGTCGCGTTCTTCCGCGGCGCGGACCTCGTCGTGTTCGACGCGATGTACTCGCTCGCGGAGGCGGTCTCGGTGAAGGAAGACTGGGGCCATTCGAGCAACATCATCGGCGTCGAGCTCTGCCAGAGGGCGCAGGTGAAGCACCTGATGCTGTTCCACCACGAGCCCGCGAACAACGACGCGACGATCGAGGGCGTGCTGAAGGACGCGCGCCGGCTCGAGGAGCTCACCCGCGGCGCGCAGCCGCTGCGCATCTCCGCTGCGCACGACGGCCTGGAGATCGACCTCTGAAGTTCAGAGGTCTGGATTTCGCGGCAGGCCCGCGCGCCATCGGCATCGGGGTCGCGGCGGTGTGCGCCGCGCTGGTCGGGCTGGAGCTGGCGCCGGTCGCGGCGCTGCGCGATGCGCTGTTCGACGCCTACCAGATGGCGATGCCCCGAAAGCGCGCAAGCGCTCCGGCGGTCATCGTCGCGATCGACGAGCGCTCGCTCGATGCACGCGGGCAATGGCCGTGGCCGCGTACCGTCGCGGCGGATCTCATCCGCCGCATCTCGCGGGCGAGCCCCGCGGCGATCGGCGTCGACCTGCTTTTCATCGAGCCCGACCGCTCCACGCCGGGCGCGGACGGCCAGCTGGCAAGAGCGATCGAGGGCAGCCGCGTCGTTCTCGGCGTCGCGGGGCTCGAGTTTCGCGACCGCCGCTTCCCGCTCCCGCCGCAGGCGGTCCCGGTGCGGCTCTCCGGCAAGCGCGAGCTCGCCCTGCGGCGCTTCGACGGGCATCTCCAGAGCCGCGCCGAGATCAATCGCGCGGCCGCCGGCCGCGGGCTGATCAGCGCGGAATCGGCCGACCGGGTGATCCGCCGCGTGCCGCTCGCCGCGCAGATCGGCAAGGTCATCGTTCCGGCCCTGGCGGTGGAGATGGTGCGCGTCGCGGTGGGCGCCCCCGGCGGCGCCGCGGGATTCCGGATCGAGGACCGCGGCGGGCAGGACGTCGACCTCGTGGTCGGCGACGTCGCGATCCCGGTGCAGTCCGACGGCACGCTGCATCTGTATTTCGGCCCGCACGACCCCCAGCGCTTCGTCTCGGCCGAGGACGTGCTTTCCGGAAACGCCTCGCCGGAGCTCTTCCGCGACAAGCTCGTGCTGATCGGCGTGTCGGGCCTCGGCCTGCTCGACTTCCAGGCGACGCCGCTCGGGGAGCGCATTCCCGGCGTCGAGGTCCATGCGCAGATCCTGGAGCAGATCTTCGACGGCGAGTACCTGCGCCGGCCGAGCGCCGCCTCCTGGACCGAGGCGGCGCTGCTCGCCCTCGCCGGATTGCTGCTGGTCGTGATCGTCCCGGCGGCGCGCGCCTGGGTTTCAAGCGCCCTGCTGGCGGGGCTGCTGCTCGCCTTCGCCGCGGGCGGCGTGCTCGCCTTCAAGTCGGGGATGCTGCTGAACGTCGCCGCTCCGGCGCTGGGCGCGGCGCTGATTTTCGGCGCCCTGCTGGCCGCGACTTTCGCCGAAGCCGACCGGCACCGGCGGATGCTGCGAGAGGCGCAGGCGCGGATGACCGGCGAGCTGGAAGCGGCGCGCCGCATCCAGATGGGAATGCTGCCGGCGCCGCGCACGGTCTTCGCGCGCGAGGCGCGCTTCGCGCTCGATGCGCTGCTCGAGCCGGCACGGACCGTCGGCGGCGACTTCTACGACTGCTTCATGCTCGATCGGCACCGCCTCTTCTTCGTCGTGGCCGACGTTTCGGGCAAGGGCCTGCCGGCCAGTCTCTTCATGGCGCTGTCGAAATCGCTTTTGAAAAGCGTCGCCCTGCGCTCCGAGAGCCTCGAGCCCGGCGCGATCCTGATGCACGCCAGCGCCGAGATCGGCCGGGAGAATCCGGAGTCGCTGTTCGTCACCGCGTTTGCCGGCATCCTCGATACGCGCACGGGCGCCCTCGCCTTCTGCAATGCCGGCCACGAGCCGCCGCTCGCCCTCGTGCCCGGCGGCATCCCCGAAGTGCTCGAGCATGCCGGCGGCCCGCCGCTGTGCGTGATCGAGGGCTTCGAGTACCCCAGCGCCCACCGGACGATGGCGCCGGGCGAGCGGCTCTGCGTGGTGACCGACGGCATCACCGAGGCGATGAATCCGCAAGGCGAGCTGTACGGCGCGACGCGCCTGAAGGCCCTGCTTGCGAGGCTCGGGCCGGCGGCGCCCGACACCGTCGTGGCGGCGATCGCAGACGACGTGCGGACGTTCGCCGGCGCGGCCGAGCAGTCGGACGACCTGACGTTGCTGTGCATCCGCTGGAACGGCGTGGGCGATCCGCAGCTGGCGCGGCGCGACTTCGGCGAGCGGCGCGTCAACGCCGAGGAGCACTAGCGGTCAGCGAACGCTGATCTCGACGCGGCGGTTCCTCGGCTCGTCGACGTTGTCGGCGCTCGGCACGATCGGCTCGCGCTTGCCGCGCCCGGAGACCTGGATACGGTCGGCGGCGATGCCGATCGCGACCAGGAATCCCTTCACTTTCTCCGCGCGCTGCGCCGAAAGGACGTCGTTGGCCTCGAGGTCCCCCACGGTATCGGTGTGGCCGATCACCGCGATGTCGGGGATCGGGCGCTGCTTCAGCTCGTCCAGGACTTTGCCGAGCTCGACCTTGGATTCGTCGGTCAGCTCGTCGGTGCCGAAGATGAAGTAGAGGCGGAACGACGCCGGCCGGGAAGGCAGGGACTGCAGCGTGCTGCCGAAGGATTCGCGCACTTCCTGCACGGACTGGCGCCCGACTTCGGGCCGGCCCTGGCGACTTGTCGCGTACGCTTCGTTCAGGACGTGGCGCTTGCCGTCGCGCTCCACCACCACCATGCCGACGTGCCCGTCGGCGCCCGGCAGGACCACCACTTCATCCGCGGGCTGCCCAGGTGTGATCGCCACGATCAGCGCCATGATGGCGCCGAACACCACCACCAGCATCGATCAGCTTCCGCCGGGGACCCGTACGACGAATTCGGTGCCGCGCACGCCCATGATCGAGGTCGGGGTGCGCACGCGCATGGCCTCGGGCGACTGCTTGACCATCTTGCCCGAGACCACCGCGAGCGTGCCCTTCTTGAGCGAAGCGTCGAAGCGCCCCGCGTGCGTAGTGGTGTCGAACGCGTACCGGTCGATCGCGAGCACGCTGTCCGGGCCCGCGGAAAGCAGGCTGTTGTCGCTGAACGTTATTCCGACCGTGCCATCGGCGCCGGTCACCAGCGTGTCGGATTCGCGCACCGGCGTGCCGACCTGCACCGGCAGCCGCTTGCCTTCGCGCTCGAGGTAAACCGTGCCTGCCGTGACCTTGACGAGGCCGACGTCGCCCGCCCAGGCCGCCGCCGAAAACACCGCCAAGCATGCCGCAATCGTCCAGCGCATGATCTTCCCTTCCCCTGTAAACAAATCCCCTCCCCCTATAATGCGCCGAAAGGGCGGGGAGCAGCGTGAAAAATTGCCGTTCGACGATGTTTCATTCGCGCTTGTCCGAGCTGCGCGGCATCAGCGCGTTCCTGGAGGGCTTCTGCAGCGCGGCCGGCATCGAGCGCCAGCATTGCCTGCGGCTGAACCTGGTCCTCGAGGAGCTTTTCATCAACACGGTGCGCCACGGCCACGGCGGCGACTGCGACGCGCCGGTCTGGATGATGCTCGATGCCGATGAGCGCAGCGTCCACGTCGTCTACGAGGACATCGCGCCGCCGTTCAATCCGTACGCGCACCTTCCCGAGGGGGCGCCGGACACGACGCTGGAGCTGCGCAAGATCGGCGGGCTCGGCGTGCTTCTCACCAAGGAGCTCGCGGCGACCCGCGACTACGCTTATCTCTTCGGCCG
>CAYOVM010000186.1:0-6401 GCA_964407355.1 uncultured Enterobacteriaceae bacterium
CTATCGTACTATCGCGAGGGGGGGCCGTGATGTGAATATGCAAATGCGGGAGCGCTTCGCCGCCGCACGGGTCGCGGGCGCGCTGGAGCTCGCTCGCGCTGCTCATGCTCACGTGGTCGCGTTCCCGCGGATGCCCTGATCGAGAACGTGGTGTCCTCGGATAGCAGCTCGCCGCACAGAAGAACCTGGAGCCGAACCTGGAGCCGTGCGCACGCCGGCGAGCGCGCGGAGCGATCCCGCCCTCGCCGAGCGCATGCTGAAAAACCTGGTGACAGCCATCGAGGCCTGCCCGTCGGCGCCGCGGAGTAGCCGGCCTGACGCGGTTTTTTCGGGCCTCCGAAGGGCCAAAAGGCCTTGATTTCATTCATAATGCCGCATAGGCAAGCGAGGGAGCGGCAGTGACGCTGGGGGTCAAGGAGACATCGCAAACAGGGGGCGATTCCACCGCCGCCGACAACCGGCAATGGGAGCTGTTCGCCAGCGCGAAAACGGCGGAGGAATTCTGCCGCGCGTGGCTCGCGCTCCTTTGCCGCCAGCTCGGCGGTGTGACGGCGGGCACGGTGCTGCTCGAGTCGGGCGAAACAAATACGTATGTGCCGATCGCGGTGTGGCCCGAGCCGGTGGGCGATCTGTCGCGGCTGGCGGGAGTCGCGCAGCGCGCGCTTTCCGAGGGCCGCGGCATCGTGCAGAGAGAGCCCGGGCGCGTTCAGCCGGCGCCGGCGCAGATCGGCTATCCGCTGCAGGTCATGGACCGCACCATCGGTGCGGTGGCGCTCGAGATCTGGGTCTCGGATGAAGCCAAGGTAAGCGCGGTATTGCGCCAGCTGCACTGGAGCGTCGCATGGATCAGCGACCTCTTCCACCGGCGCGAGCTGCAGGAGGCGGGCGCGAAGCTCGAGCGCATCGGCTCGGTGATGGAGGGCATCGCCACGGCGCTGCGCCAGGGACGGCTGCAGCAGACTCTCTTCGAGGTGGCCAACCACCTCGCGCGGCACTTGCGCTGCTCGCGCGTGGCGCTCGGCCTGACCGAGGGGCACAGCGTCAAGGTGGCGGCGCTTTCCGACGCGGCCTGGTTCGAGAAAAATTCGAGCGTGGTCAAGCGCTACGCGGCGGCGATGGAGGAAGCCTTCGACAAGCGCGAGATGCTGACCTGGCGCAGAGAGGACGCCGCCGCGGGGACGGCGGGGGCCGCGGCTTCGCCTCATGCCGTGCTCGCGCAGGAATCGGCGGCGAGCTCCATCGTCTCGATGCCTCTGCTGCTCGGCGCCGCCTGCATCGGCGTGCTGACGCTCGAGCGCACGGAAGGCGACGCTTTCGGAGAGGCCGAGCACGCCTGGGTGCGGGCCTTTGCCGGGCTGCTGCCCCCGATCATCGACCAGAAGCGCCGCGCCGAGCGCGGCTACTGGAAAAGGCTGCAGGACGATTCGCGCGCGCTGCTCGGCAAGCTCTTCGGGCCGCGGCACCTCGTGTGGAAGTTCGGCGCGGCTGCGGCGATCCTTGTCGTCGCTCTTTCCATCCTGGTGGAGATCGACTACCGCGTGAGCGCGAAGACCGTGATCGAAGGCGAGATCCAGCGCGTCGCGGCGGCGCCGTTCGAAGGCTTCATCGCCGTGAGCCACGTGCGCGCGGGCGACACGGTGCGCGAGGGCCAGATCCTCGCCGAGCTCGACGACCGCGACCTCAAGGTCGAGCAGACCCGCTGGGCGAGCGAGCGCGAGCAGCACGACAAGAAGCTGCGCGAGGCGATGGCCAACCGCGAGCTCGCGGCGATCCAGGTCATCGGCGCCCAGCTCAGGCAGGCGGAGGCGCAGCTCGCGCTCGCCGGCGAAAAAATCAAGCGCGCGAAAATTACCGCGCCCTTCGATGGCGTGGTGGTCTCGGGCGATCTCAGCCAGCTCACCGGCTCCCCCGTCGAGCAGGGGAAGAAACTCTTCGAGATCGCCCCGCTCTCGAGCTACCGGGTGATCCTGCAGGTGGACGAACGCGAGATCCGCCACGTCGAGGTCGGGCAGAAGGGCCGGCTCGTCATCTCGGGAATCGCGGGCGAGCCCACGCCGTTCAGCGTCGTGAAGGTCACGCCGGTCGCCACGGCGCAGGACGGCCGCAACTTCTTCCGCGTCGAGGCGCGCCTCGAGCAGGCGCCGCCGCGGCTGCGCCCGGGCATGGAAGGCATCGGCAAGGTGGAGGTCGGCGAGCAGCGGCTGTGGTGGGTCCTGACCCACAGCTTCACCGACTGGCTGCGCCTCACGCTCTGGACGTGGACGCTCTAGCGCCACCCGGCCGGGCCACCCATGGCGCGTTCCCTCTTCAGCCAATCCTGGCATAGCGTCGCGGAGCTGAAGCCCAGGCTTATGCCGGGCGCGCGGATCCACCGCCACGTGTACCGCGGGCAGGTCTGGTACGTGGTGCAGGACCAGGCGGGCGGGCGCTATCACAGGTTTTCGCCGGCGGCGCACGCCATGATCATGCGCATGGACGGCGGCACGACGGTCCAGGCGCTGTGGGACCAGGCCTGCAAGCAAGCGCCGGAGGAAATCCCGACGCAGAACGAAGTGGTGGATCTGCTCATCCAGCTGCACGCGGCGGATCTGCTCCAGGCGGACATTCCGCCCGACGCCGCGACGCTCTTCGAGCGCTACAAGAAGCGCCGCGACCAGACCTGGAAGCAGTGGCTGATGAATCCGATGTCGCTGAAGATCCCGCTGCTCGACCCGGACCGGTTTCTCGGCGCCTGGGCGGCGCGGCTGGCCTGGCTCTTCGGCTGGAGAGGGGCGGCGCTGTGGCTCGCCGTGGTGGTTCCCGCGGCCTTTCTCGCCGCGCAGCACGGCGCGGAGCTGACGGCGAACCTGTCCGACCGGATTCTCTCGGCGAAGAACATGCTGCTGATGGCGCTGGTATTTCCCTTCGTCAAGGCGCTGCACGAGCTCGGCCACGGCTTCGCCACCCGCATCCGGGGCGGCAGCGTGCACGAGATGGGCATCATGTTCCTGGTGTTCGCGCCCATGCCCTACGTGGAGTGCTCGGCGGCGTCGGCGTTCCCCTCGAAATTCCAGCGCGCCGTGGTCGGCGCCGCCGGGATGCTGGTCGAGGTGTTCGTCGCCGCGATCGCGCTCTACGTCTGGCTCGCGGTCGAGCCGGGCCTGGTGCGCGCGCTCGCGTTCAACGTGATGGTGGTCGCCGGAATCTCCACCTTGATCGTGAACGGCAATCCGCTGCTGCGCTACGACGCGTATTACATCCTGACCGACCTGATCGAGATGCCCAACCTCGCGCAGCGCGGCCAGCGCTATCTCACGTATCTGTGGGACCGGTATGTGTTCGGCGCGCGCGAGGTGGAGGTCCCGGCGGAAAGCGCGTCGGAGAAGCCCTGGCTCGTGGGCTACACCATCGCCTCGTGGTGCTACCGGGTGCTGATCACGGTGTCGATCATTCTTTTCATCGCCGGCGAGTTCTTCATCTTCGGCATCCTGCTCGCGCTCTGGGGCGCGGCCACGCTCTTCGTGGTGCCGCTCTGGAAAGCGGCGCGCCACGTGACGCAAAGCCCCGCGCTGCACCGGCGCCGCGCGCAGGCGATCCGCCTGTCGCTCGCGCTCGCGGCGGGCGTGATCTTCTTCGCCGCGGTGGTGCCGATGCCGATGCGCACCCTCGCGGAGGGCGTGGTATGGCTGCCCGAGCAGGCGCTGCTGCGCGCGGGCGGCAACGGCGTTTTCCGCCGGTGGCTGGTCGAGCCCGGGACGCCGGTCACGCGCGGCACGCCGGTGCTCGCGATGGAGGACCCGCTGCTCGCCGCGGAGCTCGCGGTGGCGCAGGCGAAGGTCGAGGAAGCGCTCGCCCGCTACCGGGTCGAGCAGTTCACCAACAGCGTGAAGGCGGGAATCTCCCGCCAGCAGCTCGAGCAGGAGCAGCGGGTGCTCGAGCGCACCGCCGAGCGCTACGCCCGGCTCGTGGTGCGAGCCGAGGCGGACGGCGTGCTGATCGTGCCCAAGCCGCAGGACATGGCGGGCCAGTTCTTCAAGAAGGGCGAGCTGCTCGGCTACGTGCTCGATCGCCGCCAGCTCATCGCGCGGGTCGTGGTGACGCAGGACAACATCGATCTCGTGCGCACCCGGTTCCGCTCGGTCGAGCTGCGGCTCTCCGAGGCGATCGCCGACACGCACGCCGCTTCGGTGATCCGGGAGATGCCGGGCGGCGTCGACGAGCTCCCGACCGCCGCGCTCGGCAGCACCGGCGGCGGCAGCATCGCGGTGGACCCGAAGGACGCGAACGGCGTGAAGACGCTGGAGCGGGTGTTCGTGTTCGACCTGCGCCTGCCCGTGGACGTCACGCCGAAGGCCTTCGGCGAGCGCGTCCACGTGCGCTTCGACCACGGCGGCGAGCCCTTGCTCGGCCAGGGCTATCGCCGCGTGCGCCAGCTCTTCCTGAGCCGCTTCAATGTCTAACGTGGCGGCGCTGCTCGTCGGCCGGCCGGAGGCGGTCGGCGACGGCGTCTACCTGGAGCGCGCCGACGTGAAGGAGCTCGCCCTCGAGGAGCACCTGCGGGCGCTGGTCGCCCGCGCGCCGCGCCTGGTGCCGCTCGCGAAGCGCTGGCGCGGCTTCACGCAGGCCGCGGCGGGGCACGAGCCGGAAATGAAGAGCCTCGGCGACGCCGCGCTCGCCGCCGCCTTCCGCGCGGAGTGCCTGCGGATGCAGCGCGAAGGCTTCGCCGACGCGCTGGTCGCGAAAGCGTTCGCCGCGGTGCGCGAGGCGGCGCAGCGCAGCGTCGGCATGCGCCACCACGACGTGCAGCTCATCGGCGGCTGGACCCTGCTGCAGGGACGCATCGCCGAGATGGCGACCGGCGAAGGCAAGACCCTCGTCGCCGCGCTCGCCGCCTGCACCGCCGCCGGCGCGGGAGCCGCGGTGCACGTGGTCACGGTCAACGACTATCTCGCGGCGCGCGACGCGGAGCATAACGGCCCGCTGTACAAGTTCATGGGCCTGAGCGTCGGCGTGATCAAGCAGGACATGCCGCTGCCCGAGCGGCGCGCCCAGTACGCCCGCGACGTGGTCTATGTCTCCAACAAGGAGCTGGTGTTCGATTACCTGAAGGACCGCATCGCCGCCGGCGACACGCTCGCCAACCACCTCCGGCTGCGCCGGCTCTATCGCCCGGAGCGCCAGCCCGGCATGCTGCTGCGCGGCCTGCACATGGCGATCGTCGACGAAGCCGACAGCGTGCTCATCGACGAGGCGCGCACGCCGCTCATCATCTCGCAGACCCGGCCCGACGACCTGGGCGAGGCGCTCTACAAGAAAGCCATCGAGCTCGCGCGGCGCATGACGCCGGAGCATTACGACATCTCGCGCAACAACGAGGTGTGGATCCGGCCCGCGGGCGACGACGCCATCCTCGAATGGACGGCGGGCCTGCCCGGGGTGTGGCGCTCGGAGATCTGGCGCAAGGAGCTGATGCAGAAGGCGCTGAGCGCCGTGCACTGCTTCCACCGCGACCGCAATTACATCGTGGCCGAGAACAAGGTGCAGATCGTCGACGAATTCACCGGCCGCGTCATGCCCGACCGCTCCTGGGAGCAGGGCCTGCACCAGATGATCGAGGCGAAAGAAGGCGCGGAGATCACCGGCCAGCGGAAAACCCTCTCGCGCCTCACGTACCAGCGCTTCTTCCGCCGCTACCTCCTCCTTGCCGGCATGACAGGCACCGCCGCCGAAGTCGCTCCAGAGCTGCGGCGCATCTACGACCTCGACGTCGTGCGCATCCCGACGAACAAGCCGGTCCGCCGTGCGCGCCTCGCCGACGCCTGCTGGCGCACGCACGAGGAGCGCTGGAACGCGGTCGCCGAGCGTG
Organism: uncultured Enterobacteriaceae bacterium; assembly: GCA_964407355.1. Classification (GTDB taxonomy): domain Bacteria; phylum Pseudomonadota; class Gammaproteobacteria; order Burkholderiales; family SG8-39; genus SCGC-AG-212-J23. The sequence continues at coordinate 5,846 of CAYOVM010000186.1, forward strand.
CGATCGATCTCGGGAAAGCCGGCCGCTCCGTGCTCATCGGCACGCGCTCGGTCGAGGCCTCCGAGCGTCTCGGCGCCCTCCTCGCCGCGCGCGGCGTCGAGCACGCCGTGCTCAACGCGCGCCAGGACAAGGAAGAAGCCGAGGCGGTGGCCCGGGCGGGCCGCGCCGGGCGCATCACCGTCGCCACCAACATGGCGGGCCGCGGCACCGACATCCGTCCCGACCCCGACGTCCTCGAGCGCGGCGGCCTGCACGTGATCCTTACCGAGTTCCACGAAAGCGCGCGCATCGACCGCCAGCTCTTCGGCCGCTCCGCGCGCCAGGGCGAGCCCGGCACCGTGGAAGCGATGGTCAGCCTCGAGGACGAGCTGTTCGTTCGCTTCGCGCCCGGCTTTCTTTTTATCTGCAGGAAATTGCTCGGAAACCGGAAAACCCTGTCCCATCGGCTTCTGCGCCTGCTCGTGTGGCGCGTCCAGGACAAGGCCGAGCGCTACAACCGCGGCATCCGCCTCGCCACGCAGAAGCAGGACCGGAAGCTGCAGGAGGCGCTGGGGTT
>CAYOVM010000187.1:0-6286 GCA_964407355.1 uncultured Enterobacteriaceae bacterium
GCGCCCGGCGCGCCGCTGATCCTGTATTTCGGCGGCAACGCGGAAGACGTGTCCGGAATGATCGGGGAGGCGGTGTCGCGCGCCCCGGGCGCGGGCTGGCTGCTGGTGAGCTATCGGGGGTACGGCGGCAGCGAAGGCTCGCCCTCCGAAGCCGCCATTTCGGCCGACGCGCTGCTATGGCACGACTATGCAGTCCGCGAAATCAAGCCCGGCAAGCTGGTGGTGTTCGGCCGCAGCCTCGGCACCGGCGCGGCGGTGTTCCTCGCATCCCGGAGAAAGATCGACGCGGTGATCCTCGTTACTCCCTACGACAGCATGGTGGCGGTGGCGAAGCATCACTATCCGCTGGTCCCGGTCGGCTGGCTGCTCAAGCATCGATTCGACTCGGCGGCACTGGCGCCCAGGATTTCGGCGCCGCTCCTTTGCATCGCGGGCGGGCGCGACGAAGTGATTCCTGTCGTCCATGCAAGGCGCCTCTTCGAGGCCTGGGGCGGTCCGAAGCGATGGATCGAGATCGAGAACGCGGGGCACAATAGTACGGATGGCGCTCCCGTCTTCTGGCAGAGCATCACCGCGTTTCTGGAAAAATCCCTCTAAGAAATAAAAGAAGCGGCCCGTCCCATGGACCTCGCAATCCTCATCAAGGCGCTCATCCTCGGCATCGTCGAGGGGCTGACCGAATTCCTGCCCATCTCGAGCACCGGCCATCTCATCCTCGCGGGCGAGCTGCTCGACGCGACCGATGAGCGCTGGAGCGTGTTCAACATCGTGATCCAGACCGGCGCGATGCTCGCCATTGTCTGGGAATACCGGGCGCGGTTCTTCAAGGTGGATCTGCAGCTCTACCGCAATCTCGTCGTGGCGTTCATCCCGGCCGCGGTTCTCGGCCTGCTGTTCTCGAAATACATAAAAGCGTATCTATTCCACGCCGTGCCCGTTGCGCTTGCCTTCATCGTCGGCGGGGTGGTGATTCTCCTGGTGGAAAAAAATCCACGGAAAGAACATCGGGTCGAGAGCACACAGGCGATGACCTGGCTCGATGCGCTGAAGGTGGGCTTCGCGCAGTGCTTCGCGCTGATCCCGGGGACGTCGCGCTCGGGCGCCACCATCATCGGCGGGATGCTGTTCGGCCTGTCGCGCAAAGCGGCGACCGAGTTCTCCTTTTTTCTCGCGGTGCCGACCCTCGTCGCCGCGGGCGGCTACGATCTGCTGAAGAACCGCGCGCTTTTCTCGGCGAGCGACGCGCCGCTCTTCGCGGTCGGGATGATCTCGGCTTTCGTCTCGGCGTTCATCGTGGTGCGCTGGCTGATCCGCTACGTCGCGACGCACGACTTCAAGCCGTTCGCCTGGTATCGCATCGCGTTCGGCGTGGTGGTGCTGGCGACCGCGTACTTGGGCTGGGTGGACTGGAAAGCCTGAAATCAGGGACAGACCACGTTTTCCCTGCGCATCGCTACGAAAAACGTGGTCTGTCCCTGATTTCGCCGTACTAGCTTTGGGTCCAGGGCAGGCCGGCCTTGCGCCAGCCGCCGACCGTGTTGCGGTGGCCTGCCGGATCCTTGTCGCCCTCGAACCCCTCGAGGATGTTGTAGGTTTCCTTCCAGCCGGCGCGCATCGCCGCCTCGGCCGCCGCGTGTGAACGGGCGCCGGAGCGGCAGAGGAACATGACCGGCTCGTCCTTGCCGGCCGCGGCGGCCAGCTCGCCGATGAATTCGGGATTGGGCTTGCCGCCGGGGTAGGTCTGCCATTCGACCGTCAGGCTGCCCGGGATGCGCCCTACGTAGAGGAGCTCCGGCGCCGTCCGCACGTCGACCAGCTTGGCAGCGCCGGCCTGCATGAGCTCGCGGGCCTCGGCCGGAAGCAGGGCGCCGGCGTAGGAAAGGCCGAGCTTTTTGGCCCGCTCGGCGGCGGCCTTCTTGATGGCTTCGAGCTCGCTCATGGCCTGGAGATTATATGGATGGCTGGGCGGATGACCTGCACGTTGGACCCCGCCGCACCGGCGAAGTGCGAAAAAGGCGCGATCGCCCCTATACAGTGCATTCGCCTTGGGTAGAATGCCCGAAATCTTGCGCACGAATGGGGAGCACGCCGTCGCCGAATTGGCACGGAATCTGCTCCCTGCCGATACCTACCACTATTAAATCAACTCGTTCAGGGGAAAGCATATGGCTATGACGGCCGACGATGTGTTGAAGCTCGTCAAGGACAAGGAGGTCAAGTTCGTCGACTTCCGGTTTACCGATACCCGCGGCAAGGAGCAGCACGTCACGGTGCCGGTAAAGCACTTCAATAAGGAGAAGTTCGAGCTCGGACACGCCTTCGATGGCTCATCGATCGCCGGCTGGAAGGGTATTCAAGCGTCCGACATGCTGCTGATGCCCGATCCGTCCACGGCGCGCATGGATCCGTTCACCGACGAGCCCGTGCTCAACCTCAATTGCGATGTGTACGAGCCGATGGACGGCAAGCCGTACAACCGCGACCCGCGCGGCATCGCCAAGCGCGCCGAGGCTTATCTCAAGTCGACCGGCCTGGGCGACGTCGCCTACTTCGGCCCCGAGCCCGAGTTCTTCATCTTCGACGGCGTCACCTGGAACGTCGACATGTCGGGCTGCTTCGTGAAGATCAAGTCGGAAGAAGCCCCGTGGTCGACGGGCATCGACTACGAATCCGGCAACATGGCGCACCGCGCGCCGGTGAAGGGCGGCTACTTCCCGGTTCCGCCGGCCGATACGCAGTGGGACATCCGCAACGCGATGGCGCTCGCGCTCGAGCAGCAGGGCGTCGAGGTCGAGGTGCACCACCACGAAGTGGCGGCCGCCGGCCAGAACGAGATCGGCACCCGCTTCGCGCCGCTGGTGCAGCGCGCCGACTGGATGCAGATCCTGAAGTACACGGTGTGGAACGTGGCCGCGTCGTACGGCAAGACCGCGACCTTCATGCCGAAGCCCGTGGTGGGCGACAACGGCTCGGGCATGCACGTGCACCAGTCGGTGTGGAAGGGCGGCAAGAACCTGTTCGCGGGCAACGGCTACGCCGGGCTTTCCGACTTCGCGCTGTACTACATCGGCGGCGTGCTCAAGCACGCGAAGGCGCTGAACGCGATCACCAATCCGGGCACCAACTCGTACAAGCGCCTGGTGCCGGGCTTCGAGGCGCCGATCAACCTCGCGTACTCGGCGCGCAACCGCTCCGCCTCCTGCCGCATTCCGTTCGTCTCGAGCCCGAATGCGCGCCGCGTGGAAGTGCGCTTCCCCGATCCGACGGCGAACGCTTACCTCGCCTTCTCGGCGCTGATGATGGCGGGCCTGGATGGCGTGCAGAACAAGATCCACCCCGGCGATCCGATCGACAAGGACCTCTACCACCTGCCGCCCGAGGAGGCCGCGAAGGTGCCGCACGTGTGCGCCTCGCTCGAAGAAGCGCTCAGGCACCTGCGCGACGACCACGCGTTCCTCACCAAGGGCGGCGTGTTCGACGAGGATTTCCTCGAGTCCTACATCGCGCTCAAGGAAGACGAGCTCACCCGCTTCCGCATGACCACGCATCCGGTCGAGTTCGACATGTATTACGCCTCTTAAGAAACGACACCCGTCAGGCGGAAAAGGGGCGTGCGCAACGCCCCTTTTCTTTTGGGCTAGACTGCGGGTTGCATGGATGGACTTAGAGCATTGATTCCGTTGGTTTTAGGTGCCGCGCTGGCGACTCCGGGCGCGCCGGCGACGGCGCAGGTCACCGAAATATACAAATGCCTCGACCCCACCGGCCGGCCGCTTTACACGAGCGACAAGAAAGACACCGAGGGCAAGAAGTGCGAGCTGGTCTCGCGCGAGATCAACGTCGTCCCGGCGCAGAGGATCCCGGTGCCGAGAGCGACCCCCAGGGAAAACGTGCGGCGCGAGGGATTCCCGAAGGAGTCGCCCGCCGCGCAGGCTTCGGCGAAAGAGCGCCAGCGCGAGATCCTGGAGAAGGAGCTCGCCGCCGAGCAGGAGCTGCTCGCCAAGGCGAGACAGGCGCTCGCAGAGCAGGAGTCGATACGCAGCGGCGACGAGCGCAACTACGCGCGCGTGCAGGAGCGGCTGCAGGCGTACAAGGACACTGTCGACCTGCACCAGAAGAACGTCGAAGCGCTCAGGCGCGAGCTCGGTAATTCGGCCCGCTAGTGGCGCCGCCGAATCTGTCCGCTTCGACTCGCTAGGTGTCTCCTTTTTCCGGCCTGGACCTCCTCGCTACGGCCGTCGTGGCGCTCGACGACAGCCTGGTCGTGCGCTATGCGAATCCCGCGGCCGAGAACCTCTTCGCCACCGGCGCGAAGAGCCTGATCGGCCACCCCTTCCTTGCGCTCTTCTCGGAACGCGCCGAGCTCGAGCGCGCGCTGGACGAGGCCCGGGTCACGCACTGGGACTATTCGGCGCAGAACGTCACCTACGCGCGCGCCGGCCGCGAGCCGCTGCCGCTTTCGTGCATGGTGACCCGCATCGACTCCGCCGGGCCGGCCTTCGCGAACACCGTGCTGCTTGCCGAGCTGCGCCCTATAGAGCAGCAGCTGCGCCAGGCGCGCGAGGAGCGCCTCGTGTCCGAGCAGCAGTCGAACCGCGAGCTCATCCGCAATCTCGCGCACGAGATCAAGAACCCGCTGGGCGGCTTGCGCGGCTCCGCGCAGCTCCTTGAGCGCGAGCTCGACCAGCTCCGGTTACCCGGAGCTCGTGGCGGGGAGCTTCGCGAATACACCCAGGTGATCATCAAGGAAGCGGATCGGCTGCAGGGGCTGATGGACCGGATGCTGACTCCGCACCGCGCGCCCAGGATCGAGTCCGTCGGCATCCACGAAGTGCTCGAGCGGGTGCGCGCCCTGGTAAAAGGCGAGTTCTCCCTAGAGATCCGCCGCGACTACGACCCCAGCCTGCCGGACTTCCTTGGCGACCGCGAGCAGCTGATTCAGGCGGTCCTGAACATCGCCCGCAACGCAGCCCAGGCCGGCGCCAAAAACATCACGTTCCTCACGCGGGCGGTGCGCCAGATCACCATCCTGAGGCACCGCTGCAAGCTGGCACTAGAATTGCAAGTAGTCGACGATGGCCCGGGCGTGCCGGAAGAGATCCAGGACCGGATCTTCAATCCGCTCGTATCCGGGAGGGAAGGCGGCAGCGGCTTGGGACTCTCGCTCGCGCAGACGTTCGTGCAGTATCACCACGGCGTCATCGAGTTCGAATCCCGTCCGGGCCGTACACTATTCAGGATCCTACTGCCGCTGACATGATGAAACCGGTCTGGATCGTCGACGATGATCGCTCCATCCGCTGGGTGATCGAGAAAGCCCTGAGCCGGGAAGGCATCGCCTACGACTCGTTCGCCTCGGCGCAGGAAGCGCTCACCGCGCTCTCCGGCGGTGCGCCCGAAGTGCTGGTGTCGGACATCCGGATGCCCGGGCTCTCCGGCCTCGAGCTGCTGCAGACCGTCAAGGACCGCCATCCGGCCGTGCCGGTCATCGTGATGACCGCTTATTCGGACCTGGATTCGGCCGTCGCCGCGTTCCAGGGCGGCGCCTACGAATACCTGCCCAAGCCCTTCGACGTCGATCAGGCGGTGGAGCTCATCCGCCGCGCCCTCGACGAGAGCCGGCGCGAGGCGGAGGCCGTCGAGCCGATCACGGCCGCCGCCGAAATCCTCGGCCATGCCCCGGCGATGCAGGAGGTCTTCCGCGCCATAGGGCGGCTCTCGCAATCGGGCGCGACGGTGCTGATCACAGGCGAGTCGGGAACCGGAAAGGAGCTGGTCGCTCGCGCCCTGCACCGTCACAGTGCGCGCTCGGCGAAACCGTTCATCGCCATCAACACCGCGGCGATGCCGAAGGATCTCCTGGAATCGGAGCTCTTTGGCCACGAGCGCGGCTCGTTCACCGGCGCGCAGCAGCAGCGGCGCGGGCGCTTCGAGCAGGCCGAGGGCGGCACCCTCTTCCTCGACGAGATCGGCGACATGCCGGCGGAGCTGCAGACGCGGCTGCTGCGGGTTCTTTCCGACGGGACTTTCTACAGGGTCGGAGGCCATCAGCAGATCAAGGCCAACGTGCGCGTCATCGCCGCGACCCACCAGGATCTCGACCAGCGCGTGCGCGAGGGCGCGTTTCGCGAGGACCTCTATCACCGGCTGAACGTGATCCGGCTGCGGCTGCCCAGCCTGCGCGAGCGCGCGGAGGACGTGCCCGTGCTCGCGAAGCACTTCCTCGCCGCGAGCGCCCGCCAGCTCGGCGTCGAAGCGAAGCGCCTCTCGGAAGACGCGCTCCACC
>CAYOVM010000188.1:0-2226 GCA_964407355.1 uncultured Enterobacteriaceae bacterium
CGAGCACGACCGGATGCACGACCGGCGCAAGGGATTCAACAACGTCGGCGGCTTGCAGGGCGCGCTGACGCGCGACGAGGACAACGACGCCTCGAGCACCGGCCTGTACGCGCAGGGAGAGTGGAAGTTCGCCGAGCGCTGGTCTGCCCACGCGGGCGTGCGGCGCAGCAGCGTGCGCTTTCGCAACTCCGACCATTTCCTGTCCGACGGCGACAACAGTGGAGATCGCGCATACAGCGCGACGACGCCGGTCGCCGGGATCGTCTTCCGGGCCAATCCGAATACCAGCCTTTATGCCAACGTGGGGAAGGGCTTCGAGACGCCGACCTTCCTCGAGCTCGCGAACCGCGGCGGCGGCGTGAGCGGCCTCAATTTCGCGTTGAACGCGAGCAGCAGCCGGCACGCCGAGCTCGGTTTGAAAACGGTCGCGCGCAGCGTGCGGTTGAACGCAGCCGTATTCAACATCGTTACCAGCGACGAGATCGTGGTCGATACCAACTCCGGCGGGCGCGCCTCGTTCAAGAACGTCGGCCATACCGACCGGCGCGGCCTCGAGCTCGCGGCGGAAACGGTCGGCACGGGTCCTTTCGAGGCGCGCGTCGCTTATACCTATCTGAAGGCGGTATACCGCGAATCGTTCAACACTCAGATCCTCAACGGGGGCTCCCAGGTCACAGTCCCCGGGGGCAGCCAGATCGCCGGCGTGCCGCGCTCGACCTTGTACGGCGAATTGCGCTACCGAAGGGAGCCGTTCTTCGCCCAGCTCGAGGGTCTGGGCAAGTCGCGCGTTCCGGTGAACGATCCCAATCTCGAGTTTGCCGCCGGTTACGCGGTGCTGAACGCCGTGGCGGGCCTCGTCCAGCAGGACGACCGCTGGCGGTTCACCGAGTTCGTGCGGGTGGACAACCTGACCGACAAGAACTATGTCGGCTCGGTGATCGTGAACGAGGGGAACGGCCGCTACTACGAGCCTTCGCCGCGGCGCAGCATGACGGTGGGTGTGCAGGCCAGCCTGCGATTTTAGGGCTTGATTTTTCCGTGGCTCCGGTCCAGATTCGGGCGGGAATCGTTCGGAACCCATCCTAGGGGAATCGCTATGAGATTGAGCCTACTTGCTTCCGCGCTGGTCATGGCGGGCTTCGCCGCAGGCGCGGCAGCGCAGTCGAGCATCGAGAAGATGAAGCAGATGCGGGTCGCGACCACCGACCTGAACCTGCCGACGGTGGCGCAGACCGGCAGGAACGCGGATGCGATCCGCAACAATCTGAAGAAGGTCAGCCTGCCGCCCGGCTTCGCGATCGAGCTGTACGCGATCGTGCCCGACGCGCGTCACATGGCGGTCGCGCCTTCGACCAACATGCTGTTCGTGGGCACGCGCAAGACCACCCTGTGGGCCGTTACCGATCGCAACAGCGACGGCGTCGCCGATGAGGTGAAGCCCTTCGCTCCATCGCTCAACTTCAAGCAGCCCAACGGCGTGTGCTGGACCAAGGACGGCTTCCTGATCGTGGTCGAGCACAACCGCGTGCTGAATTTCCCGGCGGCCGAGTTCTTCTACGAAGGCCCGGACGTCGCGGTGATCGAAGTGGTGCCGCAGGGCAAGCTGGTGCCGGTGGAGGAGGAGTCCTACAACCATGGCGCCCGCACCTGCCGGGTCGCGGACGACGGCAAGCTCTACATCACGCTCGGCCAGCCGTATAACGTGCAGCCGCGGGAAAAGATCGCCCTGTACGAGAAGCTCGGCATCGGCGGCGTGATCCGCATGAATCCTTTCGACGGCAGCGGTCGCGAGGTGTACGCCCGCGGCATGCGCAATCCGGTGGGCATCACGGTGAATCCGAAAGACAAGTCGATCTGGGCCACCGACAACCAGACCGACGGCATGGGCGACGATACGCCGCCGGGCGAGCTGAACCGCCTGGGAGCGGCGGGGGCGCATTACGGCTATCCGTGGTACAGCGGCCGCACCAAGGTCACCGACGAAGCGGCGGGCTACAAGCTCTCGCAGATTCCGGCGCCGGCCAACATCGTCTGGCCGCAGGTGGAAATGGCCGCGCATGCCGCGGACCTCGGGCTGACGTTCTATAACGGCACCAGATTCCCGGCGAAATACCAGGGCGGCATCTTCATCGCCGAGCACGGCTCCTGGAACCGCACCACGCCGATCGGCTATCGCATCATGTTCACGTCGCTGAAGGCCGATGGCACCGCGGACAAGACGGAGGT
>CAYOVM010000188.1:2326-6284 GCA_964407355.1 uncultured Enterobacteriaceae bacterium
TCGAAGAGCAGCTCAAGAATTACCGCAGCGGCAAGCGCCGGCACGAAGTGATGAGCGTCGTCGCGAAACCCTTGAGCGACGCCGAGATCGCCGATCTCGCGGCGTGGTACGCCTCGATCAAGATCGAGGCGGCGCCGCCCTGAGGAAAAGTAGTAGCATCTGCGCCTCGCACAGGAGAGAGGACCCATGAAATCAAGCCTTGGATTAGCAGTCGCCGCCGTATTTTCGATTTCCGCTCAGGCGCAGGACAAGCCCAAGCCGGCACCGGCCTGGCACCAGGGCAAGCCGCCCGCGCACGCCGAGTCGAAGCTCGCGCCGCACGCCGGCAAGATGACCGAGACCCCGGCGAGCGAAATTCCGATCAGCAAGCTGAAGCTGCCCAAGGGCTTCAAGGCCGAGATCTGGGCCGCCGGTCTGCCCGGCGGGCGCGCGATGGCGCTCTCCGACGACGGCAAGAAGGTCTACGTCGGCACGCGCGCCATCGGCCGCGTCTACGAGGTCAGCGACACGGGCGACAAGCGCACGGTGCGCGTGGTAGTCGACAAGCTCACGCAGCCGGCGGGCGTAGCGTTCAAGGACGGCTCGCTCTACGTCTTCGCGATCGACAAGGTACTGAAGTACGACGGCATCGCGGGCAATCCCAACGCGCAGCCGCAGGATCTCACCGCGAAGTTCGACTTGCCGAAGGAACAGCACCATAACTGGAAGTACGTCGCGTTCGGCCCGGACAACAAGCTCTACGTGCCCTTCGGCGCGCCGTGCAACATCTGCGAGCCGCCCAGCAACGAGTACGCGCAGATCCGGCGCTACAACGCCGACGGCTCGGGCAAGGAGGTCATCGCCACCGGCGTGCGCAACTCGGTCGGCTTCGACTGGCATCCGAAATCCAAGGAGCTATGGTTCACCGACCACGGCCGCGACTGGGCGGGCGACAAGGGTTTCGAAGACGAGCTGAACCGCATCGCCAAGCCCGGCGGGAATTATGGCTTCCCGTACTGCCATAACGACAGCACCCCCGATCCCGATGTGAAGAAGCAGGATGCGTGCAAGGGCGTGACCCGCCCGGCGAAGCTGATGGGGCCGCACGCGGCCGTGATGGGCATCAAGTTCTATACGGGCGACATGTTCCCGGCCGAGTACAAGAACGTGGCCTTCATCGTGCGCAAGGGCTCGTGGAACCGCGAGAAGCCGTTCGGCTTCGACGTGGTGACCGTGAAGGCGGGCGAGGACGGCAAAGCCGGCAACATAACGCCGTTCATGACCGGCTTCAACGAGGACAAGGATTCGTACAAGTTCTGGGGCCGTCCGGCCTACATCGCGCAGATGCCCGACGGAGCGCTGCTCGTCTCCGACGAGCAGATGGGCGCGATCTACCGCATCAGCTACGACAAGAGCGCGAAGGCGCCCGCCAAGAAATAGTGCGATCGCTCCGTGCGGGGCGGCGGGCTCTGCTCGCCGCCCTTTTTATTTCCGGTTCCTGCTTTTCGCAGGAACTAGCGCAAGTGTGCGCGGCCTGCCACGGCGCCGACGGGAACTCGAGCACCTCGGGCACGCCCTCGATCGCCGGCCAGCCGAAGCTGTTCCTCGAGAACCAGCTGGTTCTGTTCCGTGAGGAGCTGCGCAAGTCCGAGCAGATGCTGCCGGTCGTGAAAGGCCTCAAGGACGCCGAGATCGTCAAGCTGGCGGAGCATTTTTCGAAGCTGCCGGCGAGACCCGTTGCCGTTTCTCCCGCCGACAAGGGCTTATCGGTGAAAGGAGAGGCGCTCGCGAAGAAGCTGCGCTGCGGGATCTGCCACCTTGCGGACTTCCGCGGCCAGAACCAGATCCCGCGCCTCGCCGGGCAGCGCGAGGAATACCTCGACGCCGAGATGCGCGCCTACCGCGACAACAAGCGCACCGGCGGCGACACCATCATGGCGGCGACCTTATACGGCGTGAAGGACGACGAGATCAAGGCCCTCGCGCACTTCCTGGCGCACGCCAGGCCCTAGGGATACTTCATGGGCGTTCCGTCGCCCTTGAGAAAGCCGTCGATCGACGCCGCATCGAACCAGGACAGGTCCTTGTCGATCTCGTCGCGCACCAGCTTCCCGACCTCCTTGTCCAGGTTCTTGCGCAGCAGGCCGAGGAACTTCGCCGGCGCCAGCACGAACAGCCGGTCGTAGCGCTTCTGCAGCCTCGCCTGGTCGAGGAACCGGTCGATCTGCTTCGCGAAGAGCTCGGTCTCGTGCTCGCGGGCCGCCATTTCCTGGCGGTCGCTCGCCGGGCCGCCGGTGCGGCGGCCGCCCGGCCGGCCCACGCCGCCGTGTCCGTCAAAGCGCGGATGCCCGTCGGCGAGCAGGTCGCGCTCGTGCAGGCGGCCCTTTGGATTGACGAAGTCCTGGATTTCTTCGAGCCGGTGGCGGCCCGTAACTTGCAGGATTCTGGCTCGGCCGGAGTCGCCCGTGAGAATCCATGTGGTCGCCATGTAGGTTTGAACAGCGTTCTTGAAAGTTGGTTCTAAAAGCCATGAACAGAATCCTGCTGAGCGGTGTGCTGGGAGCGGTCGCGATGTACTTTCTGGATCCGCAGTCGGGCCGGCGTCGCCGCGCGCGGACGCGCGACCGGCTCCTGCACGCCGCGAAAAAGGCGGGTGAGGCAGGAAAGGTCACGGCGCTCGACACCGCACAGCGCGCGCAGGGTGTCTGGGCCGAGGCGAAGAAGTTGTTCCACCACGACGACGTCTCCGACGAGGCGCTGGTGGGCCGCGTGCGCACGGCACTTGGCCGCGTCGTTTCCCACTCCCATGCGATCGAGGTGTCCGTCGACCGCGGCCACGTCAGCCTCTCCGGCCCGATCCTCGCCGACGAAGTGCGCGCGCTGCTCGGCTGCGTGCGGCGCGTGCATGGCGTGCGCGGGGTCAGCGACCATCTGACGGTGTACCCCACGGCCGGACATGTGCCGTCGCTCCAGGGCGGCATTCCTCGCACCGGCGAGCACTGGGAGTTCGGCCAGGACCACTGGGCGCCGGCGGCGCGCCTGCTGGCCGGCGCGCTGGGCGCCGGACTCATGCTGCGCAGCGCGCACGAGCGCGGCCTGTGGGGCGCGCTGCTCGGTGCGGCGGGCGGCGGTCTGCTGGCGCGGGCAGTGACGAACTACGACCTCGCGAGCCTGATCGGGCTGGGCGAGCGCGGCATCACGGTGCAGAAGGTCATCAAGGTGAGCGCGCCGGTTGAAGAAGTGTTCGCCTTCTGGAGCGACTACCAGAACTTTCCGCGCTTCATGTCCAAGGTACGCGAGGTGCAGCCGGTCTCGGAAGGGCGCTCGCGCTGGCTGGTGGCCGGTCCGGCCGGCATTCCGGTGCACTGGACCGCGGAGGTCACGCGCGTGGTGCCGAGCTCGCTGATCGAATGGCGCGCCACCGGCGACTCGGAAGTGCGGCACGAAGGCAGCGTGCGCTTCGAGCGCGCGGACGAGAGCGTCACGCGGGTGACGGTGCAGCTGAACTATCGCCCGCCGGCGGGCGCGTTCGGCCACGCGGTGGCGGCGATGTTCGGCGCCGATCCGAAGACAGAGATGGATGCCGACCTGATGCGGATGAAGACGATGATCGAGACCGGCCGCGCGCCTCACGACGCGGCGCGGCCGGCTCCGAATTAGGTCTTCCTCAAGCTGCTTTGGCTTTCGCCGGTCCGGCTTTTCCGATGATTTCCCGCAGCACGTAAGGCAGGATCCCGCCGTGCTTGTAGTACTCGACCTCGATCGCGGTATCGATGCGTGACTTCACGGTGATCTGCTTCTCGCTGCCGTCGGGCTTGCGGATTTTCAGCTGCATCTCCTGCTGCGGCTGGATGTCGGCGGGCAGCATCACGTCGATCGTCTCCTCGCCGGTCAGGCCGAGCGACTGCGCCGAGTCGGTGCCGGTGAACTGCAGCGGCAGCACGCCCATGCCCACGAGGTTGGAGCGGTGGATGCGCTC
>CAYOVM010000189.1:0-1188 GCA_964407355.1 uncultured Enterobacteriaceae bacterium
CCGCGATCGGCAATGCCATCGCGAACGCGACCGGCAAGCGAATGCGCGACCTGCCTTTCACGCCTGACCGGGTGAAAAAAATCCTGGCCTGAGAAAAGGCGAATGCGGGACGCCTGACGCTACGAAAGCCTGGCGATTCCCTCCTGCAGGCCGGTGAACGGCCGCAGCGTCTGCGCGTCCTGGCCGAAACCGGCCGCGCCTACGACTTGCTGCGCCGCGGCCATGCCAATGCCGGCGAGACTGCCGTTCTTGCCGTACCAATATGCAATGTCCCCGCCCAGGGCCGCATCGTCCGATCCCGAGAGGTGGAACTGCAGCAGCGCGTTGGTGAGCGCCCAGCTCGTCAGCCCGGGCGACTGGGCGAGCGCCTGGTCGAACTCGTTCACGAGCCCCGCGAAATTGAATCGCTGCACCTTCTTGCTGTACAGCGGATCGGCCGAGCTCGCATCGAACGCGGCCGACGCATCGAGAATGATCTGCAGATCGAGAACCGTCTTGTTTCCGGCATACCAGTCCTTGAGGACCACCTGATCGGCCGCCCCGGCGCTGACCACGAGGTCGTCGCCGCTCTTGGAGAGCGACAGATCGTCGTAGTCGATCCCGCCGCCGAAGGAAAGCGTATTGCTCGCCGTGGTGGCCGAGTACACGGTATCGACGCCATCGCCCGCGTTGAAGACGATCACGTTGGCTCCGTCTCCGGTGTTGAGGGTATCGTTGCCCGCGCCACCGCCAAGCAGATCGTTCCCCGCGCCGCCGTCCAGCACGTCGATGCCGGCGTCTCCGGTCAGAAGGTCGTTGCCCAGGCCTCCGTTCACCTGGTCGTCGCCGTCCTGCCCCTGCACGACGTCGTTGCCGTCGCCGCCGTCGGCGATATCGTTGCCGGTTCCGCCTGCCACCAAGTCGTTGCCCGCGTTTCCGTTCAGCGTATCGTTTCCGGCCTCGCCGAATACGGCATCGTCGCCGTCGCCGCCGCTCGCCTGGTCGACACCATCTCCGCCATGGAGCAAATCGTTGCCGGCGCCTCCGGAAAGAATGTCGTTGCCGGCAGCTCCGTCGATAAGATCGGCGCTGGCGGAGCCGGTTAAGGTGTTGGCGGTATCGTCTCCGGTAAGAATATTGGAGCCGAGCAGCACCGTCCCGTCGGCAAAGCTGAACGTCTCGATCCGATAGCGGCTGTCCGAGTACCAG
>CAYOVM010000189.1:1288-6257 GCA_964407355.1 uncultured Enterobacteriaceae bacterium
GCCCCCGCGCAGCACGTTCGTGCCCCCGCCCTGGTCCGTGATCACATCATCGCCCGCGCCCCCTTCGATCGTGTCGCTGCCGTCAGGGTCCGTGATCGTGTCATTGCCCCCAAAGCCGTACACCGTGTTCCCATCCCCGAAGCTCACGAGCGTGTCCGCCCCTTCGCTCCCGTACACGATGTTGCCAAGCGGCGTGATCTGCGCCGCGCTCAGGCTCGTCCCGTCGGCAAAGCTGAACGTCTCGATCCGATAGCGGCTGTCCGAGTACCAGTTCTCGATCGTCAGCTGATCCGTCGCCCCCGCATTGGCCGGGTCGTTCACCTTCACCACCAGGTGCGACCCCGTGCGGCTGAACGCGAGATCCCCCGCCACGATCCCCGCTCCGAACTGCACCTTGTCCGCCCCCACCCCCACGCTCGGGCTGGGCGTATAGATCCCCATGTCGTTGATCGTGTCCTGACCATCGCCTCGGTTGTACACATACGTGTCCGCACTGCCCGCGCTCACAATGCGGTCGTTGCCCGTCCCGCCCACGAAGGTGTTCGCCTGGCTCGTGCTGTAGCTCAGGTCCACCTTGATCAGATCGTTCCCCGCGCCCCCCTCGATCGTGTTGTTCGACCAGTAGCTGAACGTGATCGTGTCGTTTCCCTCGCCCCCGCGCAGCACGTTCGTGCCCCCGCCCTGGTCCGTGATCACATCATCGCCCCCGCCCCCTTCGATCACGTCGCTGCCGTTCGCATCCGTGATCACATCATTACCGGCGTCACCTATGACGAGGTTATTTCCGGACCCTCCAGCCAAGTTATCCGCAGCCGACGTTCCCTCGACGATTCCAGCGAATAGATCGATCGTCGACGAAGCTGTTATCGCGGCAGCTAGATCTGGATTAGTGGAAAGTGACCCCAGCCCTAAGAACCCTTCAGCACCTAACGCCCTGACGGTCCACGCAAACTCGAGTGCTTTGATAAATCCATTATTGGCACTTGTCGCCAAGTCTGCTTCGAGCTTTGCTTTGACCGCGGAAAGATCTCCCACGAGCTGCCGCGCCCCCGAATCCCATTGATACGTGATCGCCTTGAAGAGCGGCTGCAGATGGGTCTGTGAAGCGATCTGCGCATACGCAGATTCGAACAGGCTGGCGTAGGCTCGGTTCAAGGCTGCAGCCGCCCCGGCGTTCGGATTCGCACCGCTCGCGCCGATGAACGCGCGCCCCATGAACGCTTCGAGAGTCGCCAGCTTACGTCCGTCGAAGTTCGGGCCCCGGCTCGCCGGGTCGACGTTGAACGTACCGGCCCAGCGATAGAGCAACTCCTCCACCATCCCCTTTCGAGCCTGCATGGTGGTCTGCGACTCCAGACTGGTAAGAAGATTGACAATCGCGCCGGAGCTATCGCGCGCGGCAGCTTGATGCAGGCTGCGCACGGTGCCCGAGCCTTTGGCGTCCGCCAGAGCGGCGATTTGCATCGAGACGGGGACCCGCTCCTCTTCGAGCGAATGCGCCATGTCGCGCGTGAAGAAGTAGTCGGCGAGCTGCGCGCTCGTGCCGTCGGTCTTGGTGAAGGTGCCCGTCAGGGCGAGGTCGTTGTCCTGCGCATCGACGCGGGTGCCCGTCGCACGCGCGAGATTGATGGAAGCGATTCCCAGCTCGGCGAGGGTCAAAAGCTCGCCCGGGGTGCTATAGCCGTCCGAGTTCGAGTCGCGCCAGACCTTCAGGTTGCCCCATACCGCATCGGCGGCGTTGATCTTGCCGTCGGCATTCGCGTCCCACTCGGCGAGCGCAAGAAACCCGTCGCCTGCATGCTGGCCGTTCTGCAGGATCGTCTCGCGTCCGAAGAGCTCCCGGCCGCTCGCGATGCGGCCATCGCCGTTACGATCCCAGACGAGGAGCCCGTCCTCGGGCGAAGTCCACCCCGTGGCTTCGGCGAAACCGTCGGCGCCGTGATCGAAGAACACTCCTGCAGTGACCGCAATTGAATGCGTGCCATCGCCGTTGAGATCCAATACGAGCGGACAGGAGCGCGGCGGCGGGGCCGATTCGCCCTGCTCGAAGGGCTCTTCCCAGGGCTCTTCATCGTCCGGATCCGAGTCGGGCCAGCCGTCATCCGGCAATTGAGGTCCATCCGCGCGCGGATCGCCGTCCTCATCGTCATCCGGCTGGCCGTCACCATCCAGGTCGTCGTCGCTCTCGTCGGCCTCGCCGTCGTCGTCCAGGTCGTCGTCGTCCTCGTCCTCTTCGTCCTCATCCTCGTCATCGGGCTCTTCGAGCCAGATATTCAAGTCGCCGTTGTTGAAGCTTTCGATTTCGATCGAGCCGTTGACGAAAAGACTTCCGCCTTCGAATACGTACGAGAACGCTCCATCGTCGCTGAAGTAGATGTCGCTTTCTTCGTCCTTCGTGCCGCCGCTTAAGACCGTGCCTCCATAGACAACCGCGCCGAAGCCGTCGCTGTCGGAAATCGTGTCGAAGCCCTGCCCATCGTAGAGATAGACATCAAAGCCCTCGCCGCCCTCGAGTTGATCGCTATCGGCCCCGCCTGCGAGCACGTCGTCGCCCTCGCCGCCCTGCAATAAGTCGAAACCGGCGCCTCCGTCGAGATCGTCGTCACCCTCCTCGCCGAGCAGCGCATCGCCGCCCGCACCGCCGTCTATCAGGTCGTCGCCGTCACCTCCTGCCAGGACGTCAAACCCGCCCTCGCCGCTCAAGACGTCCATGTCGGCGCCGCCCTGCAGAACGTCGTCCCCTTCGCCGCCGAAGAGCGTATCGAGACCGTCTCCGCCGTCCAGCTCGTCCGTGCCCTCATCGCCGAAGAGCATGTCCTCCCCTGCATCGCCTTGAAGCAGGTCGTCGCCCGCGCCGCCGCGCAGCGTGTCGTTTCCTTCGCCTCCGAGCAGCGCATCCCCGTCGGCTTCGCCCTCGAGTACATCGTCGCCCGCGCCGCCGTCGAGAACGTCGAAGCCCGCGTCGCCTAAGAGCTCGTCGTTGCCGCCAAGTCCGCTCAGCAGGTTGTCGCCGGCGTTGCCGACGATCAGGTTCGAGCCCTCGTTGCCGGTGCCGTCGATGTCGTCGACGCCAAGGAGGAACAGGTTCTCCACGTTCTCGGAGATCGTAAATGTGACCGTTGAAAAGACCGTGTCGTCGCCCGCAACTAACTCTTCGGTAACGGTGTCAGCCTCATCGTCGACGAAGTAGCTATCGTTGTCGTTCCCGCCGGCCATCGCGTCCGCGCCCGCGCCCCCGTCGAGCACATCGTCTCCGGTGTCGCCGAGAAGCTCGTCCGCGCCGCCCCCGCCGTTCAGCTCATCGTTCCCGAAGCTGCCCACGAGCAGGTCCTCGCCTTCACCCCCTGCGATGAAATCCTGGCCGTCCCCGCCCAGGAGAACGTCATTGCCTGCGCCGCCGTCGAGGAAATCCGCCCAGCTCCAGCCGATCATGAGGTCGTTGCCGCCGCTGGTGCTCTGCGCCACCATTCCCGAGGCGCCGGACTGGACGTAGATTGTCTCGAAAAAGCTGTCGGCCGCGCTGATCGCGAGCTGGTTTACGCCGTTTACGTACGCGAGGATGTTCTGAAGGCCGAGCGTCTCGAACGGCTCGTTCTCAATCGACACGCCGCCCTGCAGTTGATTGAAGACCTGGCCGTTTTCGTTGAAACCGAAATGATCGTAGTAATTGTCGATGGCGAGCTGGATGAGGCCCTTGTTGATGCCGCCCTCAAGCTGCGCGAGTCCTCCCAGGCTGATCTTCGCCATGTCGTCGGCGAGATTGTCGAGCGTGTGTAACCCCTGCACCTGCTCAATGACCGCGCGCTCCAGAAAACCCTGGACCGGCGATTCGCCCGCCTGGGCCAGCAGATTGGGATTGAATATTTGGGGCAGCAGCTGCGGCTGGCGGCGGGAAGCGGTCAAGAAGGCGCTCGACAGCAGGTACCCGGACAACAAGGGCATCGAATGCAAGTCCAGCCCTTGACTGATCACTCCCCACTCGGGCGTCGTTTGCGCTTGCGGGTCCAGGACAAGAGTGGAGCCAACCAGGGCCGGCGAGCCGACCACGCCGGAAAGTACTTCGCCCTGTACGTAAATGGCAGCCACATTGGAGGCGCGTAGAAAAGGCGAGACAAGCGGGATGAACGAGGCGAGCTCGCTGTCGGTGGACGGCGAAAGCACATTGAGCGCCTGCAGTGCGGCGTAGACCGCCGGGCTCAGCGCGGAAGCGGCGAATGGCGCTGGGTCGAATACGGTGGCGGGCCGGTTGAAATACAGCGCCATGAGATCCGCCAGGCCGCCGCCGAGCGAATGACCTGTGAAGCTGATGTTGACCGGCTGATTTTGAAACAAGCCCTTTACGTCGAGATAGTACTGGGCGGCATCGAGGACCTGGCCGAAAGGCAGGCCCGTAGCGCCGGGAATGTTGCCATTGGCAAAGTCGAGGGAGGCCGCGAGCGGATCGTCAAAGTCGGTTCCCGTATACGCGATGACAACCTCGCTGCCTCTTTGGAACACTCCGGCGCTAAATCCATCGGCTAGCTGGCGTTGATCGACCAGCGTCCAGCCGGCGGGTCCCGGCAAGCGATTGGCGGAGCGTCTGAAATAAACATTCGCCGCCATCAACGCATATTCTTCGGAGAGTGCCATAGGGAGCCTCCTCTAAGATCGCTGCAACGGAAGATTCGGAGTCATCAGGAAACGAGGATTATTTTTGGATCGCAGAGCGCAGAATTTTTCTCGCCTGGTTGCTCCGTACTTATTTTTCTTGACTTGCCGCCGGCAGACCGCCGCCATGGGACGCAAGGTCGACGGATACTGCCGGAATTTTTCGGCAGGGCATAGGGCCCCAGCCGTTCTTCCTTGCTGCGCTAGGAGAAAGGTACCGTCACCGACCGCGCGTTTTAACCCAGGAGAGTGAGCCTGGGCGGAATGTGGCGGCGCAGCAGCGCATCGCGCACAGGCCATTCCGCCTCGGGGGCGATGCTCT
>CAYOVM010000190.1:0-6234 GCA_964407355.1 uncultured Enterobacteriaceae bacterium
GACCTGCGCGCACAGCATCGTCAGCGCCTCGGCCTGGGTCGGATTCACCTTGCCCGGCATGATCGAGCTGCCCGGCTCGTTCTCCGGGATGCTCAGCTCGCCCAGCCCGGAGCGCGGACCCGAGGAGAGCAGGCGGATGTCGTTCGCGATCTTGGAGAGGGCGGCGGCGAGCGTCTTCAGCGCGCCGTGGGCGAAAACCAGCGCTTCGTGGCCGGCGAGCGCGGCGAACTTGTTGCCCGCCGGGACGAACGGCGTCTTCAATTCCTTTGCAAGGACCGAGCACACCCGGGCGGCGAACTCGGGATGCGTGTTCAGACCCGTGCCGACCGCCGTGCCGCCGATCGCGAGCTCGTGAAGCCCCGGCAGCACGGCGCGCATCGCCGCCTGGCAATGCTCGAGCTGCGCCACGTAGCCGGAGAACTCCTGGCCGAGCGTGAGCGGAGTGGCGTCCTGCAGGTGCGTGCGGCCGATCTTGACGATGCCGGCGAAGGCGTCGCGCTTTTGCGCGAGCGTTTTCCCGAGGACCTCCGAGGCGGGAATCACGTCTTCGGCGAGCGCGCGCGCCGCGGCGATGTGCATCGCCGTCGGAAAAACATCGTTGGACGATTGCCCGAGGTTGACCTCGTCGTTGGGATGGACCAGGCGCTTCGGGCCGCGCTCGCCGCCGAGCAGCTCCGAGGCGCGATTGGCGAGCACCTCGTTGACGTTCATGTTGGTCTGCGTGCCCGAGCCGGTCTGCCAGACGACCAGCGGGAATTCCCCGTCATGGCGGCCGGCGAGGACCTCGTCGGCGGCGCGCTCGATCGCGGCGGCCTTGTCCTTGTCCAGCAGCCCGAGCTGTGCATTGACGCGCGCCGCGGCCTTCTTTATGTGGGTGAGCGCATAGATGACGGGCAGCGGCATGCGCTCCCCGGAGATGCGGAAGAAGCGCCGGCTGCGCTCCGTCTGCGCGCCCCACAGCCGGTCGGCCGGGACCTCGATCGGTCCGAAGCTGTCTTTCTCGATGCGGCTGCCGCTCATAGCGGCGAGTATGTTACGTCACTCCGAAGCCGCTTTGACCCAGGCCGCTACTTTTTGAGCAGGCTGCGCAGCATCCAGGCGTTCTTCTCGTGGATCTGCATGCGCTGCGTCAGCAGATCGAGCGTCGGCTGATCGTTGGCATCCTCCGCGATCGGCAGCACGCTGCGCGCGGTACGCACCACCGCCTCCTGCGCCTGGATCAGGAGCTTCACCATGTCCTCCGCCTTCGGCACGCCGTCGGTCTCCTTGATGCTGCCGAGCTTGACGTACTCCTTGTAAGTCCCCGGCGCATAGTGCCCGAGCGCGCGGATGCGCTCGGCGATCAGGTCGATGGCATTCCAGGCTTCGGTGTACTCCTCCATGAACATCTGGTGCAGGGTCTGGAACATCGGCCCCTCGACGTTCCAGTGGAAGTTGTGCGTCTTCAGATAGAGGAGGTAGGTGTCCGCGAGCATGCGCGACAGCCCCTGCGCAATCCGGGTGCGATCCTTCTGGTCGATGCCGATGTCGATTGCCATTGCTCTCTCCTGGATCTGTCTTGCGTTTATTTTTCAGAGCACAGTCTATTTTTTGCCGACGCCCGCGGCCAAGGAATTGTTCTTATCGCGGCGATTGGCCGATCCTATCTCAGGCGAGATCGAACAGCAGCACTTCGGCGCCCTCGCCCTTTTCGAGAACGATGGAGGACGCGTCGGTCTTGAGCGCGTCGCCGGCTTCCAGGGTCGTGCCGTTGACCGCGACCTTGCCGCGCGCCACGTGGACGTAGGCGCGCCTGCCTTTCGCGAGCGCATGCTCGGCGCGCTCCGCGCCGTCGAACAGGCCGGCATACAGGCGCGCGTCCTGGTGGATCGTCACCGAGCCGTCGGCGCCGTCCGGCGAGGCGATGAGGCGCAGCCGGCCGCGCTTGTCGCCGGCGGCGAAATGCTTCTGCTCGTAGGAAGGCGGGATGCCGCGCACCGCGGGCTCGATCCAGATCTGCAGGAAATGCGTGACGCCCTGCTTGTTCTCGTTGAACTCGCTGTGCATCACCCCGCGCCCGGCGCTCATGCGCTGCACGTCGCCGGGAACGATGACCGAGCCGGTGCCCATCGAGTCCTTGTGCGCGAGCGCGCCGTCGAGGACGTAGCTGATGATCTCCATGTCGCGGTGGCCATGAGTGCCGAAGCCGGCGCCCGCCTTGACGCGATCCTCGTTGATCACGCGCAGCGAGCCGTAGCCCATGTGCTTCGGATCGTGATAGTCGGCGAAGGAGAACGTGTGGTACGAGCGCAACCAGCCATGATCCGCGAAACCGCGCTCGGCGCTGCGGCGGACCTCGTTCATGTCGCTTTACCCTCGGCGCCGGCTTGCTGGGCGGCCTGCTGGCTGCTCACTTCGGCGTGCACCTTCGCCATGTCGAGAGACTTCGCCTGCGAGATCACCTGCTCGAGCGCGTTGCCCGGCAGCGCCCCGGCCTGCTGGAACAGGATCACTTTCTCGCGAAACACCATCAGCGTCGGGATCGAGCGGATGCCGAAGGAGCCCGCCAGCTCCTGCTGCTCGTCGGTGTTCACCTTGGCGAACACCACGTCCGGATGAGCTTCCGAGGCTTTCTCGTAGACCGGCGCGAAGCCGCGGCAGGGACCGCACCACGGCGCCCAGAAGTCGATGATCACCATCGGGTTTTCATTGACCGTCTTTTCGAAGCTTTCGCTGGTGAGCTCGATCGTCGCCACGCCGGATCCTTTCCGAAAGGGCTGCAGTGTACTCTGACAATTATGTACTCAGGCCGGTTCGCGCCCTCCCCGACGGGGCCGCTGCACTTCGGCTCGCTGGTGGCCGCGCTCGGGAGCTGGCTCGACGCGCGCGCCGCAAAAGGCCGCTGGCACGTGCGCATCGAAGACCTCGACCGCCCGCGCGAGCAGGCGGGCGCGGCCGACGACATTCTGCGAACCCTGGACCGTCTCGGCCTATATTGGGACGGCCCGGTCGTTTTCCAGAGCCGCAGGCTCGAGCTCTACGAAGAGGCCTTGCGGGCGCTGCAAGCGCATACCTACTGGTGCGGCTGCAGCCGGCGCGAGATCGCCGACTCCTCCCTGGGCCTCGCCACCGACGGAGCGCAGATCTACCCGGGCACTTGCCGAACCGGCCTTGCCCCCGGAAAGCTGCGCCGCGCCCTTCGCCTGAAGACCGGACCGGGGACAATCGTGTTCCACGATCGCGTCCAGGGCGTGCAGGCGCAGGCCCTCGCAACGCAGGTCGGAGATTTCGTTCTCCGTCGGGCCGACGGCCAATTCGCGTATCAGCTCGCGGTGGTCGTGGACGACGCCGCGCAGTCGATCACCGACGTGGTGCGCGGCGCCGATCTTCTCGACTCGACCGCGCGGCAGATCCACCTGCAGCGGCTGCTCGGCTATGCCGAGCCTCGTTATATGCACGTTCCCATCGCGGTGAATGCCGGCGGGGAGAAGCTCTCGAAGCAGACCGGAGCGCCGCAGATCGATGCATCCCGGCCGCGCGAGGTTCTCGCCGAGGCGCTGCGCTTTCTCGGACAGCCCGGGAGCGACGATCTCGACGAGGCCGTTCGCAACTGGGAACCCGCGCGCATCCCGGCGCGCCGCTATTGGGTCTGACGCGACGGGACCGTCACCGTCAGCAGCGACGCCAGCACGAATCCGAGCGCGGCGTATTCCGGCCAGCTCGGCCGCTCGCCCAGGAACAGCATGCCGCTGATCACGCCGATCACCGGGATGATCAGCATGCTCAGCGAAAACACCGTCACCGGCACCGAGGTGGCGATCTTGATCCATGCCCAATGCGCCCAGGCGAACGCGATCAGGACGTTGTAGGCGATGCCGAGCGCCGGCCACAACGTGATCTCGCCCAGCCAGCGGAAATCGTCCAGCAGCAGCGCGCCGATGAAGATCGGTACGCCGCCCAGGAGCATGATCCATGCGGTGTAGGGCCCCGCCGCCATGCTCACCGGAACGCGCTTTTGCAGCACCGTGCCGAGCGCCCAGGAGAACGACGCCCCTAGAATCAGCAGCGAGCCAAGAGGCGCTTTGCCGACGGTTGCGAGCGCTTCGCCGAGCAGCAACGCCAGGCCCGCCATTCCCAGAACGAAACCCGCCAGCTTCACGCCGGTAAGACGCTCGCCGAGGATCCAGATCGATAGCGGGATCGCCCAGGCCGGCATCATGTAAGCGAGGATCGCCGCGCGCCCCGAGGGGATCATGGTGATGCCGAAAACCACCAGCAGGTTCCAGCAGGTGATGTTGAAAAAGGCGAGCAGCGCGAGCCGGGGCCACTGGCCTTTGGGCACAGCGAGGTTCTGGCCGCCCGCTCGAAGCGCGGCGAACAGCACCAGGGAGCCCAGTCCAAGGCAGAGCGCCCGGAACGTGAGGGGCGTTACGCCCGACAGCGCGACCTTCATCGCGGTCCAGTTGAAGCCCCACGCCAAGGTGAGCCCGGCGAGCACCCACCAAAGCCTGCGCGGCAGATGATCGGCTTGGCGCTGTTGTTCCATCAGACTTTTTAAGCCGCTCGCTGAAAGGAAGCACTAACACCGATGATCGATGGCGACAGCCTGGGCCTTTTTAGCTGTAGTCCGAACCGTGATACGCCAATCACGTCTGCTGCTATGCACAAAACATTTGACTTCCTACACAATAAGCCTACAATTTGTTTTGTGCGGTGCAGCAATATGGCGCCGAGTAGCTGAAACCCCATTCGAACCTCAGCAAGGAGCTGAACATGTACGTAACCCCGGAACAAATCCAGGCCGCCACCAAGGCCAATGTAGAGACGTTTCTCGCCGTCGCCAACGCGCAGTTCGCAGCGATGGAGAAGCTGGCAACCCTGAACGCCACGGCCGTTCGCAGCGCATTCGAAGACTCGATCGCCAACACCCGCGCCCTGCTCGGCGCGAAAGACGTGCAAGAGTTCGTCGGCATGCAGAATAACTTCGCGCAGCCGGCCGTCGAGAAGGTCATCGCCTACTCCAAGGGCGTCTATGAAGTCGCGACCGATACGAACGCCGAGCTCTCGAAGGTCGCCGAGCGCCGAGTCGCGGAGTGGAACGAGAACTTCGTTTCGCTGCTCGACAAAGTGTCGAAGAACGCGCCCGCCGGCTCCGACGTCGCCGTCGCGGCCGTGAAGTCGATGCTCGCCGCGGCCAACTCCGCCTACGACAACTTCAACAAAGTCGCGAAGCAGGCGACCGAGATCGCGGAAGCGAACGTCTCCGCCGCGACCGACACCGTCAAGGGCCTTGCGAAAGCCAAAAAAGCAGCGTAATCGCCAGACCGAAAAGAAGTCCCGGAAGCCCGCCTCATGGCGGGCTTTCTTTTTGCCCACCATAAGGCGGGCTTTCTTTTTCCGGGTCGCTAAACGGGAAGCCGGCCTCGCGCACCAGATTCCGCAGCGCGGCCATGGCCTCGGGGACCCGGCCGGGATCGCCGCGCACGCCGAGCTCTACATGGCGGCGGCGGCCGTCGTTCCCCATCGACGGCAGGCTGAAGACCTTGATCCCGGAAAACCGGCTCTCGATCGCCAGCATCGCCGGTATGAGCTGGCTCTCGCCGGCCTCGTAGACCAGCACCGAAGCCTCGGCCCAGCGGTCGCGGTCGAAGAGGCTCCTGTAGCGCGAATCCAGGACCCACTCGACCATCGGCTGCGCCATCTGCGGAAACCCGGGCACGAAGTGGTGCTCGCGCAGGGAGAAGCCGGGGATCCGGTTTACCGGGTTCGGAATGATGGCCGCCCCCTCCGGAAATTCCCCCATCGCCAGTCGCTGCGGCGTCGTCTCGCCTGCGAAGCGCCCGCGAATCTCGCGCTCGGCCTCGGGGTGCAGGCGCAGCGGCAGACCGAGCGCGGCCGCGGCGCACTGCCTCGTATGGTCGTCCGGCGTCGCGCCGATGCCGCCGAAGCTGAATACGACGTCGCCGGTGCCGAAGCTTCGCTTGAAGGCGCCGACCAGCAGCTCCCGATCATCGCCGAGGTATTGCGCCCAGGAGAGCCGCAGCCCGCGCACCGCGAGGGCCTTGATGAGAAACGAGAGATGCTTGTCCTCGCGCTTGCCTACGAGGATCTCGTCTCCGATGATGTAGGCGCCGAACAAGCCGCCGATTTTACGCGGCTTTTTGCGCCCTGAAGTTCACGCGGCTTTTTGCGCCCATTTCTCGAGCTCTTCCAGACCGCCGACATGCTTGCCGTTCACGAATACCTGCGGCACGG
>CAYOVM010000191.1:0-6220 GCA_964407355.1 uncultured Enterobacteriaceae bacterium
CTGCACGAGGCGCTGCTGCTCATCCGCGAGGAAGGGCTGGAGAACGCCTGGGCGCGCGCCACGCGTCATCATCTCGCGCTCAAGGCGGGACTCGAGGCGATGGGCATGAAGATGTTCGTCGCCGAGCCGTACCGGCTGCCGCAGATGAACGCCGTGATTTGTCCCGAAGGCGTGAACGAGGCCGAGGTGCGCAAGACCCTGCTGAACGAGTTCGGCATCGAGATCGGCGCTGGCCTCGGGCCGCTCGCCGGCAAGATCTGGCGCATCGGCCTGATGGGCTACAGCTGCCGTCCCGACAATGTGATGCTCTGCCTCTCGGCAATGGGCTCGGTCCTGAGCGACATGGGATTGCCGGTGCACGTCGGCGACGCGGAAGCCGCCGCGCACGGCGCCTATGCGGCGATGCACGTCAAGGACGCGCAGCGGAAGAAGCGAGCGGCCTGATGGAGCGGCGCTAGCTGGGAGGAAGGAAGCGGCGCCGCGATCAGGACGCGGCTGCCACGCGCGCCGGCGCACGGTCGCACAGCACTGAAGTGATGCGAAGGATTCACACTTCGAGCCCGGCGTGCGTCGGTACATTACCTGTCGCTTTGCGCTATCGCGGAAAGCACAATCCCCCACTATGAGGAATGTCCCTATGTCACTCGCCATCGATCGCGCTCATTACGCAAC
Source organism: uncultured Enterobacteriaceae bacterium (assembly GCA_964407355.1). Classification (GTDB taxonomy): domain Bacteria; phylum Pseudomonadota; class Gammaproteobacteria; order Burkholderiales; family SG8-39; genus SCGC-AG-212-J23. The sequence goes on from CAYOVM010000191.1 coordinate 673, forward strand.
AACCGCCTCCCCGGCAGCCTGGTCTTCACTCTGGCTTTATTGCGCGTTGCTCGCGCTGCTCATCGTGAGCGCATTTCACGCCGGACCGAGCGCCGCGCAACAAGTGCAGATTCCGACCTTGCAGGTGTGCAACCAGACCAAAATGACCGCCCAGGCCTGGGTGCACATCGATTCTCGGGCCGATGCCGTGCACTCGGGAACGTTTCTGCTGCGCGGAGATCTGTTCTGCGACGCCGCCTCCTATCCGACCGGAGCGCTCGGTGTCTTCGGCTTGAGCATGAGCGATTCCACAGTCCAGGGAGATATCGTGTTCACGACCTTCGAGCAGGTCACCGCCACCGGCAAGCACACCCCGACGGCATGGGTGAACGGCCGTTGCAAAGCGCAATCGGCCTCCGGCGCCGCCATTGCGGGCTGCCGCTACTGGCTCATGGTCGCCGATAACGTTCCGGCGCCGGGCGGCAGGACGCAGGACATCGTGAGCATTTTCGTCGTCGATGGGACGGGCAAGCGCATCGCGTACGGAACGGGGCCGGTGGTCGACGGCGACGTCTCCGTAGCGCCGACTTCGAACTAACCACCCGGACCCGCCCGCCGAAGCGGGCGGCTTCTCTTCAATGCAGCAGCAAGCCTTATTTCCGGAGCTTCGCCTCGGCGGCGAAACGCTCCGCAAGCTGCGGCTGCGATGAGTAGCGCTCGAGCATGGGCTGCATCTTCTCGCCCAACGCGTCGAGCCGCTCGCCGGGCGCCGGGTGAGTCTTGAACATGAGCGCGAGGTCCGAGTCCTGGGCGCTCATCGCCTGCAGGGTCTGCAGCACCGTCGGCAGGCCATACGCGTCGTAGCCGGCGCGCGCCGCGACGACCACGCCCAGCCGGTCGGCTTCCAGCTCGTCGCCCTTGTCGAGGCCGCGCGTATACATCTCGGTGCCGAAGGAGACGAGCTTGTCGCGGGCGTCCGAGCGCGTGTTCTTCAGCGCGAGCGCGGCCGCCTCGCCGCCGAGGCTGGCGAGCGCGCCCTTCTGGATCGCCTTGAGATGATGCTTCTTCAGCACGTGGACGATCTCGTGCGCGAGCACGCCGGCGAGCTCGGCCTCGCTGCTCATCTTTTCCAGCAGCCCGCGGGTGATGAAGATCGTGCCGCCGGGCACCGCGAAAGCGTTGAGCTGCGCCGCCTCGAGCACGCCGAACTGCCACGGCAGGTCCGGGCGCTCGGTCTGCGACGCGAGCCAGCGCCCGACGTTGTTCACATAGCGCTGCATGCGCGCGTCGCTCACGAGCGGCGCGGCGCCGAGCAGGCGCGCCGCCACGTCGCGCCCCATGGCGATCTCCTCGGGCTCGTCGATCTCCCGCGCGGCCTTGCTGACGTTCTTCACCGAATCGACCAGGCGGTTGACGTCCAGGTTCGGCAGGCGGAACTGCGCCTGCGCCGGCGCGGCGGGAATGAGAGCCGCGAGCGCCGCCGTTGCGATGACTACGACTGCGCGTCTCATGGTGCGGGGTAGTCCACGTTGACGGCGGAGAGCTTGCCCTTCGAGGCGAACCCGGCCGCCGCGTTGCGGTCGGCGGCGAAGCCCTTCATCTTGGCGAGCTCGGCCGGATTCGGCTGGGCGTTGGCGAGCTGCTTGTCGTCGAGGCCGCGCACGCCGGTGGTGACCTGCGTGCCGCTCGATCCGGTGCGCGCGACGTTGAAGAGCTGAGTGATGCCGCTGTCGCCCTGCTTGGCCGCGCCCGGGCCGCCGTAGCGCAGCGCGAGCATCTTCACCCAGCCTTCGCCCGCGGGCGCCTTGACGCGCGTCCAGCCGCCCTTGCGCTCGAGCGCGTCGACGGCGGTGCCTTCCGCCAGCGGGGCTACCGTTACCGCGTCGGTCGCGGCCTCCCGCTTCAGGTCCGTCGCCCGAATGACCGTGGCCGGCTCGGCGGCGCACAGAGCCGGGAGAACCAGGAGGAAAAGCAAAAAGCGGAACCGGGATGTCATGTCTTTCTTCTTGGCTCGAACAGCTCCACGGGCTGGGCCCGCCCTTTCACGGGAAAGGTACCGCATGATACGAAATCGAAGGCGTCTGCGCACTGCTCCATGGTCTCGCGCGACACCAGAATGCGGCGCTTCGCGTCCTTTGTAAGTCCTTCAATCCGGCTCGCCAGGTTCACCGTGTCGCCGATGGCGGTGTATTCGCGTTTCTTTTCCGAGCCGATGAACCCGACCACCGCCGGGCCGCCGTGCACGCCGATGCCGACGTCGAAATTGGCGTCGGCGGCGCCCAGCTCGCGCTTGAAGACCTGCAGGGTGTCGGCCATGTCGAGCGCGCAGGCGACGGCGTTGCGCGCCTGCTGCGCGTCGTCGAGCGGCGCGCCCCAGAGCGCCATGATGCAGTCGCCGATGTACTTGTCGAGCGTGCCGCCGTGGCGCCAGACGACGTCGACCTGCATCGAAAAATAGCGGTTCAGGATCGCCACCACCTCCTCGGGCCGCTTCGCCTCGGACAGCGTGGTGAAGCCGCGGATGTCCGAGAAGAGCAGCGTCACCTGCCGCGTCTGGCCGGCCCCCTCGATGCCGCCGCGCTCGATGAGCTGCTTGACCACCTCCGGGTTCACGAAACGCGAGAACTGCGCCACCGCCTCGCGCCGCGCCTGCCTTTCGCGCAAGTATTCCGAGAGCGCCGCCGCCACGTAGAAGCTCCAGGCGGCGACCAGCGGCGTGAGCACCGGCAGCAGCACCAGCCTTCCCGCCGCGACGTACGAACCGAACAGCAGAGCTCCGGAGACGAGAAGCAGCACGCCGCCCGTCGCGCGCGCATCGACGCGGCGCTGGAATGCGATGTAGAGGAGAAAGATCAGCGCGATCCCGATCGCTGCCGCCCACGCCGGATCGGCGTAGCGCATCGACCGGCCGTTTTTGAGATTCTCGATCGCCGTAGCGAGCATCTCGGAGCCGGGTTGGGTGGGCGAAAGCGGCGTTATCCGCAGATCGCCCAACGCGGCGGCGCCGACGCCGACAAGAGCAATTTTGCCTTTGAATTCGTCCGCAGGCCGTACGCGCCTGGAGCGATCGAAGTCGTTGTACAAGTCGACGAACGAAACGCGCGGCATCTTGCCCGGCGCGCCGCGCCAGGCGAGCACCAAGTCGTCCGTGTTCGGCAGAGGATAACCGAGGTCCATGGCAACTCGGGCGGGAAGTGAAGGCAGGTCCCAGCCGCCGATACGGCGGCGCAGCTCGTAGCGCCTGCCGACCCCGTCAGGGTCGGCGAGGAAATTGATCGTCCCCGTACGCCACATCCTGGGCGGCAGGACATGCGGCGGAATCACCGCGATGCGCGCTTGCGGGTCGGCGTTCAGGCCTTTGATCAAACCGAGCATCGGTGCCACCTTTGCCGCAGGCTCGCCGTCCTTCGAGTCGATCCACACCATCGGATAGAAAATGTTTTCATGCGGAGACGCAGTCTCGACGAAAGCGGCGTCGCTCTCAGGCCTGAACTTGTCGGGCTCGGAGAAAAGGATGTCGAACACGATCGCACGCGGCTTCTGCGGTGCGAGGCCGGCGATGAGGGTGGCGTAAACCTCGCGAGGCCAGGGGAACCTGCCGGCGATCTTCTGCATCTCCACGAGGCTTTTCTCGTCCACGTCGATCAGCACAATCTCGGGATCGGGCGCGAGGGCGGCCGCCTGGTTGCGCACGAAGCGGTCGAGGAGGCGATTCTCGAGGGGGCTCAGGACCGGGAAGAGATAAAGCACCAGTCCGAAAACCGTTAGCGTCACGAGACCGATGATCGCGAGCGTGCGGTTCATGCGCTTATTCTATTTGCCGGCGAGCACTTCGCGCAGGGTGTGGAAAAGATCGATGCTGGCGTCGATCTCGTCGCGGTTGATCGAGACGCTCTCGACGTTCACGCCCAGCGGCAGCTCGGCGGCGTAGGGCTGGTCGAGGATGCGGCGCAGGTTGTCGCGGCAGATCTGGATCGACTTCGTGAGCGGGCTCGGCGCATCGAGGATCGCGCGCTCGGTCTCCGGCGAGATTTTCACCCCCAGCCAGCGGATGAAGGCGAGGGTCTTCGCGCGCGCGCACGGCGAGAAGGTGAGGACGACGCGGCGCGGCTGCACCCCCGCACCATGGCAATCGCGCAGGTAGTCGCGCAGCAGGCGCTGGGTGGGCGGCGAGTGGTACACGGTCTGGGAGATGAAATAGCCGCAGCCTTCGAGCGCCTTCGCGAGCATGCGCGCGGCCTCGCTGCGCTTCGCGGAATGGCGCTCGGCGATGACCACGCCGCCGATCGTGAGGCCGGTCGAGGGTTCCGAGGCGATGCGGATCGCGCGCGAGAGCGGCAGCGAATAGCGGATCCCGGAGGTGGGTCGCCCGACGATGGAGAGGAAATCGATCGCGAACTCGCCGCGGGCCTCGGCGAGCCAGCCGCGCCAGCCGGACTCGGTCATCTCCCCGAGGGATTTGTACGTGATCGCGGGAAGTCCGACGCGCTTCGCCAGCAGGCGTGAGTAGGCGCGCGGATCGATGGTTCCGGTGAAGGGGAAGGGCCGCGGCTCGCTCGTGCGGCCGGCCTCGTCCTGGATGTCGTAGACGACGATGCCGTCGGCGGGCAGCGTCGCGACGCGCGCCGCGAGCTTCTCCGCGGCGGCGCTCACCTGGTCTTCGGGCGTTCCGTGCCGCGGCGGCGTCGTGCCGTAAAGGAGAACCGTCTCCTTCGGATCAAGAAGCTTTGACTTCAGATCCATCGATGTAGGGCTTGAGCGCCGCGAACACGGTTTCGTTCACCGGCGCGGCGGTCCCCGTTTCCCTCGCCATGCGCGCGACCGCGCCGCACAGCCACGGCGCCTCGAGCCTGCCGCCCGCTTCGAGGTCGTGCGCCATCGACGCCTTCATCTCGTAGGGGAGCGTCTCGGCGAATTTCATGCGGCCTTCGATGAAATCGTCGGCGAGCTTGATGCCCCGCGCGCGCGCGAGCGTCCACACCTCGCGCATCGCCTGCTCGAACATGCGCTTGAGGTCCGGATCGGCGCGGATCACGCCAAGCGGCACGCGCGCGGCGGCGGTGGTCGAGGACAGCGCGACCAGGAAGGCGAACTTTTCCCAGTTGGCGCGCACGATGTCGTCCGAAATCTCGGCGTTTATGCCGGACTTCTTCAACAGCGCCAGGAATTCTTCCGCCACGCCGCGCTGCGAATCCACGAGCGGGCCGAACTGCAGGCGCGCCATCTGGCCGATGTGCTCGATCACGCCCGGCGCGGCGATGCGCGTCGCGATGTAGGCGGACCCGCCCAGCACCTGCTCCTTCGGAAAGAACTTGCGCAGCCGCTCGATCGACTCCACGCCGTTCTGGAACGGGATCACCACGCCGCCGCCCGAAAGGAGCGGCCGGATGCTCTCGGCGGCGCTCTCCGTGTCCCAGAGCTTGACCGCGAACATGACGACGTCGACCGGGCCGACCTCGACCGGCTTCTCGTACACCTTGACCTTCAGCGTGGCGCTGCCGTGCGGGCTCTCGAGCTTCAGGCCCTTCTCGCGGATCGCGGCGAGATGCCTGCCGCGCGCGAGGAACGA
>CAYOVM010000192.1:0-1218 GCA_964407355.1 uncultured Enterobacteriaceae bacterium
TCATCTGGGCCGGCAACCTGATGAACTCGGCCGGCATCACCAACCGCATCTACAACTTCGCCCTCGCGCTGGTGGGATGGATGAAGGGCGGCCTGGGCCACGTCAACGTGGTGGGCTCGATGATCTTCGCCGGCATGTCGGGCACCGCCATCGCCGACGCGGCGGGCCTGGGCACCATCGAGATCAAGGCGATGACCGACCACGGCTACTCGAAGGAGTTCGCGGTCGGCGTCACCGCCGCCTCGGCCACGGTCGGGCCGATCATCCCGCCCTCGCTGCCCTTCGTGATCTACGGAATGATGGCGAGCGTCTCCATCGGGCAGCTGTTTCTCGCCGGCGTGATTCCGGGAATCATCATGGGCATCACGATGATGCTGACCGTCGCCTACTTCGCGCACACGCGAAACTTCGGGCGCGACGTGCCGTTCTCCGCGAGGAAGCTCGCGAAGGCGACGCTGGAAGTGGTGCTGGTCGCATGCGTTCCGGGCGGCGCGTGGCTGCTGTTCACCGCGGGCGTGCCGGGCGGCTGGGCGGTCATCGCGGCGTTCGCCCTGCTCCTCGTGCTCGACAAATTCTTCAACTTCTCCGCGGTCATGGCGCTGCTCACGCCGGTGATGCTGATCGGCGGCATGACGATGGGCGTGTTCACGCCCACCGAGGGAGCGATCGCCGCCTCGCTGTGGGCGCTGTTCCTCGGCCTCGTGTGGTACCGCACGCTCGACTGGCGCCGCCTCGTCAAGCTGACGATGGATACGATCGAGACCACGGCGGCGGTGCTGTTCATCGTCGCCTCCGCGTCGATCTTCGGCTGGCTGCTGACCGTCACTCACGTCACCGACGCGGTCGCCGAATGGGTGCTCGCGTTCACCCACAATCCGAACGTGTTCCTGCTGCTCGCCAACGTGCTGATGCTCTTCATCGGCTGCTTCCTCGAGCCGACCGCGGCGATCACGCTCCTCGTGCCGATCCTTATACCCATCTGCGTGAAGCTCGGGATCGACCCGGTGCATTTCGGGCTGGTCATGGTGCTGAACCTGATGATCGGCCTTCTGCATCCGCCGATGGGCACGGTGTTGTTCGTGCTGTCGCGTGTGGCTAAACTGTCGTTCGAGCGCACTACGATAGCCATCCTGCCGTGGCTCGTGCCATTGCTCGCGACGCTCTTCCTGTGCACCTACGTGCCGGAGATCGTCCTTTGGCTGCCGAGGCGTTTTTTCT
>CAYOVM010000192.1:1318-6138 GCA_964407355.1 uncultured Enterobacteriaceae bacterium
CATGCTCCAAGCCGCCGACCTGACGATCCGCCTGCACCCGCAAGACGACGTCGTCATCGCCCGCGTCGAGATCCCGACCGGGACGCTCGTCACGAAGGAGAGCGTGCGCGCCATCGTCACGATCCCCGCCGGCCACAAGATCGCCGTGCGCGACATCGCCAAAGGCAGGCCCGCTCACCGCTATAACCAGATCATCGGTTTCGCCACGCGCGACATCAAGGCGGGCGACCATGTGCACGTGCATAACCTGGCGATGGGGGACTTCGAAAGGGATTATGCTTTTTCGTCGCTGAAGAAGGACACGGATTTCGCGAAGCAGCCCGCGACGTTCATGGGGATCGTCCGCGCCGACGGCCGGGTCGCGACCCGGAACTACATCGGCATCCTCACGAGCGTGAACTGCTCGGCGACCGTGGCGAAGATGATCGCGAGGCACTTCGAGAACAATCTGGAAGAGTTCCCGAACGTCGACGGGGTCGTCGCGCTCACGCACAAGACCGGCTGCGGCATGGCGAGCGAGGGCGAGGCGACCGATCTCCTGCGCCGCACGATCGCCGGCTACGCGCGCCACCCGAACTTCTTCGCGTCGCAGCTTGTCGGCCTGGGCTGCGAGGCGAACCAGATCAACGATCTCCTGTCGGCGCAGCAGCTAAAGCGCGGCGACAAGCTCGGCGCCTTCACCATCCAGGAGAAGGGCGGCACCCGCAAGGCGGTGGAAAACGGCATCGCGCGCGTGAAGGAGATGCTGCCGGAAGCAAACAAGGTCAAGCGCGAGAGCGTACTGGCGAGCCACCTGATTCTCGGCCTGCAGTGCGGCGGCTCGGATGGATACTCCGGAATCAGCGCGAACCCGGCGCTCGGCGCCGCGGTGGATATTTTGGTAAAAAACGGAGGAACGGCAATCCTCTCCGAGACGCCCGAGATCTACGGCGCCGAGCACCTGCTCACCCGCCGCGCCGTCTCGAAGGCGGTCGGCGAGAAGCTGATCGCGCGCATCCGCTGGTGGGAGGACTACACCCGCCGCAACGGCAACGAGATGAACAACAACCCCTCGCCGGGCAACAAGGCGGGCGGCCTCACCACCATCCTGGAGAAGTCGCTCGGCGCGGTGGCGAAAGGCGGGACCACCAACCTCGTCGACGTCTACGAGTACGCCCAGCCGGTGACGGCGAAGGGCTTCGTCTACATGGACACGCCGGGCTACGACCCGGTGTCCGCCACCGGACAGGTCGCGGGCGGCGCGAACATGATCTGCTTCACCACCGGGCGCGGCTCGGCCTACGGCTGCAAGCCCTCGCCCTCGCTCAAGCTCGCCACCAATACCGCCCTCTTCTTGAAGCAGGAAGACGACATGGACATCAACTGCGGCACGGTCATCGACGGCACCGAGACCGTCCAGCAGGTGGGCGAGCGCTTCTTCAAGCTCATCCTCGAGACCGCCTCGGGCCGCAAGTCCAAGTCCGAGGAGCTCGGCTACGGCGAGGACGAGTTCGCCCCCTGGACCCTCGGCGCGACGATGTGAGGCTCGCCTGCGCAGTACTGGGTTGTTTTTTCCTCCCAAGCGCTTTTTCTGTGCTGGCGGCGGATAAGTCGGCGCGCAACTCCTTGCACGGCGCCATCGCGTATCACCAGGGAAGCGGCAGCATGGGCTGGGCCACCGACCGGCGCACCGGCCGCGAAGCGAGCATCGAGGCGCTGAAGCAGTGCGGCCACGAGCAATGCGTCGTGGTGGCAAGCGTGACGCGAAGCTGCGCCGCGCTCGCGCGCAATCCGAAGAAATTCTCCGCCCAGAAAGGCGCGACGCGGCAGGAGGCCGAGACCAAGGCGCTCGCCAAATGCGGCGCGGGCTGTGAAGTCGCGGTCTGGACCTGCACCCGCTAGCCGTGGCGCGGTTTTACATCGACGCCGCGCTGCGCGCCGGCGGTTCCTGCGAGCTCCCCGAGGATACGGCGCATCACGCGGTCCACGTCCTGAGGATCCGCAGCGGCGAGGAGGTCACGCTCTTCAACGGCCGCGGCGGCGAATACGCGGGGCGCGTCTCCTCGATCCAAAGGCTGCGCGTGAGCGTCGACGTCCTGGAGCACCGGGCGATCGAGCGCGAATCTCCGCTGCGCGTCGTGCTGGTCCAGGGCGTGTCCTCCGGCGAGCGCATGGAATTCACCATCCGCAAGGCGGTGGAGCTGGGCGTCGCCGAGATTCACCCGGTGCTCGCCGCCGGCTCGGTGGCGCGGCCGAAAGGCGAGCGCGCCGCCGCGCGCCAGGGCCACTGGCAGAAGATCGCGGTCTCCGCCTGCGAGCAATGCGGCCGCAACCGGATCCCCGCGGTGGCGCCGCTGGTGAATGCGGCCGACTATCGCCCGTTGGACGTAGCGGGAGTGAAGGTGTTGCTTTCTCCCGGTTCAGGCCTTCGGTTTTCGAGATTTATTGAAAAAAAAAGCGAAAGCTTCATTCTCGGGGCGGGCCCCGAAGCCGGGTTCGACGCGAAGGAGGAGAAAGCTTTTCTCGACGCGGGATTCGTCCCGGTCAACCTGGGTCCGAGAATCCTGCGCACGGAAACCGCGGCGCTCGCGGCGCTCGCGGCGCTCAACGCGCTGAGCGGAGATTTCTAGAGAGCAGCTCGGCGAGGCGCTCGTTGCGATTGGCGCGGGCGATGTCCACCGCGCCGCGTCCGTCCCGCCCTTTGCCGGCGACGTCCACGCCGCCCCCGAGCAGGTACAGCTCCACTGCGAGCTCATCGTCGCGCTTCACCGAGTCGAGGAACTGGGCCGAATCGTAGTAGCGCAGGCCCATCGCGGTCAGGTCCTTGCGCGCCTGCAGCGCCGCTTCGAAGGAGCGCGGCCGCTCGTAGACGCTGGGCGCCATCTGCAGCCGTGCCTGCTCCTTGCCGATCTCCTTGCGCGCCACGCCCGCCAGGTCGCGTCCGATGGCGGCGACCTTGTCGCGATGCTGGGCGGGCAGGTCGGCGGTCGCTTCCTGGAAAAGGCCGGCGAAGGCCTGGTTCGCTTCCGCATTGCGGCCCGAAAGCACGTTGTCGAGCGCGGCGAGGCCGGCCTTGGGATCGTCCGACAGCATCGCGCTGCGCACGAACATCTGCACCAGCGTGAGGGCATGGCCGAACGCCTCGTCCTCCGAAGCCTGGGCGGCGAACGGCGAGAGAAGCATTGCGAGGATAAAGACGCGCGCGAATTTCATGACGACCTCCAGCCGCCAGCATAGCGCAGGCGCGGCGTTTCTGATTACCCTTTAGAATTTGAAAAAACTACAGCTACACAGGGAGCTCCTCCGTCGCATGACTGCATTGCAGCAACCGGAAGCCTTCGTTCGCTGGCTGCGCCAGGTGACGCCGTACGTGCATGCGTTTCGCGGCCGCACCTTCGTCATCGCGTTCGGCGGCGAGATGTTCGCCGAGCGCGCGCGTTTCGAGAGCTTCGTGCACGACGTCAGCCTGCTCTCCGCGCTCGGCATCCGGCTCGTGCTGGTGCACGGCGCGCGGCCGCAGATCGAGGCCGAGCTTAAGGCGAAGGGCGCACGCTCGCGCTACGTGCAAGGCCTGCGCGTCACGGACGAAGCCGCGCTGATGGCGGTCAGGCAGGCGGTCGGCGTGCTGCGGGTCGAGATCGAGGCGCTGCTTTCGCAGGGCCTGCCGAGCTCGCCGATGGCGGGCGCGCAGATCCGCGTCGCCTCCGGCAACTTCCTCACCGCCCGGCCGATCGGCGTGCTTAAGGGCGTCGACTTCCAGTTCACCGGCGCGGTGCGCAAGGTCGACGCGGTGGGCATCGCGCGCCGCCTCGACGCGGGCGAGGTCGTGCTGGTGCCGCACCTCGGCTACTCGCCCACCGGCGAAGTGTTCAACGTCGCCTGGGAAGACGTCGCCGAGAACGTCGCCGTCGCCCTGAAGGCGGACAAGCTCCTGATGTACACCGACAAGCTGCCCGTCGATCGCAAGAACGAGCTCATCAGCGAGCTCACGCCGAAAGACGCGCAGGCGGTCCTGGCCAAAGTCGGCAAGAACGACGGGCTCACGCAACAGACGGTACGCGCCCTGGAGCACGCGCTGCGGGCGGTGAACGGCGGCGTCGGCCGGGCGCATATCATCACGCGGCGGGTAGCGGGGTCGATGCTCCTCGAGCTCTTCACCCACGCGGGCGTCGGCACGATGATCACCGCCGCCCCGGTCGAACGGCTGCGCCAGGCGCGAATCGACGACGTGCGGGGCATGCTGGCGCTCATCGAGCCGCTGGAAGCCGAGGGCACGCTGGTCAAGCGCAGCCGCGAGCTGCTCGAGGCGGAGATCGGCAATTTCTTCGTGGTCGAGCACGACGGGGCCATCGTCGGCTGCGCCGCGCTGTACCCGTTCCCCGACGACAAGAGCGGCGAATTCGCCTGCCTCGCGGTGGCGCAGGACTACCGCGACGCCGGCTACGGCGAGCAGCTCCTGAAAGCCTGCGAGGACCGCGCGAAGGCGTTGAAGATCAAGCGCGTGTTCGCGCTCACGACGCGCACCGCGCACTGGTTTCTCGAGCAGGGCTTTCGCGCCGCCGAGGTCGCCGCGCTGCCGCCCCGGCGGCAGGCGCTCTACAACTGGCGCCGCGGCTCGAAAGTGTTCCTCAAGCGAATATAATTCGCGGCATGGCACGAACCGTGAAATGCGTGAAGCTCGGCCGCGAGGCCGACGGCATGGACTATCCGCCCTTTCCGGGCGCGCTCGGCAAGCGCATCTGGGAAAACGTCTCGAAGGAAGCCTGGCAGCAGTGGCTCAAGCAGCAGACCATGCTCGTCAACGAGAACCGGCTCAACCTCGCCGACCCGAAAGCGCGCAA
>CAYOVM010000193.1:0-6107 GCA_964407355.1 uncultured Enterobacteriaceae bacterium
GAGGCCTTGAGAACCATCTCGTACGCCGGCAGGACGCATTGCGCTTGCATCAGGCGCTTTGCCTCCGACTCGAACTCGCCGAAGTGCCGGAACAGCATGTCGGTGTTGGAAAGCTCGAAGTTGTAGCGCGACTGCTCCACTTCGTTCTGGTGATAGACGTCGCCGTACCTGACGCCATCCGTCCACGCCAGGTCGAAGATGCTTTGCTTGTCTTGCAGGTACATCGCCAGGCGCTCTATGCCATAGGTGATCTCGCCGAGCACCGGCTTGCAATCGAGACCGCCTACTTGCTGAAAATACGTAAATTGCGTGACCTCCATGCCGTCGAGCCACACTTCCCAGCCCAGACCCCACGCGCCGAGGGTCGGCGATTCCCAGTCGTCCTCGACGAAGCGGATGTCGTGCTCCTTCGGGTTGATGCCGAGATCCTGCAGCGACTGCAGGTAAAGGTCCTGGATGTCGGCGGGGGAGGGCTTCAGCACCACCTGATACTGATGGTAATGCTGCAGGCGGTTCGGATTTTCGCCGTAGCGTCCGTCTTTGGGACGGCGCGAGGGTTGCACGTACGCCGCCTTCCACGGCTCGGGACCGATCGCGCGCAAGAAGGTCGCGGTGTGGAAGGTGCCGGCGCCCACTTCCATGTCGTAGGGCTGGAGCAGCACGCAGCCTTGGCGGTCCCAGAACGCATTGAGCCTGAGAATCAACTGCTGGAAGGTAAGCACGCGGCCGATTTTAACGGCTAACGAATGCCGCGCCGCTTCAGAGCGACCCCGACCGCGATGAGCAGCACGAACACCGAGAGGAAAACGACCGGCATGTCGCCGGCGCGCACGAAAGGCGTCGCGCCGACGTAGCCTTGCGCGGCGATCTCCAGGCGGCCCTCGGCGAACTGAGGCAGCCGGGCGAGCACCCGTCCATCGCGGTCGATCGCCGCGGTGATGCCGGTGTTGGTGGCGGCGAGGTGCATGCGGCCGGTCTCGATCGCCCGCAGCCGCGCGATCTGCAGATGCTGGGAGGGCGCGAGCGAGTCGCCGAACCAGGCGACGTTGGAAACGTTGACGAGGAGCGTCGCTTCCGGCAGCCGGCGCGCGAGCTCCTCGCCGAACGCGTCCTCGTAGCAGACGCTGATCGCGACGCGCTGGCCGGCGACCGAGAGCGGCGGCTGCTCGGCGGCGCCGCTCGAGAAATCGGACAGGGGAATCTCCAGCATCCGCATCACCCAGCCGAAGCCGGGCGGCACGAACTCGCCGAACGGCACGAGATGCGCCTTGTGATAGAGCTGGCGCCCGGAGACGCCGAGGCTCAGCACGCTGTTGTAGAACTCGCGCGGGCCGGCGCGAAACGGCACGCCGAGCAGCAGATCGCCGTCGTTGGCCCGGGCGGCGCGCTCCAGCCTCGCGATGTAGTCCGGATCGATGCGGTCGTAGAAGCGCGGGATCGCGGTCTCCGGCAGGACGATCAGCTTCGCGCGCGTCTCCTCGGCGAGCATCGCATACGTCTCTAGGGTGCGCGCGTAGCGCTCCGGCAGGAATTTGAGATCCTGCGCGATGTTTCCCTGCAGCAGGGCGGCCGAGACCGGCGCGCCGCGCGGCTCGGTCCATTCCACATGCCGCAGCGCTTCGCCGCCCGCGACCAGGGCGACGAACGAAACCAGCGCCGCCGCGCGGCCTTCGCGGTTCCTCGCCATGATCCACACCATCCCCGCGAGGCACAGCGTGGCGAGCGAAACGCCGAAGACGCCGGCCAGCGGCGCATAGCCCTGCGTCGGCCAGCCGGTGGCGGCATAGCCGGCCGAGAGCCATGGGAAGCCGGTCAACACCCAGCTGCGCAGCCACTCGAACAGCGTCCAGGACGCGGGAATGAGCAGGCTCGCGCGCGCGATCTCGCCCGCCGGCACGCGCGCCTGGAGCCATCCGGCCGCGCCCGTGAAGAGCGCGAGCAGCGCGCAGAATCCGAGCGTCGCGATCGCCGCGATCGGCGCCGGCATGCCGCCGAACTGGCTCAGGCTGACGTAGACCCAGGAAGCGCCCGCGCCGAAGAGGCCCAGGCCGAAGGCGCAGCCGGTCCAGAAGCATTCGCGCTGACCCGCGCGGACCCACAGGTGGATGAGCACCGCGAACGAGAGCGGCGCAACCGGGTAAAGGCCGGCCGGCGCGAAGGCGAGCACGGTCGCCGCCCCGGCGCAGAACCCCACGAACGATGGGAAAAACGGAGCGCGTCCCCATTCTCCCTTCGCCAGGCCGCGAAAAATGGGGTCCTTCCCCATTTTCCTACTTCGGCTTGTCCACCAGCAGCGTGTACACGCGGCGGCTGTCGGCGCGCAGCACCTGGAAGCGCACGCCTTCGATCGTGACGGTCTCGCCGCGCTTGGGCAGCCGGCCGAGGTGCGCGATGACCAGGCCGCCGACGGTGTCCGTGGTCTCGTCGCTGAATTTCGTGCCGAGCGCGGCGTTGAGATCGGCGATCTGCGTCAGCGCCTTGACGCGATAGCGTCCGCCCTGCTCGGGAAGAATGTTGTCCGAGGCCTCGTCGAAGTCGTACTCGTCCTCGATCTCGCCGACGATCTGCTCGAGAACATCCTCGATCGTCACGAGGCCCGCCATGCCGCCGTACTCGTCGACCACGATCGCCATGTGGTTGCGGCTCGCGCGGAACTCGCGCAAGAGCACGTTGAGGCGCTTCGCCTCGGGGACGAACACCGCGGGGCGCAGCATCTCGCGCACATTGAACGTTTCTTCGCCCGCATAGTGGCGCAGCAGGTCCTTCGCGAGGAGGACGCCGATCACGTCGTCGCGGTTCTGGTCGATGACCGGAAAGCGCGAGTGCGCCGTCGACATGACCTGCGGGATGAAGCTCTCCACCGGCTCGTTGATGTCGATGAAGTCGACCTGGGCGCGCGGGATCATGATGTCGCGCACCTGCATCTCCGACACGGTGAGCGCGCCCTCGATGATCGACATCGCGTCGGCGTCGAGGAGGTTGCGCGCGTAGGCGGAGCGCAGCAGCTTCACGAGCTGCTCGCGGTCGCCGGGCTCGCGCAGCATCAGCGCCGAAAGTCGCTCGAGAAAACTGGGGCGCGCGGGGTCGTTCATGCGAAGCGGGTCATTCTAACTCGTAGGGATTACCGAAGCCCAAGCGCCGCAGGATGCGTACTTCGCGCCGCTCCATCCTCGACGCCTCGGCCCGCGCGCCGTGATCGTAGCCGCGCAGATGCAGCACGCCGTGCACCACGAGATGCGCGTAATGCGCCGCGACCGATTTTCCCTGCCGGCGCGCCTCCCGCGCCACGACCGGATGGCACAGGACGACGTCGCCGGCGCCTTTGCCGTAGGGGAAGCTGAGCACGTTGGTTGCCCGGTTCTTCTTCCGGAATCTCTTGTTGAGATTCCTTCCTTCCGCCGCGCCGACGACGCGCAGCGTCAGTTGCAGCCCTTTCGGGGCCGCCGCGCCTGCCCAGCGGCGCAGCGAGCGCGAGTCCGGCAGGCCCCGCCGGCGAACTGCGAACTGCACCAGAACCTTATTCCTGCTGCTGGTGCTTTTCGTAGGCATCGATGATGCGCGCGACCAGCGGGTGGCGGACCACGTCCTGCGCGCCGAACTGCGTGAAGGCGATGCCGCGCACGCCTTCCAGGATCCGGCGCGCTTCGATGAGACCGCTCTTCTGGCCGCGCGCGAGGTCGGTCTGCGTCACGTCGCCGTTCACCACCGCGGTGGCGCCGAAGCCGAGGCGCGTCAGGAACATCTTCATCTGCTCGGGGGTGGTGTTCTGCGCCTCGTCGAGGATGATGAAGGCGTGGTTCAGCGTGCGGCCGCGCATGTAGGCGAGAGGCGCCAATTCGATGGTTCCGCGCTCGAGGAGCTTGCCGGTCTTCTCGAAGCCCATCAGGTCGTAGAGCGCGTCGTACAGCGGGCGCAGGTACGGGTCGACTTTCTGCGCGAGGTCGCCGGGCAGGAAGCCCAGGCGCTCGCCGGCCTCGACCGCGGGGCGCACGAGGACGATGCGCTTCACCTTGTCGCGCTCGAGCGCGTCGACCGCGCAGGCCACGGCGAGGTAGGTCTTGCCGGTGCCCGCCGGGCCGATGCCGAAGGTGCAATCGTGCGTGCGGATTTTATCGATGTACTCGATCTGGTTCGGCGTGCGCCCGTGCAAATCCGGCCGGCGCGTGAGGAGGTGGGGCCCGTCGGTGCTCCTCGAGAGATCCTGCTGGGAAAGCTCGGCGAGCCCGAGCTGCACGTCGTCCAAAGTCAGCTCGCCGACCGCGCGGTCGTAGAAATGCTCGATCGCCTGCGCCGCGCGCTTCGCCTGCTCGCCGCGCACGGTGAACTTCGCGCCCCGGCGCGCGATCGTGACGTCGAGCGCCGACTCGATCTGGCGCAGGTTGACGTCGAGCGCGCCGCAAAGCCGCGCGAGACGCGGGTTGTCCACTGGGTCGAGCCTGACTTCCGTCGGCTTCCCCGGGGATTTACTGCTCATTCACCCGCTGCTTTTTTTCGAGGCGCCGTTCTGCGATCTCGCCGCGCAGCGTGTGCGCGAGCGCCGCCGTGATCCGCACATCCGCGAACCGGTGAACGAGGGCCGGGCTGCCGGGGAAATTGACCACGCGGTTGTTGCCGGTGCGGCCGCGCAGCTCCGCCGGGTTCTTCTTCGCGAAGCCCTCGACGAGGACGCGCTCGATCCCGCCCACCATGCGCTCGCTGATCCGCCGCGCCTGCGATTCGAGCTGCGCCTGCAGCCGCTGCAGCCTGTCGGATTTCTCTTCTCGAGTCGTCTCGTCCTCGAGCTGGGCGGCGGGCGTTCCCGGGCGCGGGCTATAGAGGAAAGAGAAGGACGAGTCGAAGTCCACCTCCGCGGCGAGCCGCAGCGTCGCCGCGAAATCGGCCTCGGTCTCGCCGGGGAAGCCGACGATGAAATCCGAGGTGAGCGACAGGTCCGAGCGCGCCTCCCTCAGCCGGCGCGCGATGGAGCGGTACTCGAGCACGGTGTAGCCGCGCTTCATCGCCGCGAGCACGCGGTCCGAGCCCGACTGCACCGGCAGGTGCACATGCGCCGCGAGCTTGGGCAAGGCGGCGTGCGCGTCGATCAGCCGTTGCGTGAACTCGCGCGGATGCGAGGTCGTGTAACGCAACCGCTCGATCCCCGGAACTTCGTTTATGCAAAAGAGCAATTCGGAGAAATCGGCGCGCTCGCCTTCGATCGTGCCGCGCCACGCGTTGACGTTCTGCCCGAGCAGCGTCACTTCCTTCACGCCCTGCTCGGCGAGCCCCGCGATCTCCGCGACGATGTCGTCGAACGGCCGCGAGACTTCCTCGCCGCGCGTGTAGGGCACCACGCAGAAGCTGCAGTACTTGCTGCAGCCTTCCATGATCGAGACGAACGCGCTCGCGTTCTCGGCGCGCGCGGGCGGCAGGCGGTCGAACTTCTCGATCTCCGGGAAGCTGATGTCGACCTGCGGCCGGCCGCTCGCGCGCCGGCGCGCGAGAAGCTCCGGCAGCCGGTGCAGCGTCTGCGGTCCGAACACCACGTCGACGTACGGCGCGCGCCGCACGATCGCCGGGCCTTCCTGGCTCGCGACGCAGCCGCCGACCGCGATCATGAGCGCGGGGTTCGCCTTCTTCAGCTCGCGCACCCGGCCGAGGTCGGCGAACACTTTTTCCTGCGCCTTCTCGCGCACCGAGCAGGTGTTGAAGACGATGAGGTCGGCCTCGGCGGGGCTGTCGGTCTTCTCCAGGCCCTCGGCCTCGCGCATCAGGCCGGCGATCCGGTCCGAGTCGTACTCGTTCATCTGGCAGCCGAAGCTGCGAAGGAAAAGTTTGCCGCTCATTTCGCTCTCATTTCGCCTTGTCCGCCTGCGCCGCTTCCTGCGGCGTAAGCAGCCAGACCTGGCGCACGAGGCCCTCCTGGTCGAGCCGGTATTTCACCAGCGAGTCCGGCGGAACGGCGCTCGGGACCAAAATCAGATTGGACGCGCTGCGGATCTGCGCGCCGGCGGAGAGACGCTGCGGCTTGCCATCGATCTCCACGATCGTCTCCTGGACGTGGCGCATCACGCCGCGCTTCGCGTCGGCCGGGATCGTGCGCAGCTGCGCGAACGCGAAGGCGGTGAAAA